>NZ_CP088081.1:2237152-2556745 GCF_021049305.1 Ideonella dechloratans
TTGGCCGCCTGGGCCGTGGGCGCCCGCCGGGGCTTCATCTACCTGCGCGGCGAGTACCGCTTCCTGCTGGAGCACCTGCAGGAGGTGCTGCGGCAGCGGCGTGCGGCCGGCCTGCTGGGCCCCGACATCCAGGGCGAGGCCGGCTTCGACTTCGACATCGAGATCCATGTCGGCGCAGGCGCCTATGTCTGCGGAGAGGAATCGGCCCTGCTCAACTCCCTGGAAGGCCACCGCGGCACGCCCCGCATCCGCCCGCCCTTCCCCGTCGAGGTCGGCTACCTGGGCCAGCCCACCACGGTCAACAACGTCGAGACCTTCTGCGCCGTGGCCCACATCCTGCTGCGCGGAGGGGACTGGTGGGCCAGCCTGGGCACGCCCAAGTCCACCGGCACCAAGGTTCACGCCATCTCGGGCGACTGTGCGCGGCCGGGCGTGTACGAGTACCCGCTGGGCACCCCTGTCGAGCGGATGCTGGAGGACTGCGGGGCCGCCGACACCCAGGCGGTCCAGGTGGGCGGCCCATCGGGCACCTGCCTGTCGGTGACGGAGTTCGGTCGCTGCATCGCCTACGAGGACGTGCCCTCCGCCGGCGCGCTGATGGTCTTCGACCGCCGGCGCGACATGTTCGAGGTGGCGCGCAACTTCGCCCATTTCTTCGCCCACGAAAGCTGCGGCTTCTGCACCCCCTGCCGCGTGGGCACCGAACTGCTGGCCCGCCGCATGGACAAGCTGGCCGCCGGCCACGGCTCGCGCCACGACATGAGCGTGCTGCAGGAACTCGACACCCTGCTGCACCAGAGCACCCACTGCGGGCTGGGCGCGGCGGCCTGCAACCCCCTGCGCGACACGCTCTTGAAGTTCCGCCCCAGCTACGAGCGGCGCCTGCAGTCACTGCACTTCCTGCCCGCACTGGACCTGGACGCCGAGCTGTCCATCGCCCGCGCCGCCACCGGTCGCCAGGATGCCGCCGCGCACTGGCCCCCTTCTCACCCGACCACCCCATGAGCCGCTACACCGCATCCGGGCTGAGCTTCCTGCTCGATGGCGAGGAGGTGCCGATGGCACCGGGCGACACGGTGCTGCAGGCCGCCCACCGCGTCGGCCGCTACATCCCGCACCTGTGCTGGCACCCCGGGCTGCCGGCCCATGGCTCCTGCCGCCTGTGCATGGTGAACTTCAACGGCCGCCCCGTCTCGGCCTGCACCGCCCTGGCCGCGCCGGGCGCGGTGGTGGAGTGCCAGACGCCGGCCCTGCAGGCCGAGCGCCGCACCCTGCTGCAGATGCTCTTCGTGGAAGGCAATCACTTCTGCCCGTCCTGCGAACGCAGTGGCAACTGCCTGCTGCAGGCCACGGCCTACCAGCACGAGATGGCCGGCCCGCACTTCGAGGAGTTCTATCCCGGCCGACCGGTGGATGCCTCGCATCCCGACATGCTGCTGGACCACAACCGCTGCATCCTCTGTGGCCTGTGCGTGCGCGCCAGCGAGTTGCTGGACGGCAAGTCGGTCTTCGCCATCGCCGGGCACGGCACCCGGTGCCATCTGGTGGTCGACAGCCCCAGCGGCCAGTTGGGCGATTCCGCCCTGAGCGTGCACGACCAGGCCGCGGGCATCTGCCCGGTGGGTGCGCTGATGCCCAAGCGGGTGGGCTTCCGGGATCCGATCGGCCAGCGCCGCTACGACCTGCACCGGGTGGACGAACCGCACAGCCAGGAGGCCGCTCCACCGGCCGACGAGGAGACTCCATGACCGGCGCCGCGCCCTACCCGCCGCCGCCGGAACGCAAGCTGCGTGTGGCCACCACCTCGCTGGGCGGCTGCTTCGGCTGCCACATGTCGCTGCTGGACATCGATGAACGCCTGTTCACGCTGATCGAGCACGTGCAGTTCGATCGCTCGCCGCTGACCGACCTGAAGACCGTGGGCCCCTGCGACCTGGGCCTGATCGAGGGCGGTTTGTGCAATGCCGAGAACATCGAGGTGCTGCAGGCCTTCCGCGCCCAGTGCAAGGTGCTGGTGGCGGTGGGCGCCTGCGCCATCAACGGGGGCCTGCCGGCCCAGCGCAACCGGCTGGACATCGGCGACGTGCTGCGCGAGGTCTATGTGCACCGCCCCGGCACACGTGCGGACGCCCAGGTGCCCAGCGACCCCGAACTGCCCCTGCCACTCAACCAGGTGCGGCCCATCCACGAGGTGGTGCTGATCGACTACGAGCTGCCCGGCTGCCCGCCCTCGGCCGACACCTTCTGGGCCTTCTTCACCGATCTGCTGGCCGGGCGCACGCCGCGCCTGGCCCACGGCCAGATCCACTACGACTGACACCATGGCCGCCCCCGACCTGGAAACCGCCGCCCCCCCCGAAGGCCTGCGCCGCGTGGCCATCGACCCGGTGTCGCGGGTGGAAGGCCACGGCAAGGTCACACTGCTGCTGGACGAACACAACCGGGTGCAGCAGGCGCGACTGCACATCGTCGAGTTCCGCGGCTTCGAGGCCTTCATCCGTGGCCGCCCCTACTGGGAGGTGCCGGTGATGGTGCAGCGGCTGTGCGGCATTTGCCCGGTGTCGCACCACCTGGCGGCCTGCAAGGCGCTGGACCGCGCGCTGGGCATCACCGTCCTCCCGCCCAGCGCCGAGAAGCTGCGGCGACTGATGCACTACGGCCAGGTGCTGCAATCGCACGCCCTGCACTTCTTCCACCTGTCCTCGCCCGATCTGCTGTTCGGCTTCGACTCGGAGCCCACCCGCCGCAACATCGTCGGCGTGGCCCAGGCCCACCCCGACATCGCCCGCCAGGGCGTGCTGTTGCGCAAGTACGGCCAGGAGATCATCCGTGCCACCGCGGGCAAGCGGGTGCATGGGACCGGCTCGGTGCCTGGCGGCATGAACCGCCACCTGAGCGCCGAGGACCAGGCGATGCTGCGTGCCCAGGCCGACCAGATGGTGCAATGGGCCCAGGGCGCCGTGCAGCTGGTGCAGCGCCTTCACACCCAGAACCCGGCGCTGTACGACGGCTTTGCCCGCAGCCCGGCCCACCTGATGTCGCTGGTGCGGCCGGACGGCGCACTGGACCTCTACGACGGCCGGCTGCGGGTGCGCAGCGCCGAGGGCGCGCTGCTGCACGAGCAGGTGGATGACCAGCGCTACCTCGACCTGATCGAGGAAGAGGTGCGCCCCTGGAGCTACATGAAGTTCCCCTACCTGCGCAGCCTGGGGCCTGCCGCGGGCTGGTACCGGGTGGGGCCGCTGGCCCGGGTGCAGAACTGCGACCGCATCCCCTCGCCGCTGGCCGAGGTCGAACGCCAGGTCTTCGTCGCCCACGGCCAGGGGGCCCTCATCGACGCGACGCTGGCCTACCACTGGGCCCGCATGATCGAGGTGCTGCACACGGCCGAGGTGGTGCGGGAGTTGCTGGACGATCCGGACCTCCTGGCCGGGGATCTGCTCGGCGCCGGCCAACGCAGCGGCGAGGGCGTGGGCATCATCGAGGCGCCGCGCGGCACCTTGATCCACCACTACCGGGTGGCCGACGACGACCTGATCACCCACTGCAACCTGATCGTCTCCACCACCCACAACAACCAGGCCATGAACGAGGCGGTGCGGGCGGTGGCCCGCGAACAGTTCGACGGCCGCGAGATCACCGAGGGTCTGCTCAACCAGATCGAGGTGGCCATCCGCGCCTACGACCCCTGCCTGTCTTGCGCCACCCATGCGATGGGCCGCATGCCCTTGGAAGTGGCCTTGGTCGATGCGGACGGCCAGGCCCTGGACCATGTGGCCAGGTCGCCCGAGGGGCACTTCACGCGGCTGGATGGCCCGCTGACGTGGACGGTCTGACCGCTCCACCGCCCGCTCGGCCGCCCGCTCCCTGCCTGCTGCTGGCCTGGGGCAACCGCAGCCGCGGCGACGATGCGCTGGCCCCTCTGCTGCTGGACCGGATCCAGCGCTGGCTGATGCAGCAGCCAGCGTCACAGCATTGCGCGGTGCAGTGCCTGGAGGATCAGCAACTGCAGGTCGAGCACGTGCTGGACCTGCAGGGGCGGCGGGCCGTGCTGCTCATCGACGCGGTGGTCGGCCTGTCGGCCCCGTTCAGCACGATGGCGCTGACCCCTTGCCGGGACAGCAGCTTCACCAGCCACGCCCTCTCCCCGCAGGCCCTGCTGCAGGTCTATCAGGATGTGCTTGGAGGAGTTCCGCCGCCGTGCCTGCTGCTGGGTCTGCGTGCCGATCAGTTCGGCTTGGACCACCCCCCGACACCGCAGGCCCTGGCTGACCTGGATCTGGCCGAAGCCTGGCTCCGGACCTGGGTTCAGCAGAACGCCGCCGTCGAAGCCGCCGAGCCTGGCGCGGTCACTCAATAGCCCCGGAAGGAAGCGTCCTGCAGGCGGCTCAGCCGTGCCGACAGCGCAGGCGCGCGCAGCGCTGCGGTCCAGCGGGTCAGACGGGCGGGCGACAGGCCCTGCCGCAGGTGAAAGAAATCCGCCGAAGACTCGCTGAGAAGTTCGAAGGCCTGCAAGGACGGCAGCGCCCCGCTGGCCAGGCGCTCACCCAGGCGTGCGCACAGATAGGTCAGCGCCAAGGTCTCCGCACGGCCGGGATCGGTCGACGACGCAGGCAGGACCAGGCAGTCCGCCGCATCACAGGCACTGGCGATGATGGGCTCCGGCAAGTCCCAGTCGCGCATCAGCAACCGCCCCACTTCACCGGAACCCACGCCCAGCAGGTCCTGCTCCGCCCGGGTCCTGGCCAGGTGATCGGGTTGGTCCATGGCCGCCAGCAGACGGGTCGGGGTGGTGGCCGTCACCGCCAGGCGGCCGAGAAAGGACAGCAGCACCGCGCTGCCCACGGCCCCCGGGTCCCGAATGGACAGGGTGTGGGTCAGGGCGTGAGCCAGTTCGCAGGCCAGTGCGCTGCTCTGCCAGACCCGGTCCAGCATGGCCTGCCGCTCCGGCGCCTCCTGGGCGAAGCTCTGCATCAGTGCATAGCGCAGGCAGATGGCGCGCACCTGCGTGAGCCCCAGAAAGGTCACCGCCTGGGCCACACTCACCACCGGCGTCTGCAGGCCATAGAGCGGTGAATTCACGGCCGACAACAGCTTGCCCGCGATCACCGGCTCGGCCGCGATCAGTTCCACCAGCCGTGCGGCGCTGGCCTCGCTCAGCAGATCCACCGCCGCCAGGTGCTGCATCAGCCGCGAAGGCCGCGGGATGTTGCGAAACACCGCGGTGATGGCGGCGCGACGCTCCTCGGACAGCTCATCGGCATGAAGCAGCCGGAAACCGCTCAAGGCCGTGGGCACAGGCTCGCAGATCAGGGTGGACTGCACACCGTCGTCGGCGTCGGGCACCGGTGGGGGGGACGCGAGGTGGTCGCCCGCGCCCGGAGGGGCCCCGGCTGCCGGCGCATCGGACGGCGATGAACGGCGCCGCCACAGGGCGCCAGCCCCGAGCACCAACACCAGCAGCAAGCCCAGAAGGAAGGCAGAGTTCATGCACCGATTCTGAGGTGCGGTCTGCGCGCGCGCCCGGCAGAACAGGGGGCGCAATGCCCGTCATTCCAAGCAGGATAGGGCCCCGGAAAAAAAACGCCGCTTTCAGCGGCGTTTTTGCAGTCGGTTGGCGGAGACGGAGGGATTCGAACCCTCGATGGAGTTTTTTGACCCCATACTCCCTTAGCAGGGGAGCACCTTCGGCCTCTCGGTCACGTCTCCAACCTAAGCTCAGCAGTATAGCGTGAATTTAGGCTTTTGCCTCGTCCACGGCCGAAATCGATGCATCCAGATCGAAAGCCTTGTGCAGCGCGCGCACGGCCAGCTCCATGTACTTCTCGTCGATCACGACCGAGGTCTTGATCTCGCTGGTGCTGATCATCTGGATGTTGATGCCCTCTTCGCTCAGCGAGCGGAACATCTTGCTGGCCACACCCACATGGCTGCGCATGCCGATGCCCACGATGGACACCTTGCAGATCTTGGGGTCGCCCACCACGTCCGAAGCGCCGGTGGCCGGCTGCACCTGGGTGCGCAGCAGGTCCAGGGTGCGCTGGTAGTCGTTGCGGTTGACCGTGAACGAGAAGTCGGTCTTGCCGTTCTGCGACACGTTCTGGATGATCACATCGACTTCGATGTTGGCATCGGCCACGGCGCCCAGGATCAGCGAGGCCACACCCGGCTTGTCGGGCACGCCCGTCACGGTGACCTTGGCTTCGTCGCGGCTGAAGGCGATGCCAGAGACAACGGCTTGTTCCATCTTTTCGTCTTCCTCGAAGGTGATCAGAGTGCCCGACTTGGCCTCTTCCTCAACACTGATATCCCAGGGGGTGAAGCTGGAGAGCACCCGCAGCGGCACACGGTACTTGCCGGCAAATTCGACCGAGCGGATCTGCAGCACCTTGGAGCCCAGGCTGGCCATCTCGAGCATTTCCTCGAAGCTGATGGTGTGCAGGCGACGGGCTTCCGGAACGATGCGCGGATCGGTGGTGTAGACACCGTCCACATCGGTGAAGATCAGGCACTCGTCGGCCTTCATCGCCGCGGCGATGGCCACGGCCGAGGTGTCGGAGCCCCCGCGGCCCAGGGTCGTCACATTGCCGCCCTCGTCCACGCCCTGGAAGCCGGTGATCACCACCACCTTGCCAGCAGCCAGATCGGCGCGCACCTTGGCGTCATCGATGCTCTCGATGCGGGCCTTGGTGTAGGCCGAATCGGTCTTGACCGGCACCTGCCAGCCGTTGTAACTGACCGCCAGCATCCCCTCGGCCTGCAGGGCCAGCGACAGCAAGCCCACGGACACCTGTTCTCCGGTGCAGGCAATCATGTCCAGCTCGCGCAGCATCTCGGGGGTCTGCTTGGCCGGAGAAACCTCCTTGGCCAGCCCCAGCAGGCGGTTGGTTTCGCCGCTCATTGCGGAGGGAACGACGACCATCTGGTGGCCCGCACGGGCCCACTTGGCCACGCGCTTGGCGACGCTGCGGATGCGCTCTGTCGAGCCCATCGATGTGCCGCCGTATTTGTGTACGATCAAAGCCATGGGGTAGCGAAAAATGCGACAACGCCCTTGCGGGGCCGGGAGGCTGCACAGCCGCTTCGCGACCACGCAAACCCCCTATTCTAAGGGATCGCTGACCTCATCCGGCCGATCCGTTGACCAGATCGGTCGCCACTGACGTGTGCCCGCCACCGCAGCGTGCCGCGCATCCACCCCCAGACCGGGCACGAACAGCACATCCATCCGGCCATCGGCCCTGCGACGACACAGCACAGGGGCGTGCCGTTGCCAAGCCGGCACGCCGGCCGCCTGGAACTGCTTCTTGAGGCTGCGCGGCGGCCGGTCGGGGCCGACCTGGAACTGCTCACCGCCCTGCCGAGGCAGCAGCCAGGCGCCGCTCAGTTGCTCGGCACTCAGCCCGCCCACCTGCACGGGCTCGAAGTCCAGCCGAGCCTGCCAATCCGGGAGTTCCAGCGCCTGGGGCCCCATCAGTTGCCGGGGCTGTCCGGCAACCTGCCCCGGCGACAGAAGCGTGGCCGACAGCACGCCACGGTAGAGCCGCCATTCCAGACCGCCCTCCGATTGCCAGCGTGCCGGCCCGGGCCGCGTCAGCCCTGAAGCGATCTGCGTCTGCAGCGAAGCATGGGGCGGCGGCAGGCCGTGCTCCGCCGCCGCCCACTTGAGCCAGGCCGCCAGCACCAGACGGCGCCGAACAGCTGACATTCCGGTCCAGCCCGGAAGCGGCAGTTCAACCCCGCTGGCCCCGAGCCGCTGCAACTCGGCCTGCACCACTTCCTGGATCAACTGGCTCGCGTCGTGGCTGTGCTGGGCTACCGCGACCAGCGCGTCCTGCGCATGAGGGAAACAGGCCTCCAGGGCCGGAAGCACATCATGCCGAAGCCGGTTGCGGGCGAAGCGCCGATCCAGGTTGCTGTCATCCTCGATGTGTCGCAGCCGGTGGCGCTGGATGTAGTGGTCGATGGCCGACGCCGGCTGGCCCAGCCAGGGGCGCACCCATCGGATACCCTGGCGTTCGACGGCACGAGGCATGCCGGCCAGACCGGCCGGGCCGGCGCCCCGCAGGGCCTGCAGCAGCACCGTCTCCGCCTGGTCGCGTTGGTGGTGTGCCAGCAGGACGGTGTCCGCCCCCACCTCGGCCGCCATCTCGGCCAGGGCTTGGTAGCGCGCCCGGCGAGCCCAGGCTTCGACGCTCTGCCCCGCCTCGGGTCGCTGGGTCAGGCGGCGCCCGAGAAAGCTCAGGCGCCCCTCCCGGCGGGCCCAGCGCGCCACCTGTTGCTGGCAATGAACCCACCAGTCGTCCGCCCGGGGCATGAGACCGTGGTGGACGTGCAGCGCCACGACATGCAGATCGGTGCCAGCGCTTTGCCGCCACACCGCGTGCAGCAGTGCGGTGGAATCCCGCCCGCCGCTGAAAGCCACGGCGACGACCGGCGTCGTCACCCGGGTGGCCATGGGTTCAGCGTGCGGACGTGTCGGTGAAACGACCGTAGGACTTCAGGCGCTCGTAGCGCCGCGCCAGCAGTTCAGCCGTCGACAGGTCGGACACCTGGCGCAGCGCGTCGACCAGCGCCCGCTTCAGTGCGGTGGCCATGTGCTTGGGGTCGCGGTGGGCACCACCCACTGGCTCGTTGATGATCTTGTCCACCAGCCCCAGCGCCTTCAAGCGGTGGGCGGTGATGCCCAGGGCCTCGGCGGCATCCGACGCCTTGGCAGCCGTCTTCCACAGAATGGAGGCACAACCCTCGGGCGAGATGACCGAATAGACCGAGAACTGCAGCATCAGCACCTGGTCTGCCACGCTGATCGCCAAGGCGCCACCGGAGCCGCCTTCACCGATGATGGTGGTGACGATGGGCACTTCCAGTTGGGCCATCTCGAAGATGTTGCGGCCGATGGCCTCGGACTGGCCGCGCTCCTCGGCACCGATGCCCGGGTACGCGCCCGGGGTGTCGACGAAGGTGAAGACCGGCAGGCCGAACTTCTCGGCCATCTTCATCAGCCGCAGGGCCTTGCGGTAGCCCTCGGGGCGGGGCATGCCGAAGTTGCGCGCGGCACGTTCCTTGGTGTCTCGGCCCTTCTGCTGGCCCAGCACCATGCAGGCCTGGCCATTGAAGCGGGCCAGACCGCCGACGATGGACTGGTCATCGGCAAACGCACGGTCGCCGTGCAGCTCCTGGAAGTCGGTGAAGATCTCGTTGATGTAGTCCAGCGTGTAGGGACGCTGCGGATGGCGGGCGATCTGGGTGACCTGCCAGGGCGTCAGCTGGGTGTAGATGTCCTTGGTGAGCTGCAGGCTCTTCTTGTCCAGCCGCTCGATCTCTTCCGAGATGTCGACCGCCGATTCGTTCTGCACATAGCGCAGTTCTTCGATCTTCGACTCGAGTTCAGCGATCGGCTGTTCGAATTCCAGGAAGTGTCGCTTGCTCATGGGCGGGTACTCCTTTTTCAAGCGCAAGATCAGTAATCGACGGGCAGCGGATCGAGGCTGCGCCACAGGTACCAGGTGGCCACCGAACGGTAGGGCGCCCAGCATTCTCCCAGCTCGCGCGCCTCGGCCCGCGACACCGGCTCGCCACTGAAGTAGCTGTTGCTGATGCCTTTGAGCAGACCCAGGTCGTCCAGCGGCAACACATTGGGGCGCATGAGGTGGAAGATGAGGAACATCTCGGCCGTCCAGCGGCCGATGCCACGGATGGCCACCAATTCGTCAATGATGGCTTCGTCGTCCATGTGCTGCCACTGCGACACATGGACCTCGCCTTCGGCGAAATGCCTGGCCAAATCCCGCAGGTATTCTGCCTTGCGAGCCGACAGACCGACAGCGCGCAAGCTAGGGGTTTCCTGTGCCAACACAAGGCCAGGGTCGATCGCGTAGGACGGGCCACGCATCAACGCGGCAAACTTGTCCCACACCGATTGCGCAGCATTGACCGAGATCTGCTGGCCCACGATGGAGCGCGCCAAGGTGGTGAAGGCGTCTCCCCGACTCTGCAGACGGGCCTCGCCGAACTGCGGGATGAGCTTTTTCATCACCCGGTCGCGCTTGGACAGATGCTTGCAGGCATCGTCCCAGTAGCTGGGCGTGATGCCTGGGCTGGAAACTTCACTCACGTCAGGCCTTCACCCAGGTGGTGCCCTGCGGAGAATCTTTCAGCAGGATGCCGGCGCTGGCCAGTTCATCGCGGATGCGATCAGCCGCCGCGAAGTCGCGTGCGGCCTTGGCGGCCTGCCTTTCGGCAATGCGCGCTTCGATGGTGACCGCATCCAGCGTGGTGCCCGCCTGCAGGAACTGCGACGGCACCTGCTGCAGCACACCCAGCACCTCGGCCAGACCCTTGACGGTGCCGGCCAGCACCGGGTCGGCCTTGCGGTTCAGTTCCGTGGCGGACTCGAACAGCACGGCCAGCGCGCCCGGCGTATTGAAGTCGTCGTCCATCGCCACCTTGAAGGACTGTGCCGCAGGATGGGACCAGTCCAGCGCGGGCAGCGCCTGCCCCTCGAACGGGACCAGGGCCGTGTAGAGCCGGCGCAGGGCTTGGCGAGCGTCGTCCAAATTGGCGTCGCTGAAATTGAAGGGGCTGCGGTAGTGCGTGCGCAGCATGAAGAAGCGCAGCGTCTCGCCGTCGTAATCCCTCAGCACGTCACGGATGGTGAAGAAGTTGCCAAGAGACTTGGACATCTTCTCGTTGTCCACGTTCAGGAAGCCGTTGTGCATCCAGACGTTGACGAAGGGCTGGCCGGTGGCGCCCTCGCTCTGCGCGATCTCGTTCTCGTGGTGGGGGAACTGCAGATCCATGCCCCCGCCGTGGATGTCGAAGTGTTCGCCCAGCAGTGCGCAGCTCATGGCCGAGCACTCGATGTGCCAGCCCGGCCGGCCCGGGCCGAAGGCCGAGGCGTACTTGGCATCCTCGGGCTCTTCCGGCTTGGCGGACTTCCACAGCACGAAGTCCAGCGGGTCCTGCTTGCCATCATCCACCGCCACGCGCTCACCCGCACGCAGGTCGTCCAGCGACTTGCCGCTGAGCTTGCCGTAACCCGGGAAACGACGCACCGCGAAGTTCACATCGCCGTTCTCGGCCTGGTAGGCCAGGCCCTTGTCCTGCAGCGTGCCGATCATCGCCAGCATCTGCGGGATGAAGTCGGTGGCGCGGGGCTCGTGGGTGGGCGGTGTGATGCCGATGGCGCCGATGTCCGATCGCATGGCCGCGATCATCTCGTCGGTCAGGGCGCGGATACTCATGCCGCGCTCCAGGGCCCGGCGAATGATCTTGTCGTCGATGTCGGTGATGTTGCGAACGTAGGTCACCTCGTAGCCACTGGCGCGCAGCCAGCGGTACACCACGTCGAAGGCCATCATCATCCGCGCGTGCCCCATGTGGCACAGGTCGTAGATGGTCATGCCGCACACGTACATGCGCACGCGACCGGGTTCGATGGGGGTGAAAGGCTCCACCCGGCGGGTGAGCGTGTTATGGATGCGCAGCGTCATCAACAGCCAGAATCAGGCGGCGCCAGGGGAACCCCTTGCGGCCACAGGCCACGGGGAAACCGCCTACAGGCGCTCTATACAATCGGCTGATTGTAGCCAAGGAGCCTTCCCCGTGACCGCCACCTGCACCACTCCCCTGCTTCGGCAGCCCCTGTCCATCGCCCGTCTGAGCCGCTGGCTGGCGGTGGGCGTGATGTCCCTGGCCGCCCTGTCGCCGGCCTGGGCCCAGAAGGTGAAGCTGAGCACCACCATGGGCGACATCGTGCTTGAGTTGGACCACGACAAGGCGCCGAAGTCGGTGGACAACTTCGTGCAATACGTCAAGAGCGGCCACTACGACGGCACGATCTTCCATCGCGTCATCGATGGCTTCATGATCCAGGGCGGTGGCTACACGGCCGACCTGAAAGAGAAGCCAACCCGCGCGCCCATTCCCCTGGAAAGCCGCAATGGGCTGAGCAATGTGCGCGGCAGCCTGGCCATGGCTCGCACCATGGTGCCCAACTCCGCCACGGCCCAGTTCTACATCAACGTCGTCGACAACCCCAACCTGGACCAGCCCAATGCCCGCGACGGCGAAGGCTACGCCGTGTTCGGCAAGGTGGTCCAGGGCATGGACGTCGTCGACAAGATCAAGGCCGCCGCCACCGGCAACAAGGGCGGCTTTGCCAATGTTCCCCTGCAACCGATCGTGATCAAGAAAGCCACGCTGGAGAAATAAGCATGACCAAGACCGTTGAACTGACCACTTCCGCCGGTGTGATCCGCCTTGAGCTCGACGAGACCAAGGCGCCGACCACCGTCGCCAACTTCCTGTCCTATGTGAACAAGGGCCACTACGACGGCACCGTGTTCCACCGCGTGATCAAGAGCTTCATGATCCAGGGCGGCGGCATGACGGCCGACATGAACCAGAAGCCGACCGATGCCCCGATCCAGAACGAGGCCAACAACGGCCTGAAGAACGTCAAGTACTCGATCGCGATGGCCCGCACCAACGCGCCCCACTCGGCCTCGGCACAGTTCTTCATCAACACCAAGGACAACGACTTCCTGAACTTCACCAGCGAGTCGCCCAGCGGCTGGGGCTATGCCGTGTTTGGCAAGGTCGTGGCAGGCACCGAGGTGGTGGACGCCATCGAGAAGGTGCGCACCGGCCGCAAGGGCTTCCATGACGACGTGCCGCTGGAAGTCGTGGTGATCGAGAAGGCTGTCGAGATTGCCTGAGGCGGTCGAGGCGTTCCCGCGTTGCGCGGAACTCCGCCTGCCCGCCGATTGGCGGCAGGTGGCTTTCATTTCCGACCTGCACCTGAGTGAGGATCTGCCGCGGACCACGGCCGCTTTCGAGCGGTTGCTGGAGACCGTGCAGGCCGACGCGCTGTTCATCCTGGGCGACCTCTTCGAGTATTGGGTGGGCGACGACATGCTGGCCCTGCCCTTCGAGGCGCGCTGCGCGCAGGCGTTGCGTGTCGCCACGCGGCGCCTGCCCATCCATGTGCTGCGCGGCAACCGCGACTTTCTGCTCGGCGAGCGCTTCTTTGCCGAGACGGGCTGTCGTGACCTGCCCGACCCGACGGTGCTGCGGGCCGCCTGGGGTGACTCGCTGCTGGTGACCCATGGCGATGCGCTGTGCATTGCCGACACGGCCTACCAGCAGTTCCGCGCCCAGGTGCGCCAGCCGGCCTGGCAGGCGGCGCTGCTGGCCAGACCCCTCGAGGAGAGGGTGGCGCTGGCCAGACAGATGCGCGCCGCCAGCCGCGACGGCGGACGGGCTCCCGAGAGCTATGCCGACGCAGATGCTCAGCTGTGCAGCCAGTGGCTGGCTGCCGCAGGCGCCCCGCTGATGATCCACGGCCACACCCACCGCCCCGGCCGCGACAGCCTGCCCGGCGGCGCCGTGCGGGAGGTGCTGTGCGACTGGGAACTGGACCAGGCGCAGCCGCGGGCCGACATGCTGTTCTGGTCTGCCGAAGGTGTGCGGCGGGAGTCCCTGATTCCTCTCTGAGAGCCGAATGATGGGCTGGTGGCAACGCTGGAGGAACTGGCGCGAAGGGCGCGCGCGTTCACGCCATGACATCCCGCCGCCCCTGTGGACCGCGGTGATGGCGCGCTACCCCTTTCTGCAGGGCCTGAGCCCGCCCGAAAGCGAGACGCTGCGCCAGCTCAGCAGCGCGTTTCTGGCGCGCAAGGAGTTTGCGGGAGCCCAGGGGCTGGTCGTCACCGACGAGATGGCCGTGGCCATTGCCGCGCAGGCCTGCCTGCCCATCCTGCACCTGGATCTGGCCCTTTACGACGGCTTCGTCGGCATCGTGGTCCACCCCGATGAGGTGGTGGCACGCCGGCATGTGACCGACCACGACGGGGTGGTGCACGAATACGACGAGTGGCTCAGCGGCGAGGCCATGGCCGGCGGCCCCGTGATGCTGTCCTGGCCGGACGTGGACGAGGCGGGCGAACTGGCCACGGACGGCTACAACGTCGTTGTGCATGAGTTCGCCCATGTCATCGACATGTGCAATGGCGAGGCCGACGGTGTTCCGCCGCAACCCAGCCTGACGGCCCAGACCCACTGGATCGAGGTGCTGGACGGAGCCCTGGACGATTTCTGCCGGCGACTCGACGCGGGCCAGCCCACCTTGCTCGACCCCTATGGCGCCGAAGGCCCGCAGGAGTTCTTCGCCGTGGCCACCGAGGCCTTCTTCGTCAACCCACACCCCTTCCGACAGCACCACCCCGACCTGCACGCGCTGTTCAGGGACTACTTCCGCCAGGATCCGGCCAAGCGCTGAGAACCGCAGACATCTGCCCAACGCAAAAGAGCACCCGGAGGTGCTCTCTTCTTTGTGAGGCCGCGCTGTCAGTTACGCGGCCGTGGCCTCGGCCTTGGGCTTGTCACCACTCTTGCCGGCCGGCTGGATGTCCAGTTGCACCTGGCCTTCGGCGTCCACGTCCACGGTCAAGCGACCGCCATCCACCAGGCGACCGAACAGCAGTTCGTCGGCCAGGGCCTTGCGGATGGTGTCCTGGATCAGACGCTGCATCGGCCGGGCCCCCATCAGCGGGTCGAAACCGCGCTTGGCCAGGTGCTGCCGCAGGGCATCGGTGAAGGTGACCTCGACCTTCTTCTCGGCCAACTGCTCTTCCAGTTGCAGCAGGAACTTGTCGACCACCCGCAGGATGATCTCCTCGTCCAGGGCGCGGAAGTTGATGATGGCGTCCAGGCGGTTGCGGAATTCCGGCGTGAACAGGCGCTTGATGTCGCCCATCTCATCGCCCTGCTCACGGCGGGTGGTGAAGCCGATGGTGGACTTCTGCATGGTCTCGGCGCCCGCGTTGGTCGTCATGATGATGATGACGTTGCGGAAGTCGGCCTTGCGCCCGTTGTTGTCGGTCAACGTGCCATGGTCCATCACCTGCAGCAGCACGTTGAAGACGTCCGGGTGCGCCTTCTCGATCTCGTCGAGCAGCAGCACCGCATGCGGCTTCTTGGTGATGGCTTCGGTCAGCAGACCGCCTTGGTCGAAACCCACGTAGCCCGGAGGCGCGCCGATCAGACGGCTGACCGCATGACGCTCCATGTACTCCGACATGTCGAAGCGGATGAGCTCGATGCCCAGGATGAAGGCCAGCTGCTTGGCCACCTCGGTCTTGCCAACGCCGGTGGGGCCGCTGAACAGGAAGGCACCGATGGGCTTGTCCGCACGACCCAGCCCTGAGCGGGCCATCTTGATGGCCGAGGACAGTGCTTCCACCGCGGGATCCTGACCGAAGACCACGCTCTTGAGGTCGCGGTCCAGGCTCTTGAGCTTGCCACGGTCGTCGCTGGACACATTGGCCGGCGGGATGCGGGCGATCTTGGCGACGATCTCTTCGACCTCGTTGCGGGTGATGGTTTTCTTCTGCTTGCTCTTGGGCAGCACGCGCTGGGCCGCCCCCGCCTCGTCGATCACGTCGATCGCCTTGTCGGGCAGATGGCGGTCATTGATGTACTTGGCCGACAGCTCGGCCGCCGCCTGCAGAGCGCCCAGGGCGTACTTGACGCTGTGGTGCTCTTCGAAACGAGACTTCAGGCCCTTGAGGATCTCCACCGTCTGCTCGACCGAAGGCTCGACCACATCGACCTTCTGGAAGCGACGGGACAGGGCCGCATCCTTCTCGAAGATGCCGCGGTACTCCTGGAAGGTCGTGGCACCGATGCACTTCATCGCACCGCTGGACAAGGCGGGCTTGAGCAGGTTGCTGGCGTCCAGGGTGCCACCCGAGGCCGCCCCCGCACCGATGAGGGTATGGATCTCGTCGATGAACAGGATGGCCTTGGGCTGCTCCTTGAGCTGCTTGAGCACACCCTTGAGCCGCTGCTCGAAGTCGCCGCGGTATTTGGTACCGGCCAGCAGAGCCCCCATGTCCAGCGCATAGACGATGGCGTCGGAGAGCACCTCCGGCACGTCGCCCTCGGTGATGCGCCAGGCCAAGCCTTCGGCAATGGCCGTCTTGCCCACGCCGGCTTCACCCACCAGCAGGGGATTGTTCTTGCGGCGACGGCACAGCACCTGGACGACTCGCTCGACCTCGGACTCGCGCCCGATCAGCGGATCGATCTTGCCTTCCTTGGCCTGCTGGTTGAGGTTGGTGGTGAACTGCTCCAGCGGAGATCCCTTGCCCTCGCCACCCTCTTCCTTCTCTCCTTCCGGGGCGCCGCCCTCGCTGCCGCTGCCCTTGGCGGGCTCCGGCGGATCGGACTTCTTGATGCCGTGGGCGATGAAATTCACCACATCCAGCCGCGTGACACCCTGCTGGTGCAGGTAATAGACCGCGTGGGAATCCTTCTCGCCGAAGATGGCCACCAGCACGTTCGCGCCGGTCACCTCCTTCTTGCCGCCACCGGTGGACTGCACATGCATGATGGCGCGCTGGATCACCCGCTGGAAGCCCAGCGTCGGTTGGGTGTCGACCTCGTCGGTCCCGCCCACCGTCGGGGTGTTCTCCCTGATGAAAGCCACCAGGCTTTTGCGCAGGTCCTCGATGTTGGCAGCGCAGGCGCGCAGAACCTCGGCCGCGGAGGGGTTGTCCAGCAACGCGAGCAGCAGGTGCTCCACGGTGATGAACTCATGGCGCTGCTGACGGGCCTCGACGAAGGCCATGTGCAGGCTGACTTCAAGTTCTTGCGCGATCATGCGGCCTCCATAATGCATTGAAGCGGGTGTCCGGAGCGGCGTGCTGCTGCGAGCACCAGTTCGACCTTGGTCGCGGCGATGTCCTTGCTGAACACCCCGCAGACCGCACGCCCCTCATGGTGGATCTTCAACATGATTTGGGTGGCGGCCTCTAGATCAAGCCTGAAATATTCTTGCAGCACCATCACCACGAACTCCATCGGGGTGAAGTCGTCGTTCAGCATGACCACCTGGTACATGCGGGGAGGACGCGTACGCTGTGCCTTGCGCTCGGCAACGACCGAGCCCTGCCCATCCTCGGGCTTGGACGTCGAAGCCCCTCCAGGGGGCAAGGAAGGTCGGTTCGAAGGCATGAAATCAGTATAGCCACTTGATAGTCCGTTCACACTGGTAGGGAATGGTCCTCCGGACCGCCCTGGCGCAAGCGCCAAAAAGTGACACATTGCAAGGGCAGTTCCTCCGCCCGTGACACCTCATCACCTTGCACGAAACACGGATACCGATGGTGATTGACACCCGCCCGTCATGTGCCAAAAATTGTCAGTAATAAAAGCCTGAAAAAGGCCAAAGGAGGAAAACGATGGAAGCCATCGGCACTGTGAAATGGTTCAACGACGCCAAAGGCTTTGGCTTCATTGAGCCGGAGAGCGGCGGCGGCGACGTATTTGCCCACTTTTCCGCCATTCAGATGGATGGCTTCAGGACCCTCAAGCAGGGTGGGAAAGTCCGCTTCGAACTTGTCCAGGGCCCCAAGGGGCAGATGGCGCAGAACATCCGCCCACTGGAGGAGCCCGTCCGCTCCTGAGCGCGACCGTATCCGACAACAAAAAGCCCGGCACCGCTTACGCGGTGCCGGGCTTTTTTCGGGGGTCAAAAACCGGCCAACTGACCGGTGTTCAGACTCACATGTTGTCGATCATCACCTGGCCGAAACCGGAGCAGGACACCTGGGTGGCGCCATCCATCAGGCGGGCGAAGTCATAAGTGACCTTCTTGCTCAGGATGGACTTCTCCATGGAGGCGATGACCAGATCGGCCGCCTCGGTCCAGCCCATGTGACGCAGCATCATCTCGGCCGACAGGATCTCGGAACCCGGGTTCACATAGTCCTTGCCCGCGTACTTCGGCGCCGTGCCGTGCGTGGCTTCGAACATCGCCACCGAGTCGCTCAGGTTGGCTCCCGGGGCAATGCCGATGCCGCCCACCTGGGCCGCCAGCGCGTCAGAGATGTAGTCGCCGTTCAGGTTCAGGGTGGCGATCACCGAGTACTCGGCCGGGCGCAGCAGAATCTGCTGCAGGAAGGCATCGGCGATCGAATCCTTGATCACGATGTCCTTGCCGGTCTTCGGGTTCTTGAACTTGCACCACGGACCGCCGTCGATCAGCTCGGCGCCGAACTCCTTCTGGGCCAGGGCGTAACCCCAGTCACGGAAGCCACCTTCGGTGAACTTCATGATGTTGCCCTTGTGGACCAGGGTCACGCTGGGCTTGTCATTGTCGATCGCGTATTGGATGGCCTTGCGCACCAGACGCTCGGTGCCCTCGCGAGACACCGGCTTGACACCGATGCCAGAGGTCTCGGGGAAGCGGATCTTCTTGACGCCCATTTCCTCGATCAGGAACTTGATGACCTTCTTGGCCTTCTCGCTCTCGGCTTCCCATTCGACGCCGGCGTAGATGTCTTCCGAGTTCTCGCGGAAGATCACCATGTCGATCTTCTCCGGCGCCTTGACCGGGGAGGGCACGCCCTTGAAGTACTGCACCGGACGCAGGCACACGTACAGATCCAGCTCTTGACGCAGCGCCACATTCAGGGAACGGATGCCGCCACCCACGGGAGTGGTCAGCGGGCCCTTGATGGACACCACATAGTCACGCAGCACTTCCAGCGTCTCGGCCGGCAGCCACACGTCGGGGCCGTAGACCTTCGTGGACTTCTCGCCCGCGTAGATCTCCATCCAGTGGATCTTGCGCGCGCCGGCGTAAGCCTTGGCCACAGCAGCGTCCACCACCTTGATCATCACCGGAGTGATATCAAAGCCCGTGCCGTCGCCTTCGATGTAAGGAATGATCGGGTTGTTCGGCACATTGAGCGAGAAGTCCGCGTTGACGGTGATCTTCTGCCCACCCTCGGGCACCTTGATGTGCTGGTACATGTCGCTAGGCTCCAGGCGTCGTTATGAAAAGATGTTCCAGAGTCTGAAATTCTAGTTCAGACCAACTGTCTTTCGGCTGACGTTCGCATGCAAAACCCTGCACGTCCCGCAGCAGCCGACGGGACTCAGGAAATGCAGTAAGCCGCCACGCGCATCCAGAGATCGTGCCCGAGCGCCCACGCGGAGGCCACGGCCAGTGCGGCGCCGGACAGGCGGGTCACCCACCCCATGACGCCGGCCTGAGCTGCGGAGTTCTGCTGCCCCATCCAGCGCAGCAGCAGGGCGGGCACGGCCCCCAGGGCCAAGGAAGAGGCCAAGGCGAAGACGGTCATCACCAACGCGCCGCCCCAAGGCCCGTTGGCCAGGGCCGCCACCACCAAGGCCGATTGAAGCAACCCGCAGGGCCAGGCCACCCACAGCATGCCCGCGCCCAGGGCCTTGCCCGGCCCTCTCACACGCTGCCAACCTCCCGACAGGGTGGTGGCGCGCTGCCCGCCCCGTCCCAGGCGGTCCAGCCAGGCAGGCTGCCGTCCGGTCACCAGCAGCCAGATGCCCAGCGCCAGGGCCGCCATGTGCGCCAGCCCCCACAAGGGACGCAAGGCCGGACTGATTTGCCCCAGTTCACCCAATGCGGAAACACTGGATGCCGCAATGGCGCCGGCCGCCGCGTAGCCGAGCACCCGGCCCAGGTGAAAACTGCCCCACGCGAAACGCCCGCCGCCACAAGCCCCGACAGCCGCGGCACTGGAAGCGCCGCACATGGCCACGCAGTGGACCGTGCCGGCCAGCCCCATCATCAGGGCACTGAAGATCAACGCATAGTTCACCTTCAGATGATGCGCGAGAAACGCTCCCTGACGCGATCCGCCTGAAGATGCTTGTCAAACGCCATGGCAATGGCGCGGACGAAGAACCATCCCTTGGCGGTGACCTGGAGCGCTCCAGGCTCCCGAACCACCAACCCCATGGCCTCGTAGGGCGCCAGGGATTCCAGCTCCGACCTGAAGTACTCCGGCACCTTGATCAGGTGGGACAGTTCGATCGACTCGAATTCCAGGCGCCCCTGGCACATCAGGGCCATGATCACCGCGCGTCGCAGCAGGTCATCGCGTGTGAGCGCCAGCCCGCGGACGATAGGAAACTGCCCCTGGCGCACCGCATCGTAGTACTCGGGCAATGTCTTGGCATTCTGGCTGTAGGTGGCGCCCATGCGTCCAATGGCAGACACCCCCAGGCCGATCAGATCGCAGTCAGGCTGGGTGCTGTAGCCCTGGAAATTCCGATGCAGCCGCCCTTGCCGCTTGGCCGCGGCCAGAGCGTCGCCCGGCAGTGCGAAGTGATCCATGCCGATGTAGGTGTAGCCGCCGGACAGGAAGCCGGCGATCGCACCGGACAGCATCGTCACCCGATCAGCAGCGGTGGGCAACTCGGCAGGGTCGATGCGTCGCTGCGGCTTGAACCGCTGGGGCAAATGCGCATAGGCATACAGCGCGATGCGGTCAGGCCGCAGTTCGCCGACCAAATCGATCGTCCTTGCGAAAGAGGCGGGGTTCTGTTTGGGCAGGCCGTAGATCAGATCCACGTTCACGGATTCATAGCCGAGGTCACGCGCACTTCGGACCAGATCACGAACGCTCTCGAACGATTGCACGCGGTGCACGGCCTTCTGAACCTCGGCATCGAAGTCCTGCACGCCGAAGCTCAGACGGTTGAATCCCAACTCCCGCCAGCGGGCCAAGCGCTCTGCAGAGGCCGTGCGGGGATCCACCTCGATGGAGATCTCCGCGCCCGGCGCCAGCTGGAAGGCCCGACGCAGGGACGTCATCAGCCGCGCGAGTTCTTCATCGCTCAGGAAGGTGGGCGACCCGCCTCCCAAGTGGAGCTGCGACACCACCTGGGGCTCGCCCAGTGCCTTGGCGTGAAGATCGATCTCGAGATCCAACGCATCCAGGTACTCACCGGCGCGTTCATGGTGCTTGGTGATGACCTTGTTGCAAGCACAGTAGTAGCAGACCGACTCGCAGAAGGGGATGTGGATGTAGAGCGACAGCGGCGGCTTGCCCCCGACCACCGCCCCTTCCGCACGCTGCCGCAAGGCGCAGGCATAGTCGTGCGCCGTGAACGCCTCGACAAACCGGTCTGCCGTCGGGTAGGAGGTGTAGCGGGGGCCGGGAACGTCGAATTGCCGCAACAAGTCAACCGGCAGCTGCACATCGGCGGAGTCTGAGATCTGTACCATGCCGCCATGGTGCCAGCCGTCCCGCGCCCGGTCTTGATTTGACTCAAGCAACCACCCATACTGATCGGGACAATTGCGCTCCTGCACCCGGGCTTCCATGGCGCGTCTGAAGCGCGCCATCGCGCAGCAAGACGGATGCTTCTTTGATAATGGGCCTATGACCGACGCCACCCAAGTGAAACCCGACGCGTTCAAGGTCGCGTGCTCCAGCTGCAATCTGCGCGAACTTTGCCTGCCCGTGGGGCTCGCCCGTCCCGATCTGGAAAGACTGGATGCCCTGGTGGCCACGCGCCGCAGCGTGGCCCGGGGCGACATGCTGTTCCGTGCCGGAGATGCCTTCCAGTCGCTTTATGCTGTTCGCACGGGCTTCTTCAAGACCTGCGTCTCCTCGGAGGATGGTCGCGATCAGGTGACCGGTTTCCAGATGGCGGGAGAACTGCTGGGGCTGGATGGCATCAGCAACGATCGCCACTCGTGCGACGCAGTGGCCCTGGAGGACTCCCAGGTCTGCATCATCCCCTATGGCCAGTTGGAGTCACTGTCGCGCGAGTTCACCGACCTGCAGCATCAGTTCCACAAGATCATGAGCCGCGAGATTGTTCGCGACCATGGCGTGATGCTGCTGCTGGGCAGCATGCGGGCCGAAGAGCGGCTGGCCGCCTTCCTGATGAACCTGACCCAGCGCCTGCAGGCGCGGGGCTTCTCGGCCTCGTCACTGATACTTCGGATGACCCGGGAAGAAATCGGCAGCTACCTGGGACTCAAGCTCGAGACCGTGAGCCGTACGTTCTCCAAGTTCCAGGATGACGGCCTGCTGGAAGTCAAGCAGAGACACATCCGCATCATCGACCAGGACGGTCTTCAGCAGTTGATCAACGGCGCCCACTGCTGATTCTTGGCGGCCGCCATCGGGAGATGGCGGTCAACCCCAGTCAGGCAGGATGCGCCGCATCCCTGGGGTCTTGTGAGGAGGCCGGCGGCAGACTCAGCAACTGGGTCAGCCCTGCCGCGATGGAAATCACCCCCCAGAAGATGAGGAATGTCGCGGAGTAGATGGCCGACAGGCTCCAGTTCACCCTGTCCGCGCCGAACCAGTGAAGTTCGCTGGGGTCAACGACGACGAAGACCAGGGCCTCTGCAACCCCCGCCATCAGAAACGCAGGCCACAGCACACAGAGCAACCTGACCGAGCACATGCGGGCAGATTCGGACATGGCAATGCTCCTTCCATCCAGACAGGTTCGAAGGACACCGACTGCCGCGGCGGGGGGGGTTGCCCCCTCCTGAAAATCAGGGCTCTTGCTTGGGCGTCGCCGCATGGTTCCGCGCGGCGAGCGCAGGGGTCATGCTGTCCACCCCATCATGAACCTCGGATGCTCCACCCGACTCGTCCCTCAGCAGCACGGGATCGGCACCGCGAACAGCCACCACGGCAGAAATGACGCTGGCGATGACCACCGAGAGCGGACCGGAAATCACCAGCCACACCATCGGGTGCCGCCACCAAGGCTTTTGTGCATCCTGTGCCTGGGCTGCGGTGCTGGCAACAGGGGAAACTTCGGATGCCGACATGTCTTAATTCCTCAGGTGCCGCTCAGCGGGGCACCATGAAAGTGGACTTCTCTTCCACCTGAACAGGATGGGTCTTGTCGTCATGAGCCAAGCGCTCGACGTCGAATTGGATTCCGTGCATGCCACTGCCGACCTGCTGTGCCGCCTCGAAGGGAATCTGAGCGCTCACCGTGATCCAACGTGCCTCGGCCGGGTCCAACTCGAACGACGACGGTCCCGCGATCATGATTCCTGGCAAGCCGCGCACGTTCAACTGGTACTTCTGCTTCTCTTCGGCCGAGTTCATGATCTGGATCCGGTACACGTTCTCGACGCGACCATCATCCACGATGCGCGCCAGCGAAGCGCGGTCCCGCACCACATCCACCCGGAATGGGCTGCGCAGATAGATGCTCAGCGCGAAGGCCGACAGGATCGCGATCAGGATGGTGGTGTAGATCAGCACACGGGGACGGAAGATGCGGCGCATCATCGACCCGCGATCCAGATGCTGCTCCAGGCCATTCTCGGTAGCGTAGCGGATCAGCCCCCGCTGGTACCCCATCTTGTCCATGATGCCGTTGCAAACATCGATGCAGGCCGCACAACCGATGCACTCGTATTGCAGGCCCTTGCGAATATCGATGCCGGTGGGGCACACCTGAACGCACAAACCGCAATCGACACAAGACCCCAAGCCCATCTTGGCGGGATCGGCCTTCTTGGACCTCGAACCACGCGGCTCACCGCGCTCGGTGTCGTAACTGATGATCAGGGTATCCCGGTCGAACATCACGCTCTGGAACCGGGCATAAGGGCACATGTACTTGCAAACCTGCTCGCGCATGTAGCCGGCATTGCCATACGTGGCAAAGCCATAAAACAGCACCCAGAACCATTCCCAGGGGCCAAAACTCAGCGTCAACGCTTCATGACCCAGAACGCGAATCGGGGTGAAGTAGCCGACAAAGGTGAAACCCGTCCACAAGCCGAACAGAATCCAGGCGAGTTGCTTGCCGCTTCTGCGCAGCAGACGCTCCAAGGTCCAAGGACCCTGGTCCAGCCGCATGCGCTGAGCCCGGTCTCCCTCGAACTTCTGCTCGAACCACATGTAGATCTCGGTGTAGACCGTCTGAGGACAGGCATATCCACACCAGAGACGCCCCGCCACCGCCGTGAAAAGGAAAAGGCTGTAGGCAGAGACAATCAAGAGACCCGTCAGGTAGATGAAATCCTGAGGGTAGAGAACCAGCCCGAAGATGTAAAACCTGCGGGCGCCCAAGTCGAAAAGAATCGCTTGGCGGTCATTCCAGCTCAGCCAAGGCAGCCCGTAAAACACGAGCTGAGTGAGCCAGACCAGAGCCCAACGCCAGGTTGCAAACCAACCGGTGACGCTGCGGGCATAAATCTTACGGGACTTCTGGTAGAGCGATACCACCTCCGCCACACTGTCTTTGCCAGAATCTGGCGCCTGCTCGACGGGAGAGGATGAAATAGGGGTGGTGGTATCGCTCATGTCGTCACTTTAGCTCACTGAGCCGCGACCTTCGTGTTCTGAGACAAATTCCAGACATAGGCCGTCAGCACCTTGATCTGCTCAGGCGTGAAACGCTGACCTTGCGGCGGCATCACATTGGTCTTGCCATGATTGACCATGTCCATCACCGCCTGTTCGCCCCACCCATGCAGCCAGATCTTGTCGGTCAGATTGGGCGCGCCGATGACCGGATTGCCCTTGCCTTCCGGGCCATGGCAGGCAGCGCAGACCACGAACTTGGGCTTGCCCAATTGAGCGGCCACGGAGTTGTGGGGGCTGCCCGACAGGCTCAGCACATAGTTCGCCACGTTGCGCACATCTTCAGGCGTCCCCACCGCAGGCGCCATCACGGGCATCACGCCCTGCCGCCCATTGAGGATGGTCTTCTCGATGTACTCGGGGCTGCCGTCGCCGCCCAGCCAGTCCTTGTCGGTCAGGTTCGGGAAGCCCTTGCTGCCGCGCGCATCGGAGCCGTGACACTGGGCACAGTTGTTCACGAAGAGGCGTTCGCCGATCGCCATGGCCTGCGAATTCTTGGCCAGATCGGCTGCCGTCAGGTTGGCAAAGCTGGCATACACCGGCGCCATGGCGGCACGCGCCTTCTCGTTCTCAGCCTGCAGCTGGCCCACGGCGGACCACTGCAGCGTCCCCTTGTTGGCCCCCAGGCCGGGGTAGAGCGCGAGGTAGATCGCGGCAAAGACCACCGTGATCACGAACAGGCCCATCCACCAGCGAGGCAGCGGGTTGTTCATTTCCTTGAGGTCCTCGTCCCAGACGTGGCCCGTGCTGTTGTCATCGGCCATCACTCTCCGGCGGCTGGCGATGATCAACAACGCCAGGCAGAAGACGAGACCCCCAATCACGATGGCCGCGATATAGACCGACCATCCGATGTTGAAAAAGTCACTCATTCCATTCTCCAGTGACGGGGTCGGTCGCCCGACCCCTCACGCATCATTTGTGGGTGGACGTGGAACCGGGCGCGTCGTCGTCCAGAAATGGCAGTTGGGCCGCCTCATCGAAGGCGGACTGACGCCGACGACTCCAGGTCCACACCATCAGCCCGATGAACAGCAGCAGGGACACCACGGTCACGATGCTGCGCAGCGAGTTCAGATCGATCGACATGCTCTGCTCCTCGTCATCACTTGCGGGCCGTGCCCAGGACCTGCAGGTAGGCCACCAGGGCGTCCAGCTCGGTCTTGCCCTTCACCTCGTCGCCTGCAGCGGCGATCTCCGCATCGGTGTAGGGAACACCCACCTTGCGCAGCGCGCTCATCTTCGGGCCGATAGCCGCCGGATCCAGGGTGTTGTCCTTCAGCCAGGGGAAGGAAGGCATGTTGGACTCGGGCACCACATCACGCGGATTGTTCAGATGCACGCGGTGCCACTCATCGCTGTAGCGGCCCCCCACGCGCTGCAGATCCGGGCCCGTCCGCTTGCTGCCCCACTGGAAGGGGTGGTCATAGACGAACTCGCCTGCGACCGAGTACGGGCCGTAGCGCAGCGTTTCCGCCCGGAAGGGACGGATCATCTGGGAGTGGCAGTTGTAGCAGCCCTCGCGGATGTAGACATCCCGGCCCGCCAGCTGCAGCGGGGTGTAGGGCTTGAGGCCCGGCACCGGCTGGGTGGTGGAGTGCTGGAAGAACAGTGGAACGATCTCGACCAGACCACCGAACGCCACGGCGATCAGGATCAGGACGATCATCAGGAAGTTACTGGTCTCGATCTTCTCGTGACCAGATGGCTTGTGTTGGCTCGCCATGTGTTGTTCTCCTTCAATCTCAGGCGTGTGCCGGCACGGCCGGAATCGGCGTCGGCACGGCACGGCCATTGGCGACAGTCATGATCGTGTTCCAGGCCATGATCACCATGCCGGTCAGATACAGCAGGCCGCCACAGACGCGAATCACGTAGAACGGATAGGTGGCCTTGACCGACTCGACAAAGCTGTAGACCAGCGTGCCGTCCGGGTTCACTGCGCGCCACATCAGACCCTGCATCACACCGGCAATCCACATCGCGGCGATGTAGAGCACGATGCCGATGGTGGCGATCCAGAAGTGCAGTTCGATCGCACGGGTGCTGTACATGCTCTTGCGGCCGAACATGCGGGGAATCAGGTGATACAGGGCGCCGATCGACACCATGCCCACCCAGCCCAAGGCACCGGAATGCACGTGGCCGACGGTCCAGTCCGTGTAGTGCGACAGCGCGTTCACGGTCTTGATCGACATCATCGGGCCTTCGAAGGTCGACATGCCGTAGAACGACAGGGACACGATCAGGAACTTCAGGATCGGGTCGTCGCGCAGCTTATGCCAGGCACCCGACAGGGTCATGATGCCGTTGATCATGCCGCCCCAGGAGGGCGCCAGCAGCACCAGCGAGAAGATCATGCCCACCGACTGGGCCCAGTCGGGCAGCGCGGTGTAGTGCAGGTGGTGGGGGCCCGCCCACATGTAGGTGAAGATCAGGGCCCAGAAGTGCACGATCGACAGGCGATACGAGTACACGGGACGCTCGGCCTGCTTGGGGATGTAGTAGTACATGATCCCCAGGAAGCCCGCGGTCAGGAAGAAGCCCACAGCGTTGTGGCCGTACCACCACTGGACCATCGCGTCCTGGACACCCGCATAGGCGGAGTAGGACTTCATCGGCCACAGGGTGACGGGCACTTCGGCACTGTTGACGATGTGCAGCAAGGCCACGGCGATGATGAAGGCGCCGAAGAACCAGTTGGCCACATAGATGTGGCGCACCTTGCGGATGCCGATGGTGCCGAAGAACACGACCGCATAGGCCACCCACACGATGGCGATGGCAATGTCGATCGGCCACTCGAGTTCGGCGTACTCCTTGCCGCTGGTCATGCCCAGCGGCAGGGTCACCACCGCCGACAGCACGATCAGGTTCCAGCCGATGAAGGTGAACCAGGCCAGCTTGGGCAGGAACAGGGCGGTCTGGCAGGTGCGCTGGACCACGTGATAGCTGGTGGCAAAAAGCACCGAGCCGCCAAATGCAAAGATCACAGCATTCGTGTGCAGCGGCCGCAGGCGACCATAGGTCAACCAGGGGATGCCGTTGATGAGTTCAGGCCACGCCAACTGGGACGCGACGATCACCCCTACCAGCATCCCTACGATGCCGTACAACACCGCGACGAGGGCGAACCCCCTCACCACGGCGTCTGTGTATGCCGGTTGCGCCGGCGCGGAACTATTTGCCATCGGAAGGCCTCCTTCTTATCGAGACTCTTGACTCACTGAGACGGGTTGGATTGTTTTTGAACACCCTGACGG
Organism: Ideonella dechloratans; assembly: GCF_021049305.1. Classification (GTDB taxonomy): domain Bacteria; phylum Pseudomonadota; class Gammaproteobacteria; order Burkholderiales; family Burkholderiaceae_C; genus Ideonella; species Ideonella dechloratans. The sequence continues at coordinate 2,264,607 of NZ_CP088081.1, forward strand.
GGCGCTTGATCGTCATCAACGACGGTCGCGTCCTGTTGCAGGATCCGCTCACCTTCGCGCTCCAGGTCGTCAAACTGACCCCGATGCAGGGCCCAGCCGAACACGCCGATGATCACGAGCACCAGCACGGCGGAGAGCGGTATCAGCAGGTAGAGAATGTCCATCGGGGCGTTTGCAAGCAGACAGAAAGAGGTCGGGGCACGCTCAGCGGCCGATGCGCCAGGAGTTGCCCACCACCAACAGTGAACTCATTGCCATGCCCAGGCCTGCCCCCCAGGGGGGGAGATAGCCCAGCATGGCCAAGGGAATACAGGCCGCGTTGTAAAGCGCCGCCCACACCAGGTTCTGACGCACCACCCCCATGGCCTGCCGCGCCAGGCGCCGGGCCAGCAGGAGATCGTCGAAGCGGTTCGAGACGATGACCGCGTCGGCATTGGCGCGGGACACCAGGGCCCCCTGCCCCATGGCAAAGGACACGTTGGCGCGCGCCAGGACGGGCGCATCGTTGATGCCGTCCCCCACCATCCCGACCACCGCCCCCTCGGCCTGGGCGGCCGCCAGCACGTCGCGCTTCAGACTCGGCGTGGCGTCACCATGAACGTCCCGAAGGCCCAGCAACTGCGCGATCCTCTGAACCCGCGCACCGAGATCACCGGAGAGCAATCCGACCTGCACGCCGTCGGCCTGCAGGGCGGCCAGCGCCTCAGGCACACCCGGACGAAGCCGCTCGTCGAACTCGAAGCGCGCCAAGGGGCGACCAGATCGCCCGAAATAGACGCAGGGCGCGTCGCCTGCCGCGGCGGCCGAGGTGAGCTCCCCCACACCCGCGCCCTGGACCCAGGACAGGGCGCCCAGCCGCCACTGGACACCATGCTCGTCCGTCCCCTCAAGTCCCGCCCCCGGCTGCTCGCCCACCCGGCGCCACACCGCCCGCGTGCCGGACGTTTCAGCGGCCGCCAGCGACTGGGACAGCGGATGGGTCGACCACGTGGCCAGCGAAGCGGCCAATCGCATCAGCTCACGCGCATCCGCATCCTCTTGGCCGTCCTGCAGCAGAACCGTCCGCGCCCACTGCGGACGCTCCTCGGTCAGCGTGCCCGTCTTGTCGGTGTACAGCCGACTCATGGAGGCCAGCGCCTCCAGGGCATCCAACCGCTGGACCATCACGCCCTTGCGGGCCAGGGCCCCCGCCGCCGCCACCAGCGCCGAAGGCGCCGCCAGCGACAGTGCACACGGACACGTGACGATCAGGACCGATACCACCACCCAGACGGCGCGAGACGGTTCAACCCAAGTCCAGACCAGCCCCGACCCCAGGGCCAGCGCCAGCACCGTCCAGAGAAACGGTCCAGCCCAGGCGTCCGCCCAGCGCGCCAGGGCCGGACGCTGGCTCATGGCATCCCGCATCATCGCCACGATGGCCTCGTGTCGTGTATCGGCACCCACCCGCTCGACGCGCATGGTCACCGGCGCGGACAGGTTCACGCTGCCGGCCACCACCTCGTCGCCAGCCCGCTTCTCGACCGGTCGCGATTCACCGGTCAGCAGGGATTCGTCCGCCTGGGTGCGGCCCTCCTCCAATGGCCCGTCTGCCGGAAAGGCCGCCCCCACGGGCACGCGCACCCGGTCCCCCTTGACCAGCCGCAACACGCTGACGGTCTCGACCGCATCCCCCTGTCCTGTCAGGCGAAGCGCCGTCTCCGGCATGCGGGAGAGCGTGTCCTCCAACGCCTCGGCCGCGCGATGGCGTGCAGACATCTCCAGGAACCGGCCCGCCAGCAGGAAGCTGACGAACATCGTGAGTGAATCGAAATAGACCTCGTGGCCGAACGGCCCCTGTGGGTCGAAGGTGGCCCCGGAGCTGGCCACGAAGGTGACCAGCAGGCCCAGCGCCACCGGAATGTCCATGCCGATCCGACGCGCGCGCAGGCTGGCCCAGGCCCCCTTGAAAAAGGGGCCGGCCGAGAAGGCCATCACCGGGATGGACACCAACCAACTCGCCCAGTTCAGCAACTGCCTCAGGTCGGGTGCCAGCTCGCTGCCATGTGCCACGTAACTGGGCGTGGCGAACATCATGACCTGCATGGCACAGAAGCTGGCCACGAAGACGCGCCAGAGCGCCTGTCGGCGCTCCTTTCGGCGCAGTTCCCGGGCCGACGCCGCCGCATCGGGCACCGCGTCATAGCCAGCGCCCCGAATGGCGCGCACCATGACCGATGGCGATGTCTGGGCGGGGTTCCAGCGCACCATGGCCCGGCGAGAAGCCGAGTTAACGCTGGCCTCCTCCACCCCCGGCACGGCCGCCAAAGCCGATTCGATGATGCCGGCGCACGCCGCGCAGTACATTCCGCTCAACTGGAACGCGGATTCGGCATGACGCCTCCCGTCCGCCTCTTCCGTCCACCGGGTGAAGCGCTGCTGCTCGATCGGGTCATCCAGCACATCCAGATCGCTGGCGTGCATGGATTCCGAACGGGATGGGGCGACAACAGCGTTCATGGAGGCGGAGAAACGATGGACTGTCAGCCGCCCGGCGGGCAGCAGCGTTTCAGCATGTTAGGGCCAACGGATACATCAGAAATGACATTGATCAAGCGTAATCTCATCGCGTGGAGCGCCATGCTGGGCTTGCTGGGGGTTTTCCCCCATGGCGCTCAAGCCCAGGAGGCCCAGAACCTGCCCACCCTGACCTTGTCGGCCGGTATGTACAACATCGTGGCCCAGGTGGCGCAGACGCCGCAGCAGCGGGAAATCGGGCTGATGTTCCGCAAATCCATGGCGCCCCATGAGGGGATGCTGTTCGTCTTCGAGGAACCGGCCACCCAGTGCTTCTGGATGAAGAACACGCTGATCCCGCTGTCGGCAGCCTTCATCGCCAGCGACGGCACCATCGTGAACATCGAAGACATGGCCCCCCAGACAGAGAACTCGCATTGCTCACGCAAGCCGGTTCGCTTTGTGCTGGAGATGAACCAAGGCTGGTTCGCCAAGCGCGGCCTCAAGGCGGGCGCGCACCTGTCGGGCCCCGTGTTCGCGGGCAGCTGATTCCGCGGACGGCCAGGCCATGAAAAAAGGCCGGCAACAGCCGGCCTTGAACTGGGATGCCCAGGGGGCAATCAGCTGGCGAAGTTCGCTTCGGCGAACGACCAGTTCACCAGGTTGTTCAGGAAGGTCTCCACGAACTTCGGACGCAGATTGCGGTAATCGATGTAGTAGGCATGCTCCCACACGTCGATGGTCAGCAGGGGCTTGTCGCCGGTGGTCAGCGGGGTGCCGGCGGCGCCCATGTTCACGATGTCCACGGTGCCGTCGGCCTTCTTCACCAGCCAGGTCCAGCCCGAACCGAAGTTGCCCACGGCACTCTTGGTGAAGGCTTCCTTGAAGGCAGCGTAGGAGCCCCACTTGGCATTGATCGCCGCAGCCAGAGCACCCGAGGGCTCACCGCCACCGTTCTTCTTCAGGCAGTTCCAGAAGAAGGTGTGGTTCCAGATCTGGGCAGCGTTGTTGTAGACGGGGCCGGCCGACTTCTTGACCACGTCTTCCAGCGGCAGACCGGCGAACTCGGTGCCGCCGATCAGGTTGTTGAGGTTCACGACGTAGGCGTTGTGGTGCTTGCCGTAGTGATATTCCAGGGTTTCCCGGCTCATGTGAGGCGTCAGGTCATCCAGGCCGAACGGCAGCGGCGGCAGAGTGTGTTCCATGCAATTTCCTTTCGAGGATGGTTCAACAGGCGCGTGACCCGCCGAATCCGGGGTCAACAGAATCCGAATTCATTGTAGGCACGGCCGATCAACCCCGTGTACGCCTGGGAGGAAGCGGCGGAGCCGGCTGCAGCTCCACTGCGGTGATGCAGGCCTGGGCCGTGCCGTCCGCCCAGACGGCACGAACGCCCTCTCCGACCGCCAGGGACGCAGCTGACACGATCGGCCGCCCCTCTGCCCCTTCTATCCAGGCGTAGCCGCGCGAAAGCACGCCGCGGGGATCCACCAACTTCAGTCGGGCCTCCTGCAGACCGAGCTCGTGCGAGGCCTCCCGCAGCGTGCGCTCCACCAAGTGCTGCCAGCGCTGACGCCGGTCTGCGAACTGTCGCGCCAAACGCTGCGACTCCCCCTGCAAAGCACCCGACAAGCGCTGCTGCGCCAAACGCAGCCGATCTCCTTGGGACTGCAACGCCCGGCGCGGATCCCGCAGCCGCAGGCCCGCCAGATCCAGTCGCTGCGCAGCTTCGTCCAGGCGTTGGTGCACCCGCCGCATCATGGACTGCGCCCTCACCTCCAGCATCTGCAACAGTTCATCCCGGGCCGGCGAGACCAGTTCAGCCGCAGCCGTGGGGGTGGGGGCGCGCAGATCCGCCGCCCAGTCGGTCAGGGTGATATCGGTTTCATGCCCCACGCCGCTGACAACCGGGATGGGCGACTGCGCCACCGCCATGACCAGCTGCTCATCGTTGAATGCCCAGAGGTCTTCCAGGCTACCGCCGCCGCGGCACAGCAGGATCACCTCGACCTCTGCGCGTGCATTGGCCAGGGCCAGCGCCGCCCGCAGCGCTGCAGGCGCCTCCCCCCCCTGGACCAGCGAGGGATACAAGATCACCCGCACGTGGGGGGCCCTGCGCCTGAGGGTGGTCACCACGTCGTGCCAGACGGCGCCACTCGCCGACGTGATGACGCCGATCACCCGAGGATGGGGTGGCAGGGGGCGCTTGCGCGCCGGATCGAACCAGCCCGCCTGCTCCAGCCGCGCCTTCAGACGCAGGAACTCTTCGTACAGCCGGCCAGCGCCCACCGATTGAAGCGACTCCACCACCAGCTGCAGTTCACCACGCGGCTCATACAGCGACAGCCGCCCACGGACCTCGACCTGCTGCCCTTCCCGCGGAAGACTCTGCAGCAACCCGGCCTGCCTGCGGAACATCACGCAGCGCAGCGAAGCCCCGTGGCCCTCACCGTCCTTCAGCGAGAAATAGCAGTGTCCGCTGGTCGCGCGGGTGAAGCCGGACACCTCTCCGCGCACGGTGACCGATCCGAACCGGGCGGACAGGGCATCCGCCACGGCCAGCAGCAAGGCGGCCACCGTCCATGCCGCGGGACGCGCCACGGTGGCGCCTGAGTCATCCCAGGTTGACACCGCGTGCCTCCCGCAACCCATCCGGCAGGCAGATATCCACCCGGGCGACCTCGAACTGGCCCGCCCGCCCGCCCAGGCCCAACAAACGCGTTTTCGTCACAAGCACCTGATTTGAAAAGACTTTTGCCCGCCAACTTTTGGGGCAAACTAAGAAATCCCTTGAGATATCGGGGCCCGAGCCCTGATTCAGCTGGCTTACCCACAAAGTTATCCACAGGAACTGTGGATGCCGGCCCGCGGACACAAGCCGTCGCGCACAGGCCTCACGCCTGGCGCGAAGCGCTGCCGCTTCAGTCCATAATCGCGGCAACCGTTCGCAGGGCCATGCGCCAGAGGAATCTCGTTGCTGTCCATCTTACAAGCCGCAGGCTGGCCGATCTGGCCGCTGATGTTGTGTTCTGTCGGGGCGCTTGCCCTCATCCTGGAACGCCTGATGACCCTCCGGCGCAGCCGCGTCGCCCCCGAGGGCCTGGTCGATGAAGTGATCGCCGTGGCCAAGCAGGGCGCGCCGAACGCGGAGGTGCTCAAAAAGCTGTCCGACAACTCCGTCATGGGCAGCGTGTTGGCCGGTGGGCTGCGGGCCTGGGCGACCGACCCCCGCGCACCCGAGGCCTCGCTTCGCCAGGCCTTCGAGTCGGCCGGCCGTTCCGCAGCGCACCGCCTGGACCGCTATCTCAACGCCATCGCCACCATCGCCTCGGCCGCTCCGTTGCTGGGCTTGCTGGGCACGGTGATCGGCATGATCGAGATCTTCGGCTCCCAGGCCCCCGGCAGCGGCACCAACCCGACCCAGTTGGCGCACGGCATTTCGGTGGCGCTCTACAACACGGCGTTCGGCCTGATGGTGGCCATCCCCTCGCTGATGGCCCACCGCTACTTCCGCAGCCGGGTGAACGATTTCCTGCATGACATGGAGCAGGCCAGCGAGCGGCTGCTGCAGCAGTTGCTGCGACAGGGCTCCCGCTGAACCGCGTCCCCCAGACCATGAATTTCCGCGGATCCTCCTCCGATGAGCCCGAGATCAACCTGATCCCGTTCATCGATGTGCTGCTGGTGATCCTCATCTTCCTGATGCTGTCCACCACCTACGCCAAGTTCACCGAACTGCAGGTGAACCTGCCGTCGGCTGCGGCAGATCCGGTGAAGGATCGGCCCGCTCAGATCGTCGTGGCCGTGTCGGCCGACGGCCGCTATGCAGTCGACGGGCAGTCCGTGGACGGCCGCAATGTCGAAGCCTTGGCAGCCGCACTGCAAAAGGCCGAGAGCGGACAGGACCAGCCCTTCATCGTCATCTCCGCCGACGCCACGGCGGCCCACCAGTCCGTGATCAACGTGCTGGACGCCGCGCGCCGCGTGGGACTGAACCGCATCACCTTCGCCGCTCAGCTTCCCAGCCCAGGCAGCAACGCTCAGCCGTGAACGCCCTGTCGCCGCTGGCCCTCTGGCTGCAACGGCAGTGGTGGCGTTCTCGGCCCAGCTGGGGGGCGTGGCTGCTGTTGCCGCTGGCAGGCTTGTATCTCCTGATCTCCGGATGGCAACGCTGGCAGGGCCGGCGCTGGGCCCATCGGCAGCCGCCTCTGCGGGCCCCGGTGCTTGTGGTGGGCAACCTCATCGTGGGTGGTGCCGGCAAGACCCCCACCACCATGGCGCTGGTGCAAGCCCTGCGGCAGCGAGGCTGGCATCCGGGCGTGGTGTCCCGCGGCTATGGCCGCGAAGGCGATGATCTTCTCGAAGTAACGCCCTCCACGCCGGCCAGCCTGAGCGGCGACGAGCCGCTGCTGATTCGTCTGCGCACTGGCGTGCCACTCTGGGTGGGGCGTGACCGACATGCCGCAGCCCAGGCCCTGCTGTCGGCCCACCCGGAGGTGGACTTGCTGGTGGCCGACGACGGCCTGCAGCACACCCGGCTGCAGCGAACCGCCTGCGTGATCGTCTTCGATGGCCGCGGCGCGGGCAATGGCCTGCCCCTGCCTGCCGGCCCCTTGCGTCAACCCCTGCCCCGTCAGTGGCCGACAGCAGCACTGCCTCCCGGCGAGATCGTCTACAACGCCGACCACCCCAGCACGCGACTGCTCGGGCACTGCGCCAGACGACAACTGGCCGGGGCCGTGGCGCTGGACCTCTGGTGGCGCGGACAGCCGGCGGATCCGGCCTGCCTGCGCGCTCTGGCCGAGCGCTCCCAGCACGCGCCACTGCTGGCCTGCGCCGCCATTGCCGAACCGGAGCGCTTCTTCAGACAACTGGAACAAGCCGGCCTGTTCATTCACCGGCTGCCCCTCCCCGACCACGCCCGCCTGGATACCGCACCCTGGCCGATGGACGCGACCGACGTGCTCATCACCGAAAAGGATGCCGTCAAGCTTGCGCCGGAACAGCACCAGACCGGTCCCCGGCTGTGGGTGGTGGCGCTAGACTTCCAGCTTCCCGAAGAAGCCATCCTCTCGCTGGATCGCATGCTTCGACACGACTCCACTGTGCACCATGACCGCTGACCACCGACTCCTCGACATGCTGGTATGCCCACTCTGCAAAGGCCCTCTTCAGCTCCGACGCGATGAGCAACTGCGTCCCATGGAGCTGGTCTGCGCCGCCGACCGGCTGGCCTTCCCGGTGCGCGATGGCATTCCCATCATGCTGGAGGGTGAAGCCCGCGTGCTGGCCGCAGAGGAATCCTTGTGAGCTTCACCGTCCTCATCCCCGCCCGCATGGCCTCTTCCAGGCTGCCGGGCAAGCCGCTGGCGGACCTGGGTGGCAAGCCCATGGTGGTGCGGGTGGCCGAACGCGCTGCGCTGGCCGGCGCCACGCAGGTGGTGGTGGCCACCGATGTGCCCGAAATCTTGCAGGCTTGCGCCGACCATGGCGTGCGCGCCGTGATGACGCGGGCCGACCATCAAAGCGGCAGCGATCGACTGGCCGAGGCCTGCGTGACACTGGGGCTGAGCGAGGATGATATCGTCGTCAATGTGCAAGGCGACGAGCCCCTGATCGACCCGGCCCTGGTCCAGGCCTGCGCCGCGCTGCTGGAGCGCAGCAGCGACTGCGTGGCGGCCACCGCGGCGCACAGCATCGACTCCGTGGCTGATCTGCGCAACCCGAATGTGGTGAAGGTCGTCCTCGACAAGACGGCCCGGGCCCTTTACTTCAGCCGCGCCAGCATTCCTTGGTGGAGGGATGGCTCCGCTCCCGGAGAACCCCATCTCCCTCCGCAGCCCCCGGCCTTGCGACACATTGGTCTGTATGCGTACCGGGTCGGCTTCCTGAAACGCTTCCCCATGCTGGAGCCTGCCCCGCTCGAACACACCGAAGCGCTGGAGCAACTTCGCATCCTGTGGCACGGCGGCAGGATCGCCGTCTATGTCACCGACACCCCGCCACCCGCGGGCGTGGACACGCCGGAAGACCTTCTGCGCGTACAGCAACACTACATCGGGTAAGCCCGCAGAACTCGCCTCCGGCCGCGTCAGGTCCGTGCAGGTGAGCCCATGCTATCCTGCCCTCGAACAGGGTCAGGCACCTGTCTGGGGCCTGACTGAGCCCGTTGCGGCAAAAAGAATTCACCATCACGAGGCATTTCCATGCGATTGATTCTTCTGGGCGCGCCAGGCGCCGGCAAAGGAACCCAGGCAGCGTTCATCTGCCAGAAATTCGGCATTCCCCAGATCTCCACCGGCGACATGCTGCGCGCTGCCGTGAAGGCCGGCACCGAGCTGGGTCTGGCCGCCAAGAAGGTGATGGACGCGGGTGGCTTGGTCAGCGACGACATCATCATCGGCCTGGTCAAGGAGCGCATCGCCCAACCGGACTGCGCCAAGGGCTTCCTGTTCGACGGCTTCCCTCGCACCATTCCCCAGGCCGAAGCCATGAAGGTGGCGGGCGTCAAGCTGGACTATGTGTTGGAGATCGATGTGCCGGACGAGGCCATCATCGAGCGCATGAGCGGCCGCCGGGTGCATGTGGCCTCCGGCCGCACCTACCACGTCAAGTTCAACCCGCCCAAAGTGGCAGGCAAGGACGATGTGACCGGCGAAGATCTGGTGCAGCGCCCCGATGACGAGGAAGCCACCGTGCGCAAGCGTCTGGAGGTCTACCACTCCCAGACCAAGCCGCTGGTGGGCTACTACAGCGACTGGGCTGCGACGGGTGACGCTGCCGCGCCGGCCTACCGCAAGATCTCGGGCATGGGCTCGGTAGATGACATCACGTCGCGGGCAATGGTGGCACTGCAATAAAGTCAATCAATCGGCTGAAAACAAGCCCACCCATCGGTGGGCTTTTTAATTTCTCTTCGACCGAATAAAAAAACCGCAGCCGAAGCTGCGGTTTTCACACTCAGAAGAGAACTCTCGATCAGAAGTCGTATTGAGCCGACAAGCGGATCGTACGCGGGGTCGAGTAACTGATCACGCGACCGTAGGTGGGGTTGTTGCCACCATAGTAAGCAACGGAATCGTGCTCCTCGTTGATAACTTGCGCCACTTGGCGGTTGAAGACGTTGAACACGTCCATACGCAGACCCAGCCCCTTCACATAATCGGGCTTGTAGGAGGCACTCAGATCCAGAGTGTAGTTCCAGGGCAGACGACCTGCCGAGCCACGCGGGCTGGGCTTGCCGTCGCAATAGAAGAACACTGCACCGTAGGAGCCGCCGCCGATGTCCGTGCCGGAACCACCATAATCGCCGAAGCAGTTCTTGGGACGGCCAGACTCGATCATGGCGTTGGCACCGAAACCCCATTCAGGCGTCAGTTGGTAGTAGCCGTAAGCCTTGATCTGATGGGTCCGGTCGTTCGGCAGGAAGCCGTAGGACCCTTCCATCAGTTCCGGGAAGTCCCAGGTCGAAGTCACAGCCACGTCTTGCTGAGCATTGTCGGACTTGGTCTGCCCCTCGGTATTGCCCTTGCTCTGCGACCAGGTGTAAGTGAGCTTGCCGTACCAACCGTCGCTGAAGGGGTGCTCCAGGAACATGTCGACAGCCAGATAGCTCCGCTTCGGCTTGGGCAGGCCAATGTCCTTCGCGCTGAGCTTGAACGGAACCAAGTTCTTGCCGGTGCCGTCCGCATCAAGGTAGATCGTCGTGCCCTTGCCGGGGTTGATGGTGGCGCATCCGAACGGATAGTAGTCACCCGTGAACTCGATGCCATTTGCTGCGGCATAGGCGTCGATCGGACGATAATCACAGAAGTCGTCGATCGTCTCCTTGAGCTTGCGGTAAGTCACCGAGGCCCCGCCAGTCAAACCGGCCGTGAGCGCGCTTTCCACACCCAGGGTAATTTCATCCTGGTAGGTCGGCTTCAGGTTTTGACCCGCAACACTCTTAGGGTTCTTCTTTTGCCCATACTCATTATTCCCCGAATAGGGATCCCCCAGCGACACAAGACCGGTCGGTGCGCCGGTCACAGGATCGATACCGGTGTATGCAAAGTACTGGTCAGTGTAGGTGGAACGGCTGGCACCACGAACCGCCACATGAGTGGGGATCTGCAGACTGTAGCGGCCAGCCGAGCCGAACACCTTCAGCGACGAGTCACCGTTCACATTCCAAGAAGCCGCCAGTCGCGGCGCCAGGAAACTGTCCATCTTCAGGAAAGTTTCACCATCCCCATTCTTGTTCTGGAACCCCTCGTTGCGCAGACCCATAGTAACCAACAGGTCCTTGGTGACCTGCCAGCGATCCTCGATGTACTGCGCCGACTGATCCGACTCGGCATTGGTCACGGTATCGAAGACTCGCTTGCGCACCGCGTAGTAATAGCCATTCAGCGGCGTCGCGCCCGCTTCGACCAGGGTGGTATTTTGCCCACCGTAGAAGAAAATGTTTCCATAATCCTTCTTAGAGGTGTCATACCTGTAGTAGCGCCAGTAATCGCCAGGATACTTCTCACCTGCGTTCTTCGACTTCAGACGATTCTCATCGATACCGGCACGCAACAGGTGATCGCCCAACTGGTACTCGATGTCGAAGCGGAAGGATTTGGTGGAATCTTCAGCACCATTCGGGATAACCGTGGTGCCAGCCGGCAGGGGATTGGCCAGCACATCCGGCAACGAGCTGTATCGGGGATCCGTCGAGTTCGTTGTGCTGTTTGCGAAAATCTCGGGAGCAGTCGGGGAAAAGCTGAAGGATTGGTTGTGCTTGGTCTTGCTCTGCCCGTAGAGAGCCGTCACCATCAATTCGGGTGTGACGTTGGCGCTGTACTTCAGAATCTGGGCATCGCCGCCCACACCCGGGGTATAGCCACCGAGGTTCTTCGAATACTGACTATACGAGTAGCCCGTCTTCTGGTGGGTGGCGTAGTCGTACCCGTAGTAGTCGTCGGTCGTCTTGTAGTTGTCCCCCAGCAGGGTCAGCTCCAGACGGTTGTCCTCATTCAGGTACCAGTCGAACTTGCTCAGGTAGCGGGTGTTGGTGCTGTCCGAGTCATCCCAGCCAGTTGTCCCCAGACCCGAACCGTCCGGGGTCGAATTCACCATGCCGGTCTTCAGCTTGGTCTGATCGGCCGCCAAGAAGAAGAACAGCTTGTCCTCCACCAGTGGGCCACCCACATAGGCGCCGTAGGAGTACTTGTCGCGCTTGTTCTTTTCCTTGTAGTAGTAGATCGAGCCGTCGGTGTCGAACCCCATTTTGGGGTAGTAGATATTGCGCGACTTGGAGCGCAGGGAGTCAGGCTCGTAATCGAAGTTGACGCCACCATGCCACTCGTTGGTGCCGCTCTTTGTGATGATGTTGACCACGCCGCCGACCGAGCGGCCGAACTCCGCGCCATAGCCACCGGTCATGACCTGGGCCTGTTGGATCGCACCGAAGGGCAGTTCAATAGAGCCGAGTTGGGTCAGCGCATTGGTGACAGGGAAACCGTTGATGTAGTACGCGTTCTCCGAGGGACCACCGCCGCCGATGCTAACGCCACCGTCGTAACGGGAATCAGCCTTGACGGTGTTCGCCGCCAGCGCGATCACGCCGTTCAAGTCCTTCGAAGCAATCGGCAGGTTCTCCAGTTGCTTGGCCGTGAACACCGAGCTGTTGTCGCTGCTAGAGACGTCGATCTGAGCGATCTTGCCCACAACCTGCACAACTTGGGTACTACCGGAAGCACCGAACGCAACCTCCCGGTTCTTGCCAACGGACACCTCGACGTTGTCCACCGTGCCGACCGGAGCGCCATTGCGCAGTTGGGTCACCTTGTAAGTGCCCGGGGGCAGCGAGTTGGCCACAAAACGACCGGAGGCGTCAGGCGTGATGGTGCGCTTGACGCCGGTGGCGACGTTCTCCACGACGATGGTCGTGCCTTCGATCACGGTGACCTGACCAAAGATATCACCGGTGGTGTTCGACTGTGCGAACGAAGCACCAGACATGACACTGAGGCCCACTGCCACTGCGATCGCGGAACGACGCCATAGCTGGGCTGATTTGCGAGTTTGAGCCACTGACTACTCTCCAGATGGTTGATCGATAGACCCACTCCGGGAGCAAGGCACATGCCGGTCTTGTGAAGCCTTGATGTACTTGCCCCAGGAACGTGTGAACTGATTGTGACGGAAGGTCACGTCTGGGGAGCCCCCCCACTAATCCTTAGTGGCGCGCAAACAGGCTGTTTTGTTGCATGGATGCTGCACAGACTTAGGGGGAACGAGGGGGATTGGCGCCACTTGTGCCGTCACGCCCCTATGCCGGCGATCTTTTCTCTGTCAGGGAAGACTGTACGGGAGGGTGATCAGTGCCACCCGATGAAGGCATCCCGCCCTTCCACGGCCAGTTGGACACGCACGCCAAAGGGCATGGTGACCTTGGTCGGCACATGTCCGAAGGGAAATCCAGTGAGGATGGGCACGCCGGTCAGCGAGCGCAGGTGTTCCACCACGCTCTTGAGGTCGTAGCCACGGTCCATCGGCGATTTGCGCCATTCCGTGAAGCCTCCCAGCAGAATGGCCTTCTGCGATGCCAGAACGCCAGCCTGGTGAAGTTGCAGCAGCATCCGCTCGACCCGGTAGGGGTGTTCCGCCACATCCTCCAAGAAGAGGATGCCACCACGCACCTTGGGCCAGTGGGGCGTGCCCAGCAGGGCACACAGCATGCTGAGGTTGCCGCCCCACAAGACCCCAGCGGCGCTCAGGCCATCAAACCCGGCCGGTGCCCGAAAACCCACGGCCTCCAGTTCCCCGAACATGGCTTCGCAGAAGCAGTCCGGGGTCACCTCGTCCAGATCGTCCGCACCAAAATCGCCCGCCGCCATCGGGCCGCACCACGTTGGCGCCTTCTTGTGGGCCAGCAGGCCCATCTGCAACGCCGTCAGGTCGCTGTGCCCCACCCAACGGGTGCCTTGCGCCACGCTGCGGGCCAGCAGGTCCCAATCCAGGCGATCCAGCAGACGGGACAGGCCGTAGCCGCCGCGCGTGGCCATGGCCACGGACGGCGCTGCGGCGGCCACCCGGTGGATGGCGGCCAGACGCTGCTCGTCGTCCCCGGCAAAGCGTTGGCTCTTCAGCAAGGCCGCCTCATCAATCTGGACCGCAAAGCCGCGTGCCTTCAGCCGGGCGGCGGCCCGCTTCACCGGTGCTGCCTTCAGCACCACGCCGGCGGGCGAGTAGATCGTGAGGGTGGGCTTGGAATCGAGGGTCATGTCAGGCACGGGGTGGAGAGAATTCATCGAGGGCATCCAGCGGCAGTTCCAGCGCCTCCCCAGCCGGGATGGCCGACGCCTCGGGCGGGCCGGATGGCTCGGGTGAGGCTTGCCGCAAGGCACGTTGCTGACGCCGCCGTTCCGCGAAGAAGTCGCGCAAGATCTGGCCGCAGGCGTCGGCCATCAAGCCGCCCTGCACGAGGGTGTGGTGATTCAACTGCGGCTGGGCGAACAGATCCACCACGGAGCCGGCCGATCCCGTCTTTGGGTCGAGCGCCCCGAAGACCACCCGCTTGAAGCGCGCATGCATCAAGGCCATGGCGCACATGGCGCAGGGCTCCAGGGTGACGAAGAGCTCGCACTCGGGCAGGCGGTAGTTCTCGACCAGTTGGGCCGCGTGTCGCAGCGCCACCAGTTCGGCGTGGGCCGTCGGATCGTGGGTGGTGATGGGGCGGTTGTAGCCCGTGGCCAGCACCTGGCCGTCACGCATGATGACCGCGCCCACCGGCACCTCGCCGGCCAACCAGGCGTTCTGGGCCTGGTCCAGCGCGATCCGCATCGCGGCTTCATCTTGCGCAGTGAAGGGGGGCGTGGGGATCTCGGGCTCGGTCATGATCGGTCGGGGTGGACCGGGATGATGCCACGCCCCGACCAACTCACCGCAGCAGCAGAGCCAGCACCGGCGCCATCAGCACATTCATCACGCCCACCAGCACCATCACCAGCCCCGCAACGGCGCCCTCTTCCCGCCCCACCTGGCTGGCCTTGGCCACACCGGCGCCGTGGGCGCCCATGCCGAACAGGGCGCCGCGGGCCAGGCTGCTGCGCAAGGGCAGCCAGCGCAGCATGCCTTCGCCCAGGGCGGCCCCGAGCACCCCCGTGAAGACGACGAACACCGCCGTCAGATCGGGCACACCGCCGATGTCGCCCGACACCGTCATCGCGAACGGGGTGCTGATCGAGCGCGGCAGCAGACTGAGCCGCAGTTCGCCACCCACCCCCAGCAGGGTGGCCAGCCCCCAGGCCGACAGCATGGCGGCCGTGCTGCCCGCCACCATGCCCAGCAGCAGCGCCGGCCAGTGGCGACGGATCAGCGCACGCTGCTCGAAGATGGGCACGGCAAAAGCCACGGTCGCAGGCCCCAGCAGCAGCACCAGCCAGTGCGTGCCACGGATGTAGTCGCTGTAGTCCTCATGGGCCAGCAGCACCAGCGCGATGAGCACGGCCGGCGTCACGGCCAGCGGCGCCGTCCACCAACGTGGCAACAGCCGATGGAAAGACTTGGCGGCCAGGTAGATGAGGATGGTGATGGTCGACCACCCCAGGGTCAGCAACAGCGTGCCCATGGTGGATCCTCAGGCGGTGGCCCGCTCGTGGGTCAGCCGCAGCACCATGTCGACCACCACCGACGTCACCGCCATCACGGTCAGCGTGCCCAGCACGATCACGGCCAGCACCTTGGCCCCCAGCCAGCCGAACAATTCCGGGTGGTTGAGCACCGCCAGCACGGCCGGCACGAAGAACAGCAGCATCTCCGCCAGGAACCACTGGGCCCCGCGGCGCAGGCTGCCCAGTTGGATCTGGCCGGTGGCCAGCAGCAGCAGGGTCAGGGCCATGCCGACGATGCCGCCGGGCAGGCCGATGCCGCTGACCCGAACAATGGCTTCGCCCGCCAGCCAGGCCAGCACCAACAGCGCGATCTGCACCAGACGGTGGTGGCGCCATTGGCGGCGTGTGATCACGGACATGTCATGCAAGCTCATGGGAATTACCTCCTGCTGGCTTGCAATGTATGGCGCACCGCAGCATGATGAAAGCGAATTGTTCTACTGACATCAATTCCATTTTGGAATGGACATCAAACTTCGCCCCCTGCGCGCCCTGGTGGAGGTGACCCGCCAAGGCGGCTTCTCCCAGGCCGCACGCACCGTCTTCGCCACCCAGTCCGCCGTCAGCAAGGCCGTTCGACAGCTGGAGGAAGACCTGGGCTTCGTGCTGCTGGACCGCGACGTGCGCATTCCACTGATGGCGGACAGTGATTCCATTCCCATCGCGGACAGCGTTCCAGGCGATGGCGGACACGTTGCGCGGGTGTCCTGAGTGACGCTCAAATCGTAGCCGAAGTGTCCGCCATCAGCGTGGAATGGCGGTCGGCGCGGCCGGCTCAGACGGCCTTTGCCAGCTTTCTCATCGACTCGCCCTTGAGGGCTATCTTGTGCGAGCCGTGCACGATGCGGTCCAGGATGGCGTCGGCCAGCGTGGGCTCGTCCAGCCAGGCGTGCCAGGCCGTCACCGGCAACTGGCTGGTGATGAGCGTCGAGCGCGCACCCACCCGGTCGTCGAGCAACTCCAGCAGGTCGTTTCGCTCGTGCGCGGCAATCGGCGCGATGCCGAAGTCGTCCAGGATGAGCAGGTCCAGCCGCGCCAGTTGCGCCAGCCGTTTGCCCAGGCTGCCATCGCCGTGGGCCACGTGCAACTCCTGCAGCAGCCGTGGCGCGCGGGTGTAGAGCACCGAGAAGCCCAGACGCGCGGCCTGCTGCCCCAGTGCGCAGGCAAGCCACGTCTTGCCGCACCCGGTGGCGCCGGTCAGCAGCACGTTGTGGCCATGGCGCAGCCAGTCGCCGCCGGCCAGGCTGGTGATGACCTCCCGGCCCAGGCCCCGGCTGGCGCGCCAGTCGATGTCCTCCAGGCAGGCACTGGAGACCTTCAGGCGGGCCGCCTTGAGCAGGCGCTCCAGGCGTTTGCTGTCACGCCAGTCCACCTCGCGCTGCACCAGCAGCGCCAGACGTTGTTCAAAGGGCAGTTCGCTGGCTGTGATGTGGGTGGCCGCGTCGCTGAGGGCGGCCACCATGCCGTCCAGGCGCAGGGCGCGCAGTTGGTTCAAGGTCTGTTCGTTGAGCATGGTTCTTCCTTGTTGGGTTTGCTTGCGCGTTGGAGCTCAGTGGTAGTAGTCCGGCCCGCGCACGTTCTCGTGCAGCGGCAGGCTCGCCTGTGCGGCCATCGGCGCATCCAGCGGCCGCTGGTCCAGGCCGCAGCCCAGGATGGAGGCGATGCTCTTGTAGGACGGTGAGCGAATCGACTGCGCCCGCGCACAGGCGGCCTCCAGCCGGTCAGCCCCGTACTCACGGCCCAGGCGCATGAGGCCCAGACAGGAGCGGTAACCCTGCTCGGGATGCTGGCGGTGCTCCATCTGCCAGCGCACCACGGCGGCGGTGGCCGCACCCACGCGCTCGCCCCAGGCGATGAGCTTGGCCGGCGTCCACTGCAGGTGCGCCCGGTGCGAGGCCGGCATGTGCTCAGGTGTGGTGGTGTGTGCACCCCGGCGGGGATTGAGGGCGTGGGCGGCCACCCGTTTGCCGCCATGCAGGACTTCGACCGTGCCGGCCGTGATGCGCAACTCCACCGGCTCGCCCACCAGGGCGTGGGGCACCGAGTAGTAGTGGCCATCGAGCTCGACGTGGTAATCGATGTTGACGCGGGCGGGTTTGAAGCGCGCGATGGGCATGCGCACCGCCGGCAGGGGGCGCAGGGCCGGCCGGTCAAGCTCGGCGAAGGCACTGGCGCGGTTGCCCGGCAGCTTCTTGAACGCGCGCTGGTTCAAGTCCACCAGCAAGGCGGCAATCGCCCGGTTGAGCTCGGCCAGGCTGAAGAAGGTCTGGTGGCGCAGCCGGGCCAGAATCCAGCGCTCGACCACCTGCACGGCGACCTCCACCTTGGGTTTGTCGCGTGGCTTGGCCGGGCGCGCGGGCATCACGGCCAGGCTGTAGTGCGCACAGAGTTCTTCGAGCAGGCGGTGCGCGGTGGGCTCGTAGCGGTCGGGGCGGGCCATGAGGGCGCGCGGCTGGTCGGGCACCAGCAGGCGGGGCACGCCGCCGATGAACTCCAGCGTGGCAATGATGCTGGCCACCCAGTCAGCGGCCTTCTGGCTGGCAGTGGCGCAGGCGTAGGTGTAGTTCGATGCGCCCAGCACTGCCACGAAGACCTGGGCCGGGCGTATCTCGCCGGTGCTGGCGTCCACGACGGGCACGGTCTGGCCGGCGTAGTCCACGAAGAGCTTGTCACCGCCCGAGTGGGTCTGGCGCATGGAGCGCTGCAGGCGCCGGGCCCAAGCCTTGTACTTCTCGCAGAAGGCGCTGTACTTGTACGCCTGACCGCTGTGCTGTTGCTGGTATTCCTCCCACAGCAGCTGCAGCGTCACGCCAGGTCGGCGCAGTTCGCGGTGGATGTGGGCGTGGTCGGGTTCGAGGTGCCGGGACTCGCGCGCCACGGGTGGCTTGTAAAGCCGGGCCTGGAGTTCGTCGTCGTTCAGGCTCTGGGCCGTAGCCCAGTCCACGCCGGCCACGCGCGCGTAGCTGGCTATCTCGCTGACAGTGGATTTGGAGATGCCGAGGGCGGCACCGATTTGACGGGTGCTCAAGGCCCCGCGGTGCAGCAGTTGCAGTGTGTGTCGTAGTTTGCTCATGGTGACCCTGGGTGTGGGCATCGCTGGCTCCGGTCAAAAAAACCGGGCAGCGTATGCCGCGTTCGGGTCACTCAGAACACCCCGCAGGTGTCCGCCATCAGTTTGGAATGCTGTCCGCCTTCAGCGTGGAACACTGTCCGCCATCATGGTGGAACACTGTCCGCCATCAGCGTGGAATCGTGTCCGCCATCGCGTGGAATACGCACGCGACGTGCACCCGCCGCGCCTCACCCCGGCGGGAGAGATCGTGCATCGGCGCGCCCTCACCCTGCTGGCTGAGCAGGACGATCTGTTGGCCGAACTCAATGCCCTGCGGGGGCTGCAGCGGGGTGAACTCCGCCTGGGCCTGCCCCCCATCGGCAGCAGCCAGCTCTTTGCGCCGGTGTTTGCCACGTTCCGGGCCCGCTATCCCGGCATCGACATCCGGCTGGTGGAGCACGGCTCCAAGCGGCTGGAAGAGGTGCTGCGGGCCGGCGAGATCGATTTGGCCGGCCTGCTCGCGCCGGTGCCCGCCGAGTTCGATTTCAAGCTGGTGCGCCAGGAACCCATCGTGGTCCTGATCGCGGCGTCCCATCCTCTGAGTCAGGCCTCAGAGCTTGAACTGGCCCAACTCTCGGCCCTGCCCTTCGTGCTGTTCGAGTCGGGCTTCGCGCTCAACCCGATCATTCTGGAGGCCTGTCAACAGGTTGGCTTCACCCCCCATGTGGCGGCCCGCACCAGCCAGATCGACTTCATGATCGAACTGGTGGCCGCCGGACTGGGCATCGGCTTCCTGCCCCGGATGATGGCCGAGCAACGGCGTCACAGCGGCGTGCGCACGGTCGGCCTCACCGCCCCGGCGCTGACCTGGCACATGGCGCTGGCCTGGCGGCGCGGGGCCTATCTGTCCCATGCGGCCCAGGCCTGGCTGGATCTGATCGAACCCGCGCGCTGAGCGCGACGCCCTCAGCCGTGGGTTGCGCCCGACAAGGGCCAACGCGCCAACACACGATGCTCGCCCTTGCCCAACAGGCTATGGATCAGCACGAACTCCCGCACCGTCCACCGCAGCGGTTCGACCGGCGATTCCGGCAGCTCGCGCGGCGCGTAGCTGAGCGTCACATGCGGGGTGAAGCGAGCATCCACCAAATGCCCCAGGCCCTCACGGGCCATGGCCAGCCCCAGCTCACGCTGGAAGTTCATCAGGGCGCCGTCCTGACCTTCGGCCGACCGAAGGACGAACGGGGCCTTGTCGCGCCGCATGCGAAAGCTCATCGCGTGGTCCAGCACCACCTCGAAGGGCGGGCAGGCCATGCGTGCGGCCGCGCGGCCCGCGGCCTCCACCACCTCAGCAGGCACACCGGCATGGTCGCCCAGATGGTGCAGCGTGATGTGCAGCCGCTCCGGCGCAATCAGTTTGCTGTGCAGGCCGTGCGTCTCGCACAGCGCCTTGCCGAGTGCGGTGATCTGCTCGCAGGCCGCCACCGAGGGCTGCAAGGCGAAGAACAGTCGATCATTCCTCGGCGCAGCCGGAGGCGCCTCGAAGCCCATCAGCGACAACTGGCCGGACAAGGGCTCACTCCCACTCGATGGTGGCGGGCGGTTTGCTCGAGACGTCGTAGGTGACGCGGTTGATGCCGCGCACCTCGTTGATGATGCGGCTGGAAACCTTCTTGAGCAGGCTGTAGGGCAGCTCGGCCCAGTCCGCGGTCATGAAGTCGCTGGTCTGCACCGCGCGCAGGGCCACCACGTAGTCGTAGGTGCGGCCGTCGCCCATCACGCCCACGCTCTTGACCGGCAGGAAGACCGTGAAGGCCTGGCTGGTCAGGTCGTACCAGCTCTTGCCGGAATTCGGCTCGATGGTGGAGCGCAGCTCGTCGATGAAGATGGCATCGGCCCGGCGCAGCAGGTCGGCGTATTCCTTCTTCACCTCGCCCAGGATGCGCACGCCCAGGCCCGGGCCCGGGAAGGGATGGCGGTAGACCATCTCCGGCGGCAGGCCCAGGGCCACGCCCAGCTCGCGCACCTCGTCCTTGAACAGCTCGCGCAGCGGCTCCAGCAGCATCAGGCCCAGTTGCTCGGGCAAGCCGCCCACGTTGTGGTGGCTCTTGATGGTGGTGGCCTTCTTGGTCTTGGTGCCGCCGCTCTCCACCACGTCCGGGTAGATGGTGCCCTGGGCCAGGAACGTCGCGCCCTTGTGGCCACCGTCGCCCGCCTTCAGCTTGACCGCCTCGGCCTTGAAGACATCGACGAACAGGCCGCCGATGATCTTGCGCTTCTTCTCGGGGTCGGTCACGCCGGCCAGTTGGCCCAGGAACAGCTCGCTGGCATCGACGCGGATCACCTTGGCGTGCAGCTTGCCCTCGAACATGTCCATCACCATGTCGCCCTCGTTCAGGCGCAGCAGGCCGTGGTCCACGAAGACGCAGGTCAGCTGGTCACCGATGGCACGGTGGATCAGGGCCGCAGCCACGCTCGAATCGACGCCACCGGACAGGCCGAGGATCACTTCCTCGTCGCCCACCTGCTCGCGGATCTTCGCGACCGCTTCCTCGATGTAGTTGCCCATGATCCAGTCGCCCGCACAGCCGGCGATCTCGCGCACGAAGCGGGTCAGCATGGCCGCGCCCTGCACCGTATGGGTCACCTCGGGGTGGAACTGGACGGCGTAGTAGCCCTTGTCCTCGTTGGCCATGCCGGCGATGGGGCAGCTGGGGGTGCTGGCCATCAGCTTGAAGCCCGGCGGCAGGGTCGTGACCTTGTCGCCGTGGCTCATCCAGACCTTGAGCATGCCGTGGCCCTCGGCCGTGGCGAAGTCCTGCACGTCCTTCAACAGGCGGGTGTGGCCATGGGCCCGCACCTCGGCATAGCCGAACTCGCGGGTGTCGCTCCAGCTCACCTCGCCGCCCAGTTGCACCGCCATGGTCTGCATGCCGTAGCAGATGCCCAGCACCGGCACGCCCAGGTCCCATACCGCCTGCGGCGCGCGCAGCTGGTGGTCCTCGTAGGTGCTGGCGTGGCTGCCCGACAGGATGATGCCCTTGGGCGCGAAGCTGCGGATGAAGTCGTCCGAGACGTCGTTCGGGTGGATCTCGCAGTAGACATGCGCCTCGCGCACGCGCCGTGCGATCAGCTGGGTCACCTGGGAGCCGAAGTCGAGGATCAGGATCTTGTCATGCATGGTGGGATCTCAGGTGGGAGCCGCCTCGGCCTCGGTGGGCTTGAGCGGAGAGGGATGGCGGCGGAAGTGTTGGATGGCCAGCACGGTGGCCAGCACCTGCAGTGCGGCGCACAGATAGAACGGGGCCCCGATGCGCCAGTCCCCGCGCGGGAAATGGGCGGTCAGCTGCAGCAGGAAGGAGCCGATCACCGGCGCAGCCACGGCGGTCAGGCTGTTGAGCGAGGCCACCGAACCCAGGGTGCGCCCCTGGGAATGCTCGTCCACCGCGGTGGACACGACCGTCTGCAGCGTGGTGCTGACCATCATGCCGAAGATGTCGAGCACGATGATGGCGTACATCATCCAACCCTGGTTGGCCAGGCCCCACAGCAGGTAGCAGATGGCCGAGGACACCAGGCCGATCACGGCGATGCGCTGCGGCGCCATGCGCTTGACCGCCACGCGGATCAGCCCGCCCTGCACCAGCACGGCCATCACGCCGATGGCGAACAGCGACCAGCCGTTCTCCTTGGGGCCCCAGCCGAACTTGAAGGTGGTGTAAAGCACCCAGGTGGTGTGCAGGATGAACTGGGCCAGACTGGACAGGCCGATGACCGCCACGAGGGTGCCGATGCCCTCGGTCTCGCCCAGCCGCCGCAACGATGCCAGCGGATTGGCCTTGCGCCAGTCGATGGGCACCCGCCGCTCCTTGGGCAGCGATTCGGGCAGCACGAACACGCCGTAGATCGCGTTCACGATGGCCAGCCCGCCGGCCACGAAGAAGGGCAGATGCAGGCTGATGTGCCCCAGCAGCCCACCCATCACCGGACCAAGCACGAAGCCCATGCCGAAGGTGGCCCCCAGCATGCCGAAACGCTTGGCCCGCTCGCTGGGCGCGGAGATGTCGGCCACATAGGCCTGGGCCACCGCCGCATTGGCCTGCAGCGCGCCGCTGACCAGCCGCACGGCGATCAGCATCCACACCGCCGTAGCCAGGCCGGTGACGAAGAAGCTCAGCGCCAGGCCGGTGAAGCCCAGCAGCAGCACCGGCCGGCGGCCGAAGTGGTCGGACGCGGCGCCCAGCACCGGCGAGCCGAAGAAGTTGGCCACCCCGAAGGCCAGGCTGACCATGCCGTACCAGAAGGCCTGGTCGGTCTGCGAGCCCGTGAACGTGCCCACCAGGGGCGCCAGCACCGGGATGATGAGCCCGATCGACACCATGTCGATCAAGACGGTCAGCATGATGAACGGCATCGCGGCCGTCCGCTGGCGAGGAGTGCTTTGCGGGTTCTCGGCTGTGCTCATCGGACGCATCGGACTTCAGGCAGAGGCTTCAATGACAGCGCCCGGACGGGCCGGGCGCTGCGAAGGGTCACGAGGAGAGCTCACTCCGCCCGGTAGTTGGGCGCTTCCTTGGTGATCTGCACATCGTGCACGTGGCTTTCGCGGATGCCGGCCGCCGTGATCTCGACGAACTCGGCGCGGTCGCGCATCTCGTCGATGGTGGCACAACCGCAATAGCCCATCGAAGCCCTCAGTCCGCCGGCCATCTGGTAGATGATCGAAACCAGCGAGCCCTTGTAGGGCACCCGGCCTTCGATGCCCTCGGGCACCAGTTTGTCGGCATTGGGGTTGGTGGTTTCGTCGTTTTCCTGGAAGTAGCGGTCGGCCGAACCGGCCTTCATCGCCCCGATCGAGCCCATGCCGCGGTAGCTCTTGTAGCTGCGGCCCTGGTAGAGGATGACCTCGCCCGGCGCTTCCTCGGTGCCGGCGAACATGCCGCCCATCATCACGGTGCTGGCACCGGCGGCGATGGCCTTGGCGATGTCACCCGAGTAGCGGATGCCACCGTCGGCGATCAGCGGCACGCCGGTGCCCTTGAGCGCGGTGGCCACGCTGTCGATGGCCATGATCTGGGGCACGCCCACGCCGGCCACGATGCGGGTGGTGCAGATGGAGCCCGGGCCGATGCCGACCTTGACCGCATCGGCGCCCGCCTCGACAAGCGCCAGCGCCGCGGCGCCGGTGGCGATGTTGCCGCCCACCACCTCGACCTGCGGATAGTTGCGTTTGACCCAGCGCACCCGCTCGATCACGCCGGCCGAGTGGCCATGAGCGGTGTCCACGATCAGCGCGTCGACACCGGCCTTGACCAGCAACTCGACGCGCTCTTCGGTCCCCTCACCCACGCCCACCGCCGCACCCACGCGCAGCTTGCCGTGAGAGTCACGGGCCGCGTTCGGGAAGGTGGTCTGCTTGGTGATGTCCTTCACGGTGAACAGGCCACGCAGTTCGAAGGCATCGTTGACGACCAGCACGCGCTCGAGCTTGTGCTTGTGCATCAGTTCCTTGGCCTCGGCCAGGGATGCGCCTTCCTTCACCGTGACAAGGCGCTCGCGGGGCGTCATGATCTCGCGCACCGGCACATCCAGGCGCGTCTCGAAGCGCAGATCGCGGCCGGTCACGATGCCGACCACCTTGCCAGCGTCGATCACCGGGAAGCCGGAAATGCCATGCTGTGCAGACAGGGCCTTCACCTCGTGCACCCGGGTCTCGGGCGAGATGGTGATGGGGTCCTTCAGCAGACCGGATTCATAGCGCTTGACCCGCGCCACCTCGGTCGCCTGCTGCTTGGGCGTAAGGTTCTTGTGCACGATGCCCATGCCACCTTCCTGGGCGATCGTGATCGCCAAGCGGGCCTCGGTCACCGTGTCCATCGCTGCCGACACGAGCGGCAGGTTCAGGACGATGTTGCGGGAGAAATGGGTTGCCAGCGAGGTGTCGCGCGGCAGCACTTGAGAGAACGCGGGGACCAGCAACACATCGTCGAAGGTCAGCGCTTTGCCAAGAAGGCGCATGGGGAAAGCTCCAGACGCAAAAGCGGATTATACGGAATGCGCAGGCATCTTTCCTGTCGGCATGGATACACATTGCCTCGCCCGCGGTCCGACCGCCCGCCGTACACTCCCCGCTGCATTTCCGGATGCGATCTCCACCACCTGATTCCCGCAGCCTGCCATGACGCTGTCCCGCCTTTGCCTGTTGGGCCTGCTGGCCCTCGCCGCCACGGCCGCCTCGGCCCAGTCCATCTGGAAGTGGCGCGACCGGGACGGCCATGTGATGGTCAGCGACCGGCCGCCAGGCGCCGAGATCCCGGACAGGGACATCCTGCAGCGCCCCAGCGTCGCACATGTGGCCCCCGCTTCGTCCGATGGCGCCGCCCTGCCCGCCTCCGCGGCCTCGACAGGCATGGACAGAGATCTGGAGGCCCGCAAGAACAAGCTGGTGCAGGCCCAAGCCGCCGCCAAGGAAGCCAAGGCCAATGCGGCCAAGGACCGTCTGGCCGCGGAGAAGGCCCAGAACTGCCAGCGCGCGCGCAACCAGCTGCAGATGCTGCAGAGCGGCGTGCGCATGGCCCGCGCCAACGACAAGGGCGAGCGCGAGTTCCTGGACGACAAGGCGCGTGCCGACGAGATCGCCCGCACCCAGCAACTGATCAGCGCCAACTGCGAGTGAGGCAGCCGCCCGAGACGGCCTGACAAGGCTCAGCCGGCCTTGTCCACCTTCTGCTTGCGGTAGCGCTGGCGGCGCGCCTCCTTCGGGTCCACCATGAGTGCACGCCAGATCTCCACCCGATCATTCGGGCGCAACACCGTCTCCAGGGGACGGGCTTTCATCCACACGCCCACCGACAGCGAACCGTCCAGAGACAGGCCATGGCGCGCCAGCAGCCCGCTGGCCTGCAGGGCCTGGGCGACGGTGCTGCCCGCCGGCAGCGTCAGTGCCACCCGGTCGACCTGGCGCGGCGCCGGGCTGTAGGCCACCTCGATGTCCAGCATCGCAGGCACCTCAGCGGGGGCCATAGACCTGCTCCGCGCGCTTCACGAAGGACTCGACAAAGGTGTTGGCCACCCGGTCGAACACAGGGCTCAGCACCAGCTCCAGCGGCCGGCTGGAGAAGGCATAGCGCAGGTCGAATTCGACCTTGCAGGCCTTGGGCGGCTCCTGCGTCGAACCCAGCGGCAGGAAGTCCCAGGAGCCTTCGAGCATCGAGAACGGCCCATCCACCAGACGCATCAGCACCTGCCGGTCGGGCTGGTGGGTGTTGCGGGTGGTGAAGGCGTGGCGCACGCCGGCATAGTGCAGGTGCACCTTGGCCGTCACGCCGTCCTCACGCGTCTCCAGGATCTCGCCCCGTTCACACCAGGGCAGGAACTGCGGGTAGGCCGGCACATCGGTCACCAGGCGGTACATCTCGGCCGGGGTGTACCAGAGCAGGACGGACTTCTTGACGTGCTTCATACAATGGTCCGATTTTAAGGGGCCCACCGGCCCACCCTGATTGCCCCCATGTCCGCCCTGATCGCAGAAAACCGCCGCGCCCGTTTCGAATACCACATCGAAGAGCAATTCGAGGCCGGTGTGGTGCTGGAAGGCTGGGAGGTCAAGGCCATCCGCGCCGGCCAGGTGCAGCTCACCGACGGCTACGTGGTGATCCGCGACGGCGAGCTCTACCTGATCGGTTGCCGCATCAATGCGCTGCGCAGCGCCTCCACCCACGTGCACCCGGAGGCCGACCGCACCAAGAAGCTGCTGATGCACAAGGAGCAGATCAAGCGCCTGGTGGGCAAGGTGGAACAGCGCGGCTTCACCCTGGTGCCGCTGAACCTGCACTACAAGGCCGGCCGCGTGAAGGCCGAGATCGCACTGGCCAAGGGCAAGGCCCAGCACGACAAGCGCGAGACCGAGAAGAAGCGCGACTGGGAACGCGAGAAGGGCCGGCTGATGCGCCACAAGGTCTCCGGCCCGGCCAAGGACTGAACCCCACGCGATGAGCCGCAGCACCCGCACCCTGGACGACATCCTCTACCCGCCGCTGGAGCCGCTGCGCAGCGGCCATCTGCAGGTCGATGGCCGCCACAGCCTCTACTGGGAGACCAGCGGCAACCCCGCCGGCATCCCGGTCATCTTCGTGCACGGCGGCCCCGGCGCGGGCACCTCGCCGCGCAGCCGCCGCTACTTCGATCCGGCCCGCTACCACATCGTCCTGCTGGACCAGCGCGGCTCGGGCCAGTCCACCCCGCTGGGCGACTGCCAGGACAACAGCACCGATCGGCTGATCGCCGACTTCGAGCAGCTGCGCGAGATGCTGGGCATCGAGCGCTGGCTGGTCTTCGGCGGCTCCTGGGGCTCCACCCTGTCGCTGGCCTATGCGCAGGCCCATCCTCAGCGCTGCCTGGGCCTGGTGCTGCGGGGCATCTGGCTGGGCACGCAGGAAGAGATCGACTGGTGGCTCTATGGGGTGCGCAACATTTTCCCGAGGGAATGGGAAGCCTTCGCCGGCTTCATCCCCGAGGCCGAGCGCGGCGACCTGCTGGGCGCCTACCAGCGCCGCCTGACCCACACCGACCCCGCGGTCTACCTGCCGGCGGCCCGCGCCTGGGCCCGCTACGAAGGCGCCTGCATCTACCTGCGCCCGCAGCCCGAGTCGGTGGCCGCCATGACGGACGACACCGCGGCGCTGGGCATGGGCCGGCTGGAGGCGCACTACTTCGCCCACCAGGCCTTTCTGCGGCCCGGGCAGTTGCTCGACGGTGTGCCGGCCATCCGGCACCTGCCGGCCATCATCGTGCACGGCCGCTACGACGTGATCTGCCCGGTGCGCTACGCCCACGCCCTGGCCGACGCCTGGCCGCAGGCGCGGCTGGTGGTCGTGCCCGATGCCGGGCACTCGTCCTACGAGCCCGGCATCGCTGCCGAGCTTGTGGCCGCCACCGACCGCTTCGCGGCCACCGGCCGGCTGGTCTGAGCCGGGTTCAGCGGGTGTGGTGCACGGCCTGCAGACCGTAGACCGACACCGGCAGCCCCTCCATGCGGGCCTTGAGCTGCAGGGCCAGGTACAGCGAGTAGTGGCGTGACTGGTGCAGATTGCCACCGTGGAACCACAGCCCCGGCTGCTGCGTGGGCTTCCACATGTTGCGCTGCTCGCCTTCCCAGGGCCCCGGGTCCTTGGTGGTGGCCGAGCCCAGGCCCCACACCTTGCCCACCCGGTCGGCCACCTCGGGGCTGATCAGGTCGGCCACCCAGCCATTCATCGAGCCATAGCCGGTGGCATAGACCACCAGATCGGCCGGGAGCTCGGTGCCGTCGTCCAGCACCACCGCGGTCTCGCTGAGGTGGCTGATGCCCTTGCCCGACTGCAGCTTGATGCTGCCGTCGATGACCAGGTCGCAAGCCCCCACGTCGATGTAGTAGCCCGAGGCGCGGCGCAGGTACTTCATGAACAGGCCCGAGCCATCGTCGCCGAAGTCCAGCATGAAGCCGGCCTTCTCCAGCGCACGGTAGAAGTCCGCATCCCGCTCGCGAATCTGGTCGTACAGCGGCTTCTGGAAGTCGGCCATGATGCGGTAGGGCAGCGAGGCGAAGATCAGGTCCGCCTTGCGGGTGCTGACCCCGTTGGCCACGGCCTGCTCCGAATACAAGGCGCCGAGGCCGATCTCCATCAGCGAGTCCGAACGCACGATGTGGGTGGACGAACGCTGCACCATGGTGACGTCGGCCTCGTGCTCCCACAGCGCGGCGCAGATGTCGTGCGCCGAGTTGTTGGCCCCGATCACCACCACCTTCTTGCCGCGGTAGGCGTCCGGCCCCGGGTGTTGCGAGGAGTGCTGCTGCTCGCCGCGGAACACGTCCTGCCCCTTGATCTTCGGGATGTTGGGCTTGCCGGACATGCCGGTGGCGAACACCAGCTGCTGGGGCCGCAGCACCAGGGTCTCGCCGTTGCGCTGCACCGTCACCTCCCAGGCCTGGGTGGTCTCGTTCCAGCGCGCCTGCGTCGCCCGGGTGGACGGCCAGTAGTTGACCTCCATGACCTTGGTGTACATCTCCAGCCAGTCGCCGATCTTGTCCTTGGGCGCGAACACCGGCCAGTTGTCCGGAAACGGCAGGTACGGCAGGTGGTCGTACCAGACCGGGTCGTGCAGGCACAGCGACTTGTAGCGCCCGCGCCATTGGTCGCCCGGGCGTTCATGGGTGTCGATCACGATGTGCGGCACACCCAGCTGGCGCAGCCGCGCGCCCAGGGCGATGCCGCCCTGCCCGCCCCCGATCACCAGCACATAGGGCTGCGTGCTGCGCCCCAGCTCGGCGGCCTCCTGCTCGCGCTTCTCCAGCCAGGTCTGGCGGTGCTTGTGGATGCCGTGCTCGGCCCCCTTGGGCCGGCGCAGGCCCAGCGGCTCCTCGAAGCCCTTGAGCTCCTGCATGGTGGTCAACAGGGTCCAGATGCGGCCGTTCTTCAGGCGCAGGTGGCCGGTGCCCCGGGCCAGACTGGTGTCGATGGTCAGCCAGGCCGAGACCACGCCCCCAGCCTCCTCCACCGTCTCCTTCGGATCGAGCTCGAAGCGCACCGGCAGGGCCGGGCTGAGCTGGTGGCGCAGCATCTCGGTGATCTGCGCCGGTCCCTCCATCGTCTTCAGGTTCCAGGTGAAGAGCACCAGGTCGCGCCAGTAGCTCTCGTCGGCGAAGAGGCCGGCCACGGCCTCGCTCTTCTCGGCGGCCAGGCCCTGGTTGAGCGCGTCCAGCACCGCCTGTGCTGCGGCCCGGGGATCGGAGGTGGAAGGAAGGGTCATGCGTGTCTCCTGTGTCGTGTTGCAGCGCTCGTCGGCGCCGCAGCTCTTTCGGCAATGCCTGTGCCAGCCACCGGATCGGCACCGCGCAGCGCCCGGCTTCGAGGCACCTCTTCCCTCGTGCAGGCCCGTGCACCGGCCCCTCTTCGCCCACCCCGTTGGCCCCGAATGCCAGGGTTCGCCGCATCCTGTCCCGCGCCACAGGTGTTGCATCGGCCACGGTTCGCCGCAACAACCCTGCGACACCTGTCGCACCGACCTGTCGCGCACCGCCTCGCCGGGCTGTGGGTAAACCTCCATGCAGCGCCGCAGGGCCCTTGCCCACAATCAAGTGACGCCCACGGTGGCCCTTCGCATGAACGCACGCTCCTACGCCTCCCACGTCCGGGAGATCGAGTCCTTCGGCCTCGGTCTGAACCGCGGCGCCCCTGCGCGGGACGCGGCCGTGCTGCGCAGCTGGCAGCGCTGCATCGAACGCCATCGGCTGGACCCGGCCGCCACCTGCGAGGCCTACATCGTCCCCGAGGGCCAGCTGCGGGTGCACCGCGAGGAATCCGAACCCCTGATCCGCATTGCCCGCAGCGGGCTGGAGCGCCTGTACCAGCAGCTGGCCGGCCTGCAGTACGTGTTGCTGCTGGCCGACCGCCACGGCATCACGGTGGACTTCCTCGGGCACGAAGGCGACGCCGACGCGCTGCGCCGTGCCGGGCTCTACCTGGGCTCCGACTGGCGCGAAGACCGTGCCGGCACCTGTGCGGTGGGAGCCTGCCTGGAAGGTGGCGAGGCGCTGATCATCCACCAGAGCGACCACTTCGACTACACGCACACACCGCTGTCCTGCACCGCCGCGCCCATCTACGACCACCGCGGCGAGCTGGCCGCGGTGCTGGACCTGTCGCTGCTGCGCTCGCCCGAATCGCGCAGCAGCCAGAGCCTGGCCCTGCACCTGGTGACGTCCACGGCCCGGCGCATCGAGCTGGCCCACCTGATGGAGCGCTCGCGCAGCGACTGGGTCCTGCGCCTGTCCCGCTCACCCGACTTCCTGGACGTGGACCCGGACGCCGCGCTGACGCTGGACGGCGCGGGCCGGGTGCGCGGCATGACGCAGGCCGCGGCCCGCATCCTGGCGCAGGCCATCGGCCTGCCCTGGGCCGAGCGGCGCGACCTGCTGGGCCTGCCGCTGGAGCGCTTCTTCGAGCTGGATGTGGACGGCCTGCCCAGCCTGCTGCGCCACCGCCTGGCGCAGGACCGCATCGTGCGCGCCCGCGACGGCAGCATCCTGTTCGCCCACGCCATCGAGCCGCAGCGCGGTGGCGCCACGCCGGTGCGCGACGCAGCCCCGGCCACCTCCACCGCCACAGCCAGCCCGGTGCCGCAGGCGCTGCGCGCCCTGTCCGCCGGCGACGCCCACCTGGACGCCCTGCTGCACAAGGCCGCCCGGCTGGCCCCGCAGCGCCTGCCGGTGATGATCCAGGGCGAGACCGGTGCCGGCAAGGAGTACCTGGCCCGCGCCCTGCACGCGGCCAGTGGCCGGCCCGGGCCCTTCGTCGCCATCAACTGCGCCGCCATCCCCGAGACCCTGCTGGAAAGCGAGCTCTTCGGCTACCTGCCCGGCACCTACACCGGCGGCGCCAGCCGCGGCAAGACGGGCCTGGTGGAGGCCGCGCACCGCGGCACCCTGTTCCTGGACGAGATCGGCGACATGCCGCTGCACCTGCAGGCCAAGCTGCTGCGCGTGCTGTCCGAATCGGAGATCACGCCGCTGGGCGCACGCCAACCCAAGCCGCTGGACCTGCGGGTCATCTCGGCCAGCCACCGGCCCCTTGCGGTGCTGGTGGACCAGGGCCTGTTCCGCCAGGACCTGCTGTTCCGCCTGAACGCGGCCCAGCTGAGCCTGCCGCCGCTGCGCCTGCGTCAGGACCTGGACGCCCTGATCGACCGCCTGGCCGAGGCTCAGCGTCCCGGCCTGCGGCCCACGCCGGAGGCCCGGGCCCTGCTGCGCGCCCATGGCTGGCCGGGCAACCTGCGCGAGCTGCACAACGCCCTGTGCCATGCGGCCGCGCTGAGCGAAGGGCCGTGCTTCGGCCCGGAGCATCTGCCGGAGACGGTGCTGGCCGCGGCCGCGGGAGAGCCCCAGACGGCGGCGCTGCGTCCGGCCCTGCTTGTGCCCCCCCAGGAGCAGCCCCTGCAGAAGGGCGAGGCAGCCGACCCCGCAGATCCCGCGATGGCGCTGGAGCAGTTGCTGCAGCGCTGCCAGGGCAATGTGTCCGAAGCGGCCCGCCTGCTGGGTGTCAGCCGCTCCACCATCCACCGCCGCATCCAGCGCCTGGCGCTGGGCGAGCGGCGGGTGCGCTGGTCATCCGCTGACGGGCAGGACTGATCCCGCCTCAGCGACCGTCCAGCCGGGCCAGGCCAGCGGCCAGATCGGCGATCAGATCGTCCACCGCCTCCAGGCCGATGCACAGGCGCACCAGCGTGCCGCGGTAGGGGCTGCCCAGCTTGCGCATGGCGCCACCCTGGTAGGGCACGGCCAGGCTCACCGGCCCGCCCCAGCTCCAGCCGATGCGGAAACGCTGCAGCCCATCGACGAAGCTGTCCACCTGCGCGGCGCTGAAACGCGGATCCATCTCCAGCGTCAGCAGGCCGGCCGCGGCGCGGCACAGCGCCGCCCAGTGGGCATGGCCGGGGGAATCCGGCAGCGCCGGGTGCAGCACCCGCGCCACCTGCGGCTGGGTCTGCGCCCAGGCCGCGATGCGCCGGGCGGCGGCGTCCTGCGCCGCATAGCGCAGCGGCAGGCTGGGCAGGTTGCGCAGCACCAGCTCCACGTCGTTGGCGCCCACGCCCAGGCCCAGGCGGCTGTGCGTCCAGGCCAGCTTTTCGTACAGGGCCGTGTCGCGGCAGGCCACCGAGCCCATCAGCACATCGCCGCCGCCGGAGGGGTACTTGGTCAGCGCATGGATGGTCAGGTCCACGCCGAGACCCTCGCCCAGCGCAAAGGCATCGAAGGCCAAGCCGGCGCCCCAGGTGTTGTCCAGGGCGATCACGGCCTGCGGCGCCTTCTCGCGCACCGTGCGCACCAGGGCCGGCAGGTCGGGGAACTCCAGCGTCACCGAGCCCGGCGCCTCCAGCCAGACCAGCTTGACGGTCTCGTCCAGCGCCTGGGCCAGGCTCTCGGGCTGCATCGCGTCGTACAGGCGGTGGCCGATGCCCCAGGCCGCCATCTCGTGGCGCGCGAAGTCCTTGCTGGGGTTGTAGACGTTGTCCGGCAGCAGCAGGGTGTCACCCGCCTTCAGCAGGCCCATGTTGACCACGGTGATGGCCGACAGACCGCTGGGGGCCAGCAGCACGTGCTGGGCGCCTTCCAGCGTGGCCAGCCGGGCTTCCAGCGTGAAGGTGGTGGGCGTGCCGTGCAGGCCGTAGGTGTAGGCGCTCTTGTCCACCCACTGCCGCTGGCGCAGCGCGGCCATGTTCGGGAAGTAGACGGTCGAGCCCTTGCACACCGGCACCACCGGCGATTCGAAATCGCCCGGGGCCTGGTAGGGGTGGTGGATCAGGTCGGTGGACTTGGAATCACTCATGGGACGGGCCTGCGCGGAGGGATCAGAAGGGTTCGCCGACCAGGTCGTGGCCCTCGGCCCCGACGATGCGGACCTTGGCGAACTCGCCCACCTTCAGCTGCACCGAGGCCTTGGCCGGCGGCAGGATGCGCACCGTGCCGTCGATCTCCGGCGCGTCGGCGTAGGTGCGCCCCACCCCGCCGCGGCGGCCCAGGGCCGGCGCGCTGTCCACCAGCACCTGCATGGTGGCGCCCACGCGGCGGCGCAGGCGCTCGATGGAGACCTGCTCGGCCACGGCCATGAAGCGGGCACGCCGCTCCTCGCGCACGTCGTCGGGCAGCGCGCCCGGCAGCGCGTTGGCGGTGGCGCCGTCCACCGGCGAATAGGCGAAGCAGCCGGCCCGGTCGATCTGCGCCTCGCGCAGGAAGTCCAGCAGGTACTGGAACTCTTCTTCGGTCTCGCCCGGGAAGCCGGCGATGAAGGTCGAGCGGATCACGATCTCCGGGCACAGCTCGCGCCAGCGCAGGATGCGCTCGAGGTTCTTCTCGCCGCTGGCCGGGCGCTTCATGCGCTTCAACACATCCGGGTGGGCATGCTGGAAGGGGACATCCAGGTAGGGCAGCACCAGGCCCTCGGCCATCAGCGGGATGACCTCGTCCACATGCGGGTAGGGGTAGACATAGTGCATGCGCGCCCAGGCGCCGTGTTCGCGGGCCAGCTCGCCCAGCTTGGCCGCCAGGTCGAGCATGCGGGTCTTGACCGGCGCGCCGTTCCAGAAGCCGGTGCGGTACTTCACGTCCACGCCGTAGGCCGAGGTGTCCTGGCTGACGACCAGCAGCTCCTTCACCCCGCCCTCGAACAGGGCCCGGGCCTCGTTGAGCACATCGCCCACCGGGCGGGAGACCAGGTCGCCGCGCATGCTGGGGATGATGCAGAAGGTGCAGCGGTGGTTGCAGCCCTCGCTGATCTTCAGGTAGGCGTAGTGCTTGGGGGTGAGCTTGATGCCGGCGGCCGGCACCAGGTCCACGAAGGGGTCGTGCGGCTTGGGCACGTGCTGGTGCACCGCGTCCATCACCTCCTGGGTGGCATGCGGGCCGGTCACGGCCAGCACCTTGGGGTGCACCTCGCGCACCATGTTGCCGCCGTCCGCGCCCTCTCGCGCGCCCAGGCAGCCGGTGACGATGACCTTGCCGTTCTCGGCCAGGGCCTCGCCGATGGCGTCCAGGCTCTCCTGCACGGCGTCATCAATGAAGCCGCAGGTGTTGACGATGACCAGGTCGGCGCCCTGGTAGGTCTTGGCGGTCTTGTAGCCTTCGGCCGAGAGCTGGGTGAGGATCAGCTCGGAATCGGTCAGCGCCTTGGGGCAGCCCAGGCTGACGAAGCCGATGGTGGGGGCGTCGCCGGGGGTGTTCGGGGTGGCGGCGGCGGTGTCGGGTGCGGAGCTCATGGGGCGGGATTGTCTCAAACCCGCCCCGGCCCCGGTGCGTGAACTACTTCTGTGCCGGCGGCGGCGGGAAGCCGCCGAACAGGTTGCCGGCCTGCTTCTGCATCTGTTCCTGCATCTGCTGGAAGAGCTGCTGGGACTGTTCCAGGTAGCTGCCCATCAGGCCCTGCATCACCGGGGCCTGGCCGCTCATCAGCTGGGTCCACATCTCGGGCGTGAAGCTCTTGGGGTCGTACAGGCCGCTGGCCTGCTCGGCCAGCCGGCCCTGCATGTCCACGAAGGTCTGGAGGTTCTTCTCCAGGTAGTTGCCCATCACGCCCTGCATGGCATGGCCGTAGAAGCGGATGATCTGCGCCAGCGAGCGGGCGCTGAACATGGGCATGCCGCCCGCCTCTTCCTCCAGGATGATCTGCAGCAGGATGCTGCGGGTCAGGTCCTCGCCGGTCTTGGCGTCCCGCACCTCGAACTCGATGCCGTCCAGCACCATCTGCTTGACGTCGGCAAGCGTGATGTAGCAACTGGCCTGGGTGTCGTACAGACGCCGGTTCGGGTACTTCTTGAGGATGCGCAGGGCGGCGGTCGAGGCCGCGCCTGCGGCGTCCTTGGGCTCTTGCGTCATATGGCGGCGGGCTCCGATGGGTGGGTGCCCCGTGGGGGGCAGGGTTTCAATCGATTCTAGTGGTCGCCCTTGGCCGCCCAGCCCCGGGATTGCACGGTTGGATGCGCTGCAACAAAGGCCAACGGTTTGCGCATCTGTCCATGCGGGAAACCGGCTTCGCGAAACGCCCCGCAGCCGCTAGGCTGTCGGGCTGAACCGTTCCCTCTTCCTCACCACAACCTCAGAACGCACCCCCATGAGCAGCGCCGAACACCGCTTCGAAACCCTGGCCGTCCATGCCGGCTACACCCCCGACCCCGCCACCAAGGCCGTGGCCGTGCCGCTGTACCAGACAGTGGCCTACGCCTTCGACAGCGCCCAGCACGGCGCCGATCTGTTCGACCTGAAGGTGGCGGGCAACATCTACACCCGCATCATGAACCCGACCACCGACGTGCTGGAAAAGCGGGTGGCGGCCCTGGAAGGCGGCATCGCCGCGCTGGCCCTGGCCTCGGGCCAGGCGGCGGTCACCTACGCCATCCTGACCATCGCCGAGGCGGGCGACAACATCGTCTCGTCCAGCGCCCTGTACGGCGGCACCTACAACCTGCTGGCCCACACCCTGCCGCAGTACGGCATACAGACCCGCTTTGCCGACTACCGCCAGCCCGAGCAGTTCGAGACCCTGATCGACGAACGCACCAGGGCCATCTATGCCGAGACCCTGGGCAACCCCAAGGGCAATGTGACGGACATCGCCCGCCTGGCCGAGATCGCCCACCGCCACGGCATCCCGCTGATCGTGGACAACACGGTGGCCAGCCCCTACCTGTGCCGGCCGATCGAGCATGGCGCCGACATCGTGGTGCAGTCGCTCACCAAGTACCTGGGCGGCCACGGCACCAGCCTGGGCGGCGCCATCATCGATTCCGGCAAGTTCCCCTGGGCCGAGCACAAGGCCCGCTTCAAGCGCCTGAACGAGCCGGACGTGAGCTACCACGGCGTGGTCTACACCGAGGCCCTGGGCCCGGCGGCCTACATCGGCCGGGCACGCGTGGTGCCCCTGCGCAACACCGGCGCGGCCATCTCGCCCTTCAACGCCTTCCAGATCCTGCAGGGCATCGAAACCCTGGCCCTGCGCATGGACCGCATCTGCGACAACACCCTGGCGCTGGCCCAATACCTGCAGCAACACCCCAAGGTGGGCTGGGTCAACTACGCCGGGCTGGAGGACCACCCCGAGTACCCGCTGGCGAAGAAGTACCTGGGCGGCCGCCCCTCGGGGCTGTTCACCTTCGGCGTGAAGGCCCCGGCCGGCCAGGGCCGCGAGGCCGGCGCCCGCTTCCTGGATGGGCTGAAGCTCTTCACCCGCCTGGTGAACATCGGCGACGCCAAGTCGCTGGCCACCCACCCGGCCTCCACCACCCACCGGCAGCTGTCACCGGAAGAACTGGAGAAGGCCGGCGTGAGCGAAGACGCGGTGCGCCTGTCGGTCGGCATCGAACATGTGGACGACCTGATCGCCGACCTCGACCAGGCGCTGGCGGCCGTCTGAGGCCGCCAGCCCGCGTCAGAACGCGAAGTTGGTCGTGACCGTGGTGCCCGTGCCCACGGTCAGCGGCCCGGCCGTCTGCAGCACACCGGCCGACTCGGCGTTCAGCGTGTAGGCGCTGCCGGCCGTGGCGTCGGCAGCGAACACCAGGCTGCCCCCGGCCACATACGGGGCCACCCAGGGGGCGGCCGCAGGCAGGTCCAGCGCGTAGGCGCCGCTGTCCGCGTCGGCCAGGGTGCTGCCCACCACGATCCAGTCGCCGTTGCCCAGGTGCTGCGCGGCGCTGATCTGGGCGTCGACTGAGACGGCCGGGGTGGTGACCACACCGGCCAGCGTGCCCACGCCGGCCACGGGCGGCAACAGCGGCATGCCCGACGTGCTGATCGTCGTCACCAGACCCGAATCGACCGTCACCCCCGTGACCACCAACGTGGCGAAGCCGGGAGAGGTGATCACGAAGTCGTAGCGGCCCGGGGCCACCGGCTGCAGCAGGAACTTGCCGGTCGCGTCCGGGGCCGTGGCCTTGATGACCACCCCGTCCTGCTGCAGCGACACCGTGGTCAGGCCATTGGCCAGCGCGGCATCCACATAGCCGCCCACCCCCGAGATGTAGGCGGGCGTGGCCTTGATCACGGGCTTGAGGATGTACTTGCCCGAGGCGCCGGCCGTCACGACCGACTTGCAGGCGTCGAAATCCAGCACCATGTCGACCATCTGGTTGGCCTGCACGTCCAGGTCCACATTGATCTTCAGGCCCGTCTGTTGGGCGCTCGGCGTGGTCAGCGGCTGCTCGCTGCCCCCGGTGGGCACCACCGAGTTGGCCAGCGGATCACTGCTGCTGTTCTCGGCCAGCACCAGCCGCATCTGGCTGTAATGGCCCGCGGCCAGGGGCACCTGGCCCAGCTCCGCCAGCACCCCGTTGCTCAGCGTCAGCAGGTCCACCCGCAGCGCCGGGTTCAGCGCAATGTCGATCCAGCCCGGATCACTGTCGGAGGCCGAGGCGCTCTGGTTGACCTGCACCTTCTCGACGGTGACGTTGACCTGGTCGAAACCGCAGGCCGGCGCATCGGTCAGGCTCACACGGAGCGTGCCGGTGGTGCCACTGGTGCTTGTGGATGAGCCCCCACCACCACAGGCCGCCAGCAGCGCGGCGGTGGTCAGACCGAGAACGGCCCAGATGCGTCGAAAGCTTGTCATGCGAATACCCCTTCACCCAATGCGGTGACTGTGTGATTCGCACATTTTGAACCGGTTCGATGCGCCCGAAGTCACCAAATGCAAACGGGCGCCGCGCTGGCAGCCCATCCACGGGCCTGGATCAGGCGGTGGGCCAGGGCAGCAAGAGCACGGAGGGCCAAAGGCCTGCTTCCCTCGCCGCCCCAAAGCAAAAAGCCCCCAGTTCCACCGGAACTGAGGGCTTGGCATTTGGTAGGCGCGATTGGATTCGAACCAACGACCCCCACCATGTCAAGGTGGTGCTCTAACCAACTGAGCTACGCGCCTGCTGAGCCTCGCAGTATAGACCGCTTTTCAGCAACTGTGCAAGTTTCTGCTGAAAATTTTCGGTGATCAGCGGCGACGCACCTGGCGCACGCCGGCCACCTGCCCCACCTGCACCAGCACCTGCTGCAGGCGCGATGCGTCCGCCACCTCGATGGTGAAGGTCATGCGGGCGGTGCGGCCGTGCATGTCGGTCACCGTCTGGCTGTGCACGCCCACCACCTGCATGCGTTCCTTGGCGAACACTTCGGAGATGTCGCGCAGCAGCGCGGTGCGGTCGGCGGCTTCGATCTGCACGTCCACCGGGTAGGCGGCTTCGCCGGCCTTGGCGGCCGCGCCCCAGGTGACGGCGATCACCCGCTCGGGCATGCGGTCGGCCATGTGGCGGAAGTTGGAACAGTCCTGCCGGTGCACGGCCACGCCCTTGCCGCGGGTGACGAAGCCGCCGATGGCGTCGGGCGGCGCGGGCCGGCAGCAGCGCGCCAGGTTGGTCAGCAGGCTGTCCACGCCCACCACCAGCACGCCACCGCGCGCGGTGGGTGCGTCACTGGCGGTGCGCTTGAGCAGCGGGTTGTCGTCTTCGGACGGCGCGGGCGGCGGGCGCAGCAGCTGCTCGATGTTGCGCAGCGAGTATTCGTCCTTGCCCACCAGCTCGAAGAGGTCGTCGGCTTCCTTGAAGCCCAGCTGGCTGGCCAGCTCGCTGAGCTTGAGGGCGGTCTTGCCTTCGCGCTGCAGCAGCTTTTCCACCGCCTCGCGGCCGCGGGCGATGGTGTCGGCCTGGGCCCGGGCGTTGAACCAGGCGCGCACCTTGGCGCGGGCCCGCGGGCTCTTGAGGAAACCGGCCTCGGGGTTGAGCCAGTCCAGCGAGGGGCCGCCTTCCTTGACCGCGGTGATCTCCACCGTCTGGCCGTTGGCCAGCGGGGTGGTCAGCGGCACCATGGCCCCGTCCACCTTGGCGCCGCGGCAGCGGTGGCCCAGGTCGGTGTGCAGGGCGTAGGCAAAGTCCACCGGGGTGGCGCCGGCGGTCAGCTCCACCAGCGCAGCCTGCGGGGTAAAGACGTAGACGCGGTCGTCGAAGCGGCCCTGCACCTGGCCGGCGCCCTGGCCCGAAAAATCACGCTCCCAGGCCAGCAGCTGGCGCAGCACGGCCTTGCGGGCCTCGGCCACGCGCTGCTCGAACTCACCCGCGGCGCTGACGCCGCCATAGCCCTTGGTGCCAGCCTCCTTGTAGGCCCAGTGCGCGGCCACGCCGTACTCGGCATGCTCGTGCATCTCCTGGGTGCGGATCTGCACCTCCAGCGGCCGGCCCTCGTCGTCCAGTACCACGGTGTGCAGCGAACGGTAGCCGTTGGGCTTGGGCTTGGCGATGTAGTCGTCGTATTCGGCGGC
The DNA here is from genome assembly GCF_021049305.1 of Ideonella dechloratans. Classification (GTDB taxonomy): domain Bacteria; phylum Pseudomonadota; class Gammaproteobacteria; order Burkholderiales; family Burkholderiaceae_C; genus Ideonella; species Ideonella dechloratans. The sequence continues at coordinate 2,303,621 of NZ_CP088081.1, forward strand.
CACCGCGCGGTAGCGCTCGTGCACGCGGCTGAGCGCGGCATAGCAGGCCGGGATGTCGGCCACCACCACGCGCAGCGCGCGCACGTCCATCACCTTCTCGAAGGGCAGGTGCTTGCCCTGCATCTTCTTCCAGATGCTGTAGATGTGCTTGGGCCGGCCATAGACCACGGCCGGGATGCCGTGGGACTGCAGGTCGCTGCCCATCTGCAGGCGGGCGGCTTCCACGCTGGCCTCGCGCTCCACGCGCTTCTCGGCCAGCAGCTTGGCGATGCGGCGGTACTCGTCGCCCTGCAGGAAGCGGAAGGACAGGTCCTCCAGTTCCCACTTGATCTGCCAGATGCCCAGGCGATTGGCCAGCGGCGCGAACACGGCCTTGGCCTCTTCGGCCAGGGCCACCGGGCAGTCGCGCTTGCTGGCGGCAAACCAGCGCAGCGTCTGCAGGCGCGAAGCCAGGCGCAGCAGCACCACCCGCAGGTCCTTGGAGAAGGCCAGCAGCATCTTGCGCACGCGCTCGGTCTGCTCGGCGCGCTGGGCATCGCCCAACTGGGCTTCGCGCGCGGCGCGCTGGATCTGCACCAGCTTGCGGGTGAGCACCACCAGGCTGGCGTAGGACGGCCCGAAAGCCTTCTCCACCACGTCCTCGGGGCGCTGCAGGAAGTCGGCCGCATAGACCAGGAAGGCCGCGGCCTGCAGCGAGGGCCCACCGCCGATGCTGGCCAGGATGGCGGCCACGCCCTGGGCGTGGGCATAGGCGTCCTCGCCGCTGTCCATCACGCGGCCGGCCAGCAGCGGCTCGGCAAAGGCCATGGCACGGTTGAGCGCGGCCAGCGCCTCTTCGGTGGCGGGATGGTCCGTGCGTTGCGGCGCCACCCGCTCATCGGGCTCGGAGGCCAGCGAGACGATCGGTGCCGTGCTGCTCAGGGTCTCGGCAGAACTCTTCATGGGGACAACAGGAAATCGCGCACGACGGCCACCTGGTCGGGCGCCACCAGCGTGGGGGCATGGCCCACGCCGGCGAATTCGTGCAAGCGGGCCCGCGGGCCGCGCTGGGTCATGGCCTGGGCGGTGGCGGGCGACAGCAGATCGGACTCCGCGCCGCGCAGCAGCAGCGTGGGGCAGGCAATGCGGTCATAGCTGGCCCACAGGGCCGCTTCGCCCGCAGCCGCCAGTTCGGGCGTGATGGCCGTGAAGGCGTGGCGGATGGCCGGGTCGTAATGGGGTTTGAAGCCGGTGCCGTCCGGGGTGATCTGGTGCTCGGTCAGCGCCAGCCATTGCGCACGGGTGTGGGGGCCGAAGCTCTGCGAGATGGCCCACAGCGCGTCGGCCGCCTCGTCCAGCGTGGCCCAGTGGGCCGGCTGCCCCAGGTACTGGCCGATGCGCTGCAGCGAGGCCGGCTCGATGGCCGGGCCGACGTCGTTGAGCACCAGGCGGCTCACCGGCGAGCCCGCCAGGCTGGCCACGCCCAGGCCGATCAGCCCGCCCATCGACGTGCCCACCCAGTGCACCTCTTGCGCATCCAGCCGGGCCAGCAGCGTCACCATGTCGGCCACGTAGTAGGGAATGGCGTAGCCCATCGGGTCGGCCAGCCAGTCGGATTCCCCGCGGCCCACCACATCGGGGCAGATCACGCGGTAGTCATCGGCCAGGGCCTGGGCCAGCACGTCGAAGTCCCGCCCCTGGCGGGTCAGGCCGTGCACGCAGACCAGCACCTTCGGATTGGCCGCGTCACCCCACTCGTGGTAGGCCATGCGGTGCAGGCCGCGGCTGTCCAGGCATTGCACAAAACGCAGGCGAGGCTCGGGGCTGGAAAAGTCGTTCATGATGATGTCGCGCGCGGCATGGGCATGTCGTGGGCCAGATAATCCACTGTAGCAACCAAACCACGCTTTCACCTCAAGGAGACTTGCATATGCTCAAAGGAAAAACGGCCTTGGTCACGGGTTCCACCAGCGGCATCGGCCTGGGCATTGCCAAGGCCCTGGCCGCCCAGGGTGCGAACGTGATGCTCAACGGCTTCGGCGAGGTGGAAGCCGCCAAGGCCGAGGTGGCCGCCCTGTGTGTGGCCGTGGGCTACCACGGCGCGGACATGAGCCAGCCCGGCGAGATCGCCGAGATGATTTCGGCCTGCCAGAGCCAGTTCGGCGCTCTGGACATCCTGGTCAACAACGCCGGCATCCAGTACGTGGCGCCGGTGGACGAATTTCCGGTCGAGCGCTGGGACGCGATCATCGCGATCAACCTGTCCTCGGCCTTCCACACCACCCGCCTGGCCCTGCCGGGCATGAAGGCCCGCGGCTGGGGCCGCATCATCAACGTGGCCTCGGTGCACGGCCTGGTGGCCTCGGCCAACAAGTCGGCCTATGTGGCGGCCAAGCACGGCATCATCGGCCTGACCAAGACCACCGCGCTGGAAACCGCCACCACCGGCGTGACCGCCAACGCCATCTGCCCGGGCTGGGTGCTGACCCCGCTGGTGCAGAAGCAGGTGGATGCCCGCGCCGCGGCCGAAGGTGTCTCCAACGAGGAAGCCAAGCGCCGTCTGCTGGCCGAGAAGGAGCCCTCGCTGCAGTTCACCACGCCCGAGGAACTGGGCGCGATGGCGGTGTTCATGTGCTCGCCCGCCGCCGACAACCTGCGCGGCGCCGCCATCAACATGGACGGCGGCTGGGTGGCGCAGTGAGCGCCCCCCGCATCCGGCTCACTTGAGCTGGATGCTGCCGGCCACGGTGGCGGTGACGCTGCCCTTGCCGGCCTCCACCGGCAGGGACTCGCCGTCGCCCACCTTGGCGGCGGCCATGGCCACCCGGAAGCGCGGCTCGGGCATCGGCGCACCGCCGTCGGTGTTCACCGACACCTCGCGCAGCGTGTAGCCGCCAAAGCCGAACTGGCGGGCATAGTCGCCCGCCTCGGCCCGGAAGCGGGCGATGGCCTGGGCGGTGGCCTCGGTCTGCAGCTTCTCGCGCGCCTCCCGCGACAGGCTGTAGCCCACGCGGGGGAGATGGTCAGGCTGCCGATCTGGCCGGAGAGCTGGGCGATGGCCGGCATGTCCCGGCCCTCGATGACCAGCTCGGTCGAGCCCTGCCAGCCGGTGATGCCGCCCTTGCTGCCGTAGCGCGGATAGACCGAGAAGGCGCCGCTGCGCAATTCCACCTGCCCGGGCCGGGCCTGGCGCCGTGCCTGGGCCATGGCGCCCTCCACCGCCTGCTTGAGCTGCTGCTGCACCTGGGTGGCGTCGCTGCCCTCCCGGGTGACGGACAGCACCAGGGTCATCCAGTCCTGGGGCGCTTCCACCGTGGCCTGGGCGCTGAGGTTCAGCACCCCCTCGGGCGCAGCCGCAGGCACCTGGGCCTGCGCCGCGGCCGCCGCGGTGAGCATGGACAGGCCGGCCAGACGGCTGCCGGAGCGAAGAAGGTGCAGATGTGTCGTCTTCATGCGTCCATTAACGCATGAAGACGACTTGGTGGACGACCCGATGGCGCAGCGATGTGAGAGAGCGGGAACATTTGTAACAGAGGGTCAGGGTCGGCCGGAAACCCGAAATCCGCCCCGCACAATCCGGCTCTGTTACAAATTGGGGTCCGACCATGAATGCCACCTCCTCCCCCCGCCAGGACCGCATCGTCGTCGTCGATGACGATGCCCGCATCCGCGACCTGCTGCGCCGCTATCTGACCCAGGAGGGTTTCGACGTGCTGCTGGCGGAAGATGCCAAGGCCCTGGCCCGGCTGCAGACCCGCGAGACCATCGACCTCATCGTGCTGGACCTGATGCTGCCGGGCGAGGACGGCCTGTCCATCTGCCGCCGCCTGCGTGCCGCCGGCGACCGCACCCCCATCATCATGCTGACCGCCAAGGTCGAGGACGTGGACCGCATCGTCGGCCTGGAAGTGGGCGCCGACGACTACCTGCCCAAGCCCTTCAACCCGCGCGAGCTGCTGGCCCGCATCCACGCCGTGCTGCGCCGCCGGCCCACGCAAGAAGCCCCCGGTGCCCCCGCCAAGGAGCCGCAGACCGTCACCTTCGGCCCCTTCGAGTTCGATCTCTCGCTGCGCCGGCTGACCAAGGACGGCGAGCAGATCACCCTGACCACCGGCGAGTTCTCGATGCTCAAGGCCCTGGTGCGCCACCCGCGCCAGCCCCTGTCGCGCGACAAGCTGGCCCAGCTGGCCCGTGGCCGCGAGTTCGAACCCTTCGACCGCAGCCTGGACGTGCAGATTTCCCGCCTGCGCAAGATGCTGGAACCCGATCCGTCCAACCCGCGCTACATCCAGACCGTCTGGGGTGTGGGCTACGTCTTCATTCCCGGCGACACTGCCTGAACCCTGACACCCTTTGCTGCGCCAGGCTGCGCTCCCCGCTGTCGTGTCCCTCAAACGCCCTGCCCTGTCGCTGAACCTGTTCTGGCGCACCTTCGTGCTGCTGGCCCTGCTGTTGACCGGCGGCGTGGCCGCCTGGGTGCAGACGCTGCGCCAGCTGGAGTTCGAACCCCGCGTGGCACAGGCGGCGCAGCAGCTGGCCAGCCTGGTCAACCTCTCGCGCGCGGCGCTGCAGTATTCGGACGGCATCAACCGCATCGCGGTCATCAAGACCATGAGCGAGCGCGAGGCGGTGCGCATCCTGCCGCGCAGCAAGGACGACCGCTGGGAGCCGCTGGAGACCGACCGATTCACCCGCCAGGTGGGCGCCGAGCTCAAGTCCCGGCTGGGCGACGACACGCTGCTGGCCCGCTCGGTCAATGACGAGCCGGCGCTCTGGATCGGCTTCACCATCGAGCAGGACCCGTACTGGCTGCAGGCCGACTATGCCCGGGTCGAGCCGCTCACGCCCAGCACCTGGATCGTCTGGGTGTCCATCGCCCTGCTCTTCTCGGTGCTGGGGGCGGCAGTCATCGCCAGCCTGATCAACAAGCCGCTGAAGAACCTGTCCTTCGCGGCCAGCCGCATCCGCGAAGGCGAGTACGACTCCCGCCTGGACGAGAGCAACATCACCACCGAGATCCGCGCTGTGAACATCGGCTTCAACCGCATGGCCCGCGAGCTGGCCAAGGTCGAGGAGGAGCGCGCGGTGATGCTGGCCGGCATCTCGCATGACCTGCGCACGCCGCTGGCCCGGCTGCGGCTGGAGGCCGAGATCAGCGTGGCCGACGAAGAGGCCCGCAAGGCCATGGCGCAGGACATCGACCAGCTCGACGCCATCATCGACAAGTTCATGGACTACGCCCGGCCGGACGACACCAAGACCAAGCCGGTGGACCTGGGCCTGGTGATCGAACGCGAGGCCGCCGCCTTCCGCGACAAGTCGCAGATCCGCTTCTCTCTGCGCCTGCCGCCGGGCATCAAGGTGCAGGGCGACGACGTGGAACTGGGCCGCGTTTTCGCCAACCTGTTCGAGAACGCCCGCCGCTACGGCCGCACGGTGGAAACCGGGGTGGCCAAGGTCAAGGTCAGCCACGTGATCACCGGCGACACGGTCATCGTCACTGTGCGCGACTACGGCCAGGGCGTGCCGCCCGAGAAGCTCGACCAGCTCACCACCCCCTTCTTCCGTGGCGACGCCGCCCGCACCGCGGCCACCGGTGCGGGCCTGGGCTTGGCCATCGTCAAGAAGGCGCTGCAGCGCATCGGCGCCTCGCTGGAACTGGTGAACGCCCGCGATGGCGGGCTGATGGCTCACATCCGGCTGCGCCGGGCCAGCTGAGCCCCCTTCCGACGCAGGCCGGCGGGGTGGCGAAAATCCGCCACCCCACCCGAACGGTGGCGGCATGCCGCCACCGGGTTCCCCCCGAGCGGCGGCCCGATCCAAGCCTTCAGTGAGCCCGCAGGGCCTCTTTTTTGAGGGCTATCCCTGAGCTTCCTCCCGCGTTTCTCCCGCCTCCCAGGCTGGCACACCGCGTGCAACATGGGCTGCGATGGTCACCGCCATCCTTCCCACATCACAACGGAGACAAAGCATGCGAAAGCTGCACGCCCTGATCGCTGGCGCGGTCTGTGCCTTCTCGATGGCGACCGCCTCGGCCCAGGCCCAGTTCATCAACGTCCTGACCGGTGGCACCAGCGGGGTCTACTACCCGATGGGTGTGGCCCTCTCCCAGCTCTACGGCAAGGCCATGCCCAGTGCCAAGGTCACCGTGCAAGCCACCAAGGCCTCAGCCGAGAATCTCAACCTGCTGGAAGCGGGCCGCGGCGAGATCGGCTTCACGCTGGGTGATGCACTGTCCGATGCCTGGCAGGGCAATGCCGAAGCCGGCTTCAAGGCCCCGCTGAAGAAGCTGCGCACAGTCGCCGGCATCTATTCGAACTACATCCAGATCGTGGCCAGCGCCGATTCCGGCATCCACACCCTGGCCGACCTCAAGGGCAAGCGCGTGTCCGTGGGCGCGCCCAAGTCCGGCACCGAACTGAACGCGCGCGCCATCCTGCGCGCCGCCGGCCTGAGCTACCAGAGTCTGGGCAAGGTCGAGTACCTGCCCTTCGGCGAATCGGTCGAGCTGATGAAGAACCGCCAGCTCGACGCCACCCTGCAGTCGGCCGGCCTGGGCGTGTCGGCCCTGCGGGATCTGTCCACCTCGATGAAGATCGTCGTCGTGCCCATCCCGGCCGACGTCATCGCCAAGGTGGGCGACGCGGCCTACCAGCCCGCCACCATCCCGGCCAACACCTACGACGGCCAGACCGCCGACGTGCCCACCGCGGCGATCCAGAACTTCCTGGTCACCCACGCCGGTGTGTCGGACGACACGGTCTACCAGATGACCAAGGCCATGTTCAGCAACCTGCCGGCCCTGGTGGCGGCCCACTCGGCGGCCAAGGGCATCAGCCTGCAGAACGCGGCCAAGACCTCGCCCATCCCCCTGCACCCCGGTGCCATCAAGTACTACAAGGAAGTCGGCCTGCTGAAGTGAGCGTGAAGTGAGCGGGCCGCGTGCCCTCTCCTTCCCCTCCCTTCCCTTCGCCTGACTGCCCCCGCGCCCCGGCCCGTGCCAGGGCGCCCCTCTGCCCCGCGCGCAGGAGTTCCCGCATGTCTTCTCCCGTCCCGGCCGGCGCCGCAGCGCAGGCCGACGATCTGCTGCAGAACCTCGATCATCCTTCGGACGATCACGGCCACACCCGCCGCTTGGGCGGCTGGGCCGCCTGGCTGGTGGTGATCGCTGCCCTGTCCTTCTCCGTCTTCCAGCTGGTGGTGGCGGCCTTCTCGCCCCTGTCCAGCCTGCCCACGCGCTCCATCCACGTGGGCTTCCTGATGCTGCTGGCCTTCCTGCTCTACCCGGCCCGCAGCAAGAGCGCCCGCGACCGCCTGCCCTGGCTGGATCTGGTGCTGGCCCTGGGCTGCTTCGTGCTGGGCCTGTACCACTGGAAGTTCGAAGCCGATCTGGTGTTGCGCTCGGGCGACCCCAACACCGCCGACATGGTGGTGGGCACGGCCTGCGTGGTGCTGCTGTTCGAGGCCGCCCGCCGCGTGCTGGGCCTGGCCCTGCCCATCGTCTGCGCCCTCTTCCTGGCCTACGGCATCTTCGGCGAATACCTGCCCGGCGAATTGGCCCACCGCCCCTTCGGCATGGACCAGATCATCTCGCAGCTGCACCTGGGCACCGAGGGCATCTACGGCACGCCCACCCTGGTGTCGGCCACCTACATCTTCCTGTTCATCCTCTTCGGCGCCTTCCTGGAGCATGCCGGCATGATCCGGCTGTTCAACGAGATGGCGCTGGGCTTCGTCGGCCATGCCAAGGGCGGCCCGGCCAAGGTGGCGGTGGTGTCCTCGGGCTTCATGGGCACCATCTCCGGCTCGGGCGTGGCCAACGTGCTGACCGTGGGCCAGTTCACCATCCCGCTGATGAAGCGCTTCGGCTACGCGCCGCACTTCGCCGGCGCGGTGGAGGCCACCGCCTCGATGGGCGGCCAGATCATGCCGCCGGTCATGGGCGCGGTGGCCTTCATCATGGCCGAGACGCTCAACGTGCCCTACGCCGAGATCTGCAAGGCCGCGGTGGTGCCCGCCCTGCTCTACTACGTGACCACCTTCTGGATGGTGCACCTGGAGGCCGGTCGCGCCAACCTGCTGGGCCTGCCCAAGGACCAGTGCCCCAACCCCTGGCGGGCCATCCGCGAGCGCTGGTACCTGATGCTGCCGCTGGCCGCCCTGGTGGCCATGCTGTTCCACGGTTTCACCCCGATGTTCGCCGGCCTCACCGGCCTGGCCCTGACCGGCGTGCTGATCCTGGGCACCACGGTGGCCGCGCAGTTCGGCCAGCGGGCCATGCGGGTGGTGTTCTGGATCGGCCTGGGCATCGTGGCCTCCTTCTTCGCCAAGTTCGGCATCTGGGTCATCCTGGGCCTGATCGCCGCGCTGGTGGCGGCCAATGCGGTGGCCCAGGGCGGCCGCAGCACCCTGGCCGCGCTGCGCGACAGCCTGATCGACGGCGCCAAGCAGGCGGTGCCGGTGGGCCTGGCCTGCGCCATCGTCGGCGTCATCATCGGCACGCTGACGCTGACCGGCGCGGCCACCAGCTTCGCGGGCTACATCCTGCAGGTGGGCGAGAAGAGCCTGTTCATGTCTCTGGTGCTGACGATGATCGTCTGCCTGATCCTGGGCATGGGCATCCCGACGATCCCGAACTACATCATCACCAGCTCGATCGCCGCGCCGGCCCTGCTCAAGCTGGGCGTGCCGCTGATCGTCTCGCACATGTTCGTCTTCTACTTCGGCATCATGGCCGACCTGACGCCGCCGGTGGCCCTGGCCGCGTTCGCCGCAGCGTCGATCGCCCGCGCCTCGCCGATGAAGATCGGCATGAAGGCCACCCAGATCGCCGCGGCGGGCTTCGTCGTGCCCTACATGGCCGTCTACGACCCGGCACTGATGCTGCAGCCCGGCGCCGACGGCGTGCTGCACTGGGGCGCCGCGGCTTACATGCTCTTCAAGTGCCTGGTGGCCATCGGCCTGTGGGGGGCGGCCGCCATCGGCTACCTGTCGCGCCCGCTGCATGTGCTGGAGCGGCTGTGGTGCGCGGCCGGGGCCCTGCTGCTGGTGGCCGCCATTCCGTTCACCGACGAGCTGGGCTTTGCCGCTGGCGCGCTGATGCTGGCCTGGAACGGCTGGCAGCTCAAGCGCCAGCGGCCGGCCGGCGTGGTCAGCGGGGCCTGAGCACCGCGATGCCCCTGGCCCTGTGTCTGAGCCGCGCGGCCACCACGGTGGTCGTGGCGGCCAGCCATTTCAGCCTGAGCTGGACCCACTCGATCGAAAGGATCCTGTGGGATGAGCAGTGGCAGGTCACGCCTGCCGGGCTGGTGGTGGTGGATGCCAGCATCCGGGGTTCCGGCGCCGGCATGGAGCCGCCGGATGACGCGGTGCTGCGTGACGGCGTCTGGCACTACCGGCCCCGGGTGCCGCCCCAGCCCGAGGTGGTGCTGGCCGCCTCGGATTTCACGGCCGACCACACTTTGTGCGCCGAAGGCCGCTGCCGACCACTGCACCAATGGGTGCCCGGCGAGGGCCCGGTGCGCATGACGCGCTGCGACGCGCCCTGAACCGAGGGCCCAACACATGCCCCGGCGGCCTGCGCTCTGGACGGCCATCGGCCTGGTGCTGCTGGGCGCGGCCATCGTGCTGGGCGCTTTTTCCGCGGTCTATCGCCACGGCTGGCAGCAGTTGCACGACCAGGCCCAGCGACGGCTGGACTTCCTGGGCGCCGACCTGACCACCACGCTGGAGAAGTACGAGAACCTGCCGATCGCGCTGGCCAGCCACTCCGAGCTGCCCGACCTGCTGCAGCACCCGGAGGACCCGGCCCGGCGAGACGCCGTCAACCGCCGGCTGGAGCGCCTGGCCCAGGCCACCCACGTCTTCGCCATCTACCTGATCGCGCCCAGCGGCGTCACCCTGGCGGCCAGCAACTGGGCCACCCCCACCAGCTTCGTCGGCCAGAACTACGCCTTCCGGCCCTACTTCCGCGACGCCCTGGCCGGCGGCACCGGCCGCTTCTACGCCATCGGCGCCACCACCAAGGAACCCGGCTACTTCCTGGCCCAGCCGGTGCGCGATGCCGCTGGCCGCCCCATCGGCGTGTTGGCGGTCAAGATCTCCTTCGACGACCTGGAGGCCAACTGGCAGCGCAGCGGCGAGCTGCTGATGCTGGCCGACGCCCGCGGCGTGGTCTTCCTGTCCAGCAGGCCGGAATGGCGCTTCCACACCCTGCGTCCGCTGGACGCCGCCACCCAGGCCCTGCTGCAGGCCACCCAACAGTATGGTGCCGGCCCGCTGGCCCCGCTGCCGCTGGACCGACCCGACGAGGCCTTCGACGGCCGGGCCACCCGGTTGGCCACCCGGGCCGAAGGCAACGGCCGCACGCCCCATTGGCTGCGGGTGGCCGCCCAACGCCGCACCCTGGGCCCGATGGACTGGACCCTGCTGTCCTTCGCGGAAACCGACGGCCTGACGCAGGATGCCCGCGCCCAGGCCCTGGCCGCCGGCCTGGCCTATGCGGTGCTGGTGGTGGGACTGCTTTACGCCCGGCTGCGCCGGCGCCGCGATGAAGAGCTGCGTCGCGTGCGGCGCGACCTGGAGCGCGCCAACGCCGAGCTGGAGGCCCGCATCGACGAGCGCACCGCCCACCTGCGCGGAGCCAACGAGGAGCTGGCCCGCAAGATCGAGCAGCTGGCAAGCACCCAGCGCACGCTGCAGGCCGCCCAGGACGAGCTGGTGCAGGCCGGCAAGCTGGCGGTGCTGGGCCAGATGGCCGCCAGCATCACCCACGAGATCAACCAACCCCTGGCCGCGCTGCGCGCGCTCAACGACAACGCCGGCCTGCTGCTGGCCCGCGGGGACCTGGACGCGGTACAGGCCAACATCGGCCGCATCGGCGGTCTGACGCTGCGCATCGCCGAGATCGTCGCCCGGCTCAAGGGCTTTGCGCGCAAGGACGAGCTGCAGCCGGTGCCGGTGGCGGTGGCCCCGGCGGTCGCGGCAGCCTGTGCCCTGGTCGCGGCCGATGCCCGGCAGGCGGGCCAGCAGATCGACATCGACCCCATCCCGCCCGGGCTGGCCGTGTTGGGCCAGACGGTGCGCATCGAACAGGTGCTGGTCAACCTGCTGCGCAACGCACTGGACGCCAACCGCGACCGTGGCGGGCTGCGGGTGCAGGTCCGCGCGGCCCAGGTGGGCGAGCAGGTGCGCCTGAGCGTCAGCGACGAGGGCCCCGGCCTGAGCCCGGCGGCCCGCCAGCGCCTCTTCGAGCCCTTCTTCACCACCAAGCCCGCCGGCCTGGGGCTGGGCCTGGGCCTGGCCATCTCGGCCTCCATCGCCAACGCCCTGGGCGGCAGCATCGAATTCGCCGACCGCGAAGACGGCCAGACGGGCACCGTGGCCACGCTGAGCCTGCCGGTGGCCGTGCTGGCCAGCCCGCCGGCCACGGCCCTGCCCACCATCGGCTGAGCCGCCGCACTGGCCGAGCGAGACTGAGCGATGATCGGGCCCCGTGTTCCCGCCTTCCCCATGAGTGATCCCCTGCGCACCGTCGTGCTGATCGAGGACGACCCCGGCGTCCAGCTGGCCGCCGCCCAGGCCCTGCAGATCGGCGGCTTCCAGGTGCTGCCCTGCGACAGCGCCGAACAGGCCCAGGCCCTGCTGAAACCCGACTTCCCCGGCGTGGTGGTGTGCGACGTGCGACTGCCCGGCAAGGACGGCCTGACCCTGCTGCGCGAGCTGCACCGCACCGATCCCGACCTGCCGGTCACGCTGGTGACCGGCCACGGCGATGTGGCCATGGCGGTGGAGGCCATGCGCGAGGGCGCCTGGGATTTCATCGAGAAGCCCTTTGCCTCCGAGCGCCTGATCGACGTGACCCGGCGCGCCGCCATCCAGCGCCAGCTGGTGCTGGAGAACCGGCGCCTGAAGGCCGCCTTGTCGGGCACCGGCCGGCTGATCGGCGCCTCGCCCGCCATGGAGCGCATCCGCACCCTGGTGGCCAACCTCGGCCCGACCGGGGTGGACGTGCTGATCGAGGGCGAGACCGGCGCCGGCAAGGAGGTGGTGGCCCAGGCCCTGCACGAGGCCAGCGGCGCCAGCGGGCCCTTCGTCGCGATCAACTGCGGCGCTCTGCCCGAGGCGGTGTTCGAGTCCGAGATCTTCGGCGCCGAGCCCGGCGCCTACACCGGCGCCACCAAGCGCCGCATCGGCAAGCTCGAACATGCGCGCGACGGCACGGTCTTCCTCGACGAGATCGAGTCGATGCCGCTGGCCCTGCAGGTCAAGCTGCTGCGGGTGCTGCAGGAGCGCAGCTTCGAACGCCTGGGCGGCAACACCGTGCTGCCGCTGCAGGCCCGGGTCATCGCGGCCACCAAGGTGGACCTCAAGGCCCTGGCCGACCGCGGGGGCTTCCGGGCCGACCTGTATTACCGCCTGAACGTGGCCACCCTGGCCCTGCCGCCGCTGCGCGAGCGGCGCGAGGACATCCCCCTGCTGCTGACCCATTTCGCCGAGCTGGCCGGGCTGCGCTTCCGCCGCCCGGTGCCGCGCTGGGGCGCGGCGCAGATGGCCGCCTGGCAGGCCCGCGACTGGTCGGGCAATGTGCGCGAGCTGCGCCACCTGGCCGACCGCTGGGTGCTGGGGCTGGAGGACACCGCGACGGAGGCCGCGGACCGTGACGCCCCCGCGGGCGCGCCTGGCGATGGCACGGCCGCGGCGCCGCGGGCCGGCCTGGAGGCCCAGCTGGAGGCCTTCGAGCGCGGGCTGATCGAGGCCGCGCTGCGCGAATCGCAGGGCAGCGTCAGCGCGGCGGCGGCGACACTGGACCTGCCGCGCAAGACCCTGTCCGACCGCATCCGCCGGCTGGGCCTGGACGCCGAGCGCTTCCGCCTCAGCTGAGCGCGGCCAGCAGGCAGACGGCGCGGGTCTCGATGGCCCGGCCCTCGCCCACCGGGCCCATCTTCTCGGCCGTCTTGGCCTTGACGTTGACCCGTGCGGGCTCGATGCCCAGGGCCTCGGCAATGCGAGCGACCATGGCCGGCACATGCGGCGCCATCTTGGGCGCCTGGGCGACGATGGTGCAGTCCACATTGACCACCTGCCAGCCGGCCGCGCGCACGCGGCGCATGGCCTCGGTGAGCAGGCGGTGCGAATCGGCGCCCTTGAACTCCACCGCCGTGTCCGGGAAGTGGCGGCCGATGTCGCCCAGCCCGGCCCCGCCCAGCACCGCGTCGGTGATGGCGTGCAGCAGGGCGTCGGCATCCGAGTGGCCCAGCAGGCCGTGGCTGTGCGGGAGGGTGACGCCGCCCAGCACCAGCGGCCGGCCCACCACCAGGGCATGGGTGTCCCAGCCTTCACCGATACGCAGCGCGGGCAAACTCGTCGTGCTCATTCGGCCACCTCCATGCGTTGGGCGATGCGCCAGAGCACGCCGCTGGGGTCGGTCAGCGTCATGTCCACCAGGCCCCAGGGCCGCTGCTGCGGCGGCTCGGCGCGCACGCCGTGCTCGGCAAAGCGGCCCAGCACGCCCTCTAGCTCCAGGCGGGCCCAGAAGGTCTGCAGGTCGTCCAGCGTCAGGTGCATCATGAAGTTCGCCGCGTGGGCGGGCTCGAAGAAGTCCTGCAGCAGAAAGGCCGTCTGCCCCATGCGGTAGCCGGCCAGCTTGCCCTGCGCGAACTCGCGGCTGAAGCCCAGGGCCTCGTAGAAGCGCTGCGACAGCGCGAAGTCGCGCGCGGGCACGAAGGCCCGGGCCTCGGCGCCGCGGCGCGCGGTGCTCAGGAGGCGCTCGGCCAGCGCGAAGTCGCCCGGCCAGGTGACCTTGAAGTTCTCGTAGTCGCCGCGCACCAGCTTCGGGCTGTGGCCCAGGGCCTCGATGGCGCTGGCCTCGTCGGTCACCTGCTCGCCGGCAAAGGCCAGCGCGGGCGCCAGCAGGCCCAGGCGGAACATCTGCGGCGTCTGCGCCGCCCACTTGCCGTTGCGGTCCACGGTGGCGGCCACGCGGCCCGCCTCTTCGGCCTTGAGCGTGTCGGCCACCGGCAGCGCCAGCAGGCCGCCCACCTCGTCATCCTGGCAGGCGTCGATCAGGCGGTCCACCCAGGCCGGGCGCAGCAGGCAGCGGGCGGCATCGTGCACCAGCACCCAGTCCTGCGGCTGGGCGCCGCGGGCGCGCAGCTCGTTCAGGCCATTGGCCACGGTTTCGGCCCGGGTGGCGCCGCCCACCTTGGCCAGCCAGATGCGGCCCTCGGCGGCATCGGCCAGGCCCGGCAGGTCTTCCTCGAACTGGGTGTCGTCCTCGGCCAGCACCACCAGGATGCCGGCCAGGCGCTCCACGCGCGAGAGTGCGGCCAGGGTGTGGGCCACCAGCGGCTGGCCCGCCACCGGCTCGTATTGCTTGGGTTGGAAGCTGCCGGCGCGGCTGCCGGTGCCCGCGCAGGGCACGATCGCGAAGCAGCGGGGCTCGGCCCCGACGGTGTAGGTGGTCATTGCCCGGATTCTAGAATTGCGGGGTTCAACGCCCCCGAGCCCGGCTCCGGGGCGTGTTGTCGTTTTCAGCGCCCCCACGTGCGCCACGCCCCATGCAGCTGCCCCACATCGCCCCCGGCAAACGTTTCACCCTGCCCCGCCCCACCGGCTCGGCCGACGCCCTGCTGCTGGCCCGCCACGCCCAGGCCCGGGTGGCCGAGGGGCAGGTGCTGGGCATCGTCACCGCCGAGCCGGGCGACGCCCAGCGCCTGGCCGAGGAGATGGCCTTCTTCGCCCCCGGGCTGCGGGTGGCGGTGTTTCCGGACTGGGAGACCCTGCCCTACGACACCTTCAGCCCGCACCAGGACCTGATCTCCGAGCGCCTGGCCACGCTCTGGCGCATCCACAGCGGCACGGTGGACGTGGTGCTGCTGCCGGCCACCACCGCGCTCACGCGGCTGGCACCGCCCTCCTTCCTGGCCGGCACCACCTTCCAGTTCAAGCAGAAGACGAAGCTGGACGAGGCGGCCCTGAAGAGCCAGCTGACCCTGGCCGGCTACAGCCATGTGAGCCAGGTGGTGTCGCCCGGCGAATACGCGGTGCGCGGCGGCCTGATCGACCTGTTCCCCATGGGCTCGCCGGTGCCCTACCGGGTGGACCTGTTCGACAACGAGATCGACTCGATCCGCACCTTCGACCCCGACAGCCAGCGCAGCCTCTACCCGGTGCCCGAGGTGCAGCTGCTGCCCGGGCGCGAGTTCCCGATGGACGAGACGGCGCGGCAGCGCTTTCGCGAACGCTGGCGCGAGAAGCTCGAAGGCGACCCGACCAAGAGCCGCATCTACAAGGACATCGCACAGGGCATCGCCACCGCCGGCATCGAGTACTACCTGCCGCTGTTCTTCGACGAGACGGCGAACATCTTCGACTACCTCGGCGCGCAGGCCAGCCTGGTGCTGCACGGCGAGGTGGACGAGGCCCTGCAGCGCTTCTGGACCGACACGCGCGAGCGCCACCGCTTCCTGCAGCACGACCCGGAGCGGCCCATCCTGCCGCCCGAGGCCATCTACCTGAAGGTCGAGGAGTTCTTCACCCGCACCGGCGCCCATGCCACGCTGGCCCTGCGCGGCAGCGAGCCGGTGGACTGGGCCCGCCCCCTGCCCGATGTGAGCGTGAGCCGCGGCGCCACCGAGCCGCTGGCCGCGCTGGAGAAGCACCTGGACAGCACGCCCCACCGGGTGCTGCTGATGGGCGAGAGCGAGGGTCGGCGCGAGAGCCTGCTGGAGCTGCTGCGCGACCACAAGATCCAGGTGCCCACCGTCGAGACGCTGGCCGACTTCCTGGCCGGCGACGAGAAGGTGGCCATCACTGCCGCCCCGCTGACGGCCGGCTTCTTCTGGCACGAGCCCGAAGCCCAGCTGGCGGTGCAGTTCATCACCGAGGGCGAGCTGTTCGCCAGCGCGCCGGGCACCCGGCGGCGGCGCAAGCAGGAGCAGACCAGCAACGTCGATGCGCTGATCAAGGACCTCTCCGAGCTGAAGCTCGGCGACCCGGTGGTGCACTCGGCCCATGGCATCGGCCGCTACCAGGGCCTGGTCAGCATCGACACCGGGCTGGAGGGCCCCAGCGAGTTCCTGCACCTGGAGTACGCCGACAAGGCCACGCTCTATGTGCCGGTCAGCCAGCTGCACCTGATCAGCCGCTACACCGGCGTGAGCGCCGAAGAGGCCCCGCTGCACAAGCTGGGCTCCCAGCAGTGGGACAAGGCCCGGCGCAAGGCCGCCGAGCAGGTGCGCGATGCCGCGGCCGAGCTGCTCAACATCTACGCCCTGCGCGCCGCCCGCGAGGGCATGGCCCACCGCTTCTCCCCGCACGACTACGAGGCCTTCGCCGCCAGCTTCGGCTTCGAGGAGACGCCGGACCAGCAGGCCGCCATCCACGCGGTGATCCAGGACATGATCAGCCCGCGGCCGATGGACCGGCTGGTCTGCGGCGACGTGGGCTTCGGCAAGACCGAGGTCGCCCTGCGGGCGGCCTTCGTCGCGGTGCACGCGGGCAAGCAGGTGGCCCTGCTGGCGCCCACCACGCTGCTGGCCGAGCAGCATTACCAGACCATCGTCGACCGCTTCGGCAAATGGCCGGTCAAGGTGGCCGAGCTCAGCCGCTTCCGCAGTGCCAAGGAGGTCAAGGTGGCGCTGGAGGGCATTGCCGACGGCAGCATCGACATCGTCGTGGGCACGCACAAGCTGCTGTCCAAGGAGGTGCAGTTCAAGCGCCTGGGCCTGTTGATCATCGACGAGGAACACCGCTTCGGCGTGCGCCACAAGGAGGCCATGAAGGCCTTGCGCGCCGAGGTGGACGTGCTGACGCTGACCGCCACCCCCATCCCCCGCACCCTGGGCATGGCGCTGGAGGGCCTGCGCGACCTGTCGGTCATCGCCACCGCGCCGCAGCGCCGCCTGGCCATCAAGACCTTCGTGCGCAACGAGGGCAAGAGCGTGATCCGCGAGGCGGTGCTGCGCGAACTGAAGCGCGGCGGCCAGGTCTACTTCCTGCACAACGAGGTGGAGACCATCGAGAACCGCCGGCAGGCCCTGGCCGAGCTGATTCCCGAGGCCCGCATCGGCGTGGCCCACGGCCAGATGCCCGAGCGCGAGCTGGAGCGGGTGATGCGCGAGTTCACCACCCAGCGCTTCAACGTGCTGCTGTGCTCCACCATCATCGAGACCGGCATCGACGTGCCCAGCGCCAACACCATCATCATCAGCCGGGCCGACAAGTTCGGCCTGGCCCAGCTGCACCAGCTGCGCGGCCGCGTGGGCCGCAGCCACCACCAGGCCTATGCCTACCTGCTGGTGCCCGATGTGGAGGGCCTGACCAAGCAGGCCAGCCAGCGCCTGACCGCCATCCAGGAGATGGAGGAACTGGGCTCGGGCTTCTACCTGGCCATGCACGACCTGGAGATCCGCGGCGCCGGCGAGGTGCTGGGCGACAACCAGAGCGGCAACATGATGGAGGTGGGCTTCCAGCTCTACAACGAGATGCTGGCCGAGGCGGTGCGCGCGCTCAAGAACGGCGAGGAGCCCGACCTGCTGAGCCCGCACAGCGCGGTCTTCGGCGCCGCCACCGAGATCAACCTGCACACCCCCGCGCTGCTGCCCGACGCCTACTGCGGCGACGTGCACACCCGGCTGAACTTCTACAAGCGCCTGGCCACGGCCGAGAAGCCCGAGCAGCTCGACCGCCTGCTCGAAGAGATCACCGACCGCTTCGGCAAGCTGCCCGCCCAGGGCCAGGCCCTGTTCGACACCCACCGCCTGCGCATCCAGGCCAAGCCCTATGGCGTGGTGAAGATCGACGCCAACCCCAAGCTGATGAGCGTGACCTTCCGGCCCAACCCGCCGGTGGACGCGCTGCGCATCATCGAGCTGGTGCAGAAGAACCGGGCGATCAAGCTGGTGGGCAACGAGAAGCTGCGCATCGACCGCGAGATCGCCGACCCGCGCGAGCGCGCCACCTACCTGCGCGACCTGCTGCGCTCGCTGGGCCAGCCGGTGAAGGCCTGAGTCGCGGCGGGGCCGGGGCGCGGGGCTAGACTGGGACGTCCCGGTTTCCTCGGCCCCCTGCCATGTCCCAGAGCATCCACGACTTCCACGACGACCCCCGCAACGCGGACATCCGCATCTGGATCAACGGCCAGCTGAAGTCGCGCGCCGAGGCCACGGTCTCGGTCTTCGACAGCGGCTTCGTGCTGGGCGACGGGGTGTGGGAAGGGCTGCGGGTGGTCGACGGCCACCCGGTCTTCCTGGACGCCCACCTGGCGCGGCTGTGGGAAGGCGCCAAGGCCATCATGCTGGACATCGGCCTGAGCCGGGCCGAGCTGACCCAGGCCATCTACGACACCCTGGCCGCCAACCAGATGCACGACGGCGTGCACATCCGGCTGATGGTCAGCCGCGGCGTCAAGCGCACGCCCTACCAGGACCCGCGGGTCACCGTGGGCCCGGCCACCATCGTCATCCTGCCGGAGTTCAAGCTGGCCAAGCCCGAGACGGTGCAGGCCGGGCTCAAGCTCTTCACCGTGCATGTGCGCCGGGGTTACCCCGACGTGCTGGACCCCAAGCTCAACAGCCACAGCAAGCTCAACTGCATCACCGCCTGCATCCAGGCCACGGCCGCCGGGGCCGACGAGGCCCTGATGCTGGACCCGCACGGCTTCGTCGCCACCTGCAATTCCACCCACTTCTTCATCGTGCGTGGCGGCGAGGTGTGGACCAGCAGCGGCGACTACTGCCTGGGCGGCATCACCCGCAGCAACGTGATCCAGGTCTGCCGCGAGGCCGGCATCCCGGTGTTCGAGAAGAACTTCAGCCTGACCCAGGTCTACAGCGCCGAAGAGGCCTTCTGCACCGGCACCTTTGCCGGCGTGGTGCCGGTACGTGAAGTGGACGGCCGCCCGATGGAAGGCGGCGTGCCCGGGCCGATGGTGCTGCGACTGCAAGCCCTCTACAAGGCGCTGGTGGCCCGCGACGTGGCGGCGCGCAGCGTATGAGCAGCACCCGGACACCCCTGCGCGTGGCCATGTGGAGCGGCCCGCGCAACATCTCCACCGCGATGATGCGGGCCTGGGAGAACCGCGGCGACTGCGCGGTGAGCGACGAGCCGCTGTACGCCGCCTATCTGGCCGCCACCGGCCTGGACCACCCGGGCCGCGACGAGGTCATTGCCGATGGCGACACCGACGCCGCGCGCGTGGCCCGGGCCCTGAGCGAGGGCCCGGCGCCGGACGGCCAACCGGTCTGGTACCAGAAGCACATGAGCCACCACCTGCTGCCCGGCATGGACACCGACTGGGTGCACCGGCTGCACAACATCCTGCTCATCCGCGACCCGGCCCAGGTGGTGGACAGCTACCTGAAGAGCCGCGCTACAGTGGCCCCCGAGGACATCGGCCTGCTGCAGCAGGCGCAGCTGTTCGACCGGCTCGCCCAGCGCAGCGGGCAGGCACCGATGGTGATCGACGCCGAAGACTTCCTGCAGGCCCCCGAGGCCTTCCTGCGGGCCGTCTGCGGCGCGCTGGGCATCGCCTTCACGCCCCGCATGCTGCACTGGCCGGCGGGCCGGCGGGACAGCGACGGCATCTGGGCGCCGTACTGGTACGACGCGGTCTGGGCCTCCACCGGCTTCGAGCCCTGGCGCCCGCGCGCGCCGCAGTTGCAAGGCCAGGCGCTGGCGGTGGCCGAGGCCTGCCGGCCCGCCTACGCACTGCTGCGCCAGCACCGACTGCTGCCGGAGGCCGCCGCGTGAAGCCGACCCCGTAAAATTCGGCCTGTCTCTGCCCGCCTGCCGAACTGCTCGGTCCTCCGATGTCCCACACCGAATTCGCGCCCGGCCTGATGGTCCGCGGCGTCAACCCGCCGCTGCGCCTGGCCGACTACCGCCTGGCCGCCTTCGACATGGATTCCACGCTGATCAACCTCGAATGCGTGGACGAGATCGCCTCCGCCGTGGGCAAGAAGGCCGAGGTGGCCGCGATCACCGAAGCCGCGATGCGCGGCGAGATCGCCGACTACAAGGAAAGCCTGCGCCAGCGCGTGGCCCTGCTGCGGGGCGTGCCGGTGTCGGCCATGCAGGCCATCTACGACGAGCGCTTGCAGCTCAACCCCGGCGTGGCCACCTTCGTGGCCGCCTGCCAGGCCGCCGGCCTGAAGACGCTGCTGGTCTCCGGCGGTTTCACCTTCTTCACCGACCGCGTGAAGGACCGGCTGAAGCTGGATTTCGCCCGCTCCAACGTGCTGGAGATCGAAGGCGACACCCTGACCGGCCGCATGGTGGACCAGGCCTGGGGCGACATCGTCGACGGCGAGGAAAAGCGCCGCACCCTGCTGCAGACCTGCGAACAGCTGGGCATTGCCCCCGGCCAGGCCATTGCCGTGGGCGACGGCGCCAACGACCTGCCGATGATGGGCGTGGCCGGCCTGTCGGTGGCCTACCATGCCAAGCCCGCCGTGCGGGCCCAGGCCAAGGTGTCGATCGAACAGGGAGGCATGGACCGCCTGCTGGAATTGCTGCGCTGAGTCCCCTGAAAGCACCGCCGGCGTGACACCCGGCACGCCCTGCGCGCTTTCCCGGCTCAACCCCGGCCCGCCAGCGTCCGATATCGCTGGCATGAGCCACATTCTGATCGTCGACCCCGTTGCCCCGCGCTGCCGGGTGGTGCTGGAACTGCTGGCCACCGTGGGCTGGGAGCCTGAGGCCGTGCCCACCCCCTGGGAGGCCCTGGAGGTCATCAAGCACAAGCCACTGCGGCTGATCGTCGTCAACGGCGGCCAGCACAGCAGCGCCGGCCTGGCCCTGAGCTACCTGCTGCGCACCTGCCGCGAGTGGGCCCACATCCCGGTGCTGCAGCTGGGCGGCGACGACGACGAATCGGAGGCCCGCGAAGCCACCCGGGCCGGTGTGAACTTCCACATCGGCTACGACATCGGCTTCGAGGATCTGCTGCTGCGCCTGGCCCTGATGATGGGCAACGAGCCCGCCACGCGCGCCATCGTCGAGGCCTCGCCCGCGTCGGCCTTCGACGAGGCCCTGACCCAGGTCTGGCAGGCCCAGACCGAGCTGCTGCACCACCCCCACCTGCTGCCGGGCACGCTCCATGCCGCCCGCGAAGTCCTGGAACGGCTGCTGAGCCTGCGCCGCGATGACGCCTCGGTGGATGCGGCCATGGCCCTGACCCGGGTGCCGCGCGGTGGTCCGGCGCTGCGCCAGTGGGCCGACCGCCACCTGCCCTGCCCGCCACAGACCCTGGACCCGGCCTTCGAGCGGCTGATGGGCCGCTGCGTCTCGCCGCTCAGCTGGACAGCTGAGCCCAGGTCTTCTCCAACCGCTTGACCGACACCGGCTGCGGCGTGCGCAGCTCCTGCGCGAACAGGCTGATGCGCAGCTCCTCCAGCTGCCAGCGGAAGTCGTCCAGCCGGCTGTCGGTCTGCCCCTTCAGGTCCGCCAGACGACGCTGGTAGCGCTGCTCCAGCGGGCGCAGCTCGGCCA
Organism: Ideonella dechloratans; assembly: GCF_021049305.1. Classification (GTDB taxonomy): domain Bacteria; phylum Pseudomonadota; class Gammaproteobacteria; order Burkholderiales; family Burkholderiaceae_C; genus Ideonella; species Ideonella dechloratans. The sequence continues at coordinate 2,325,092 of NZ_CP088081.1, forward strand.
GGCGCTGGCCGTCACGCGCCGGGTCGGCACGCAGCTTGTCCAGCCGCATCACGATGCCCTTGAGGTAGCGCGGGAAGTGCTGCAGCTGCGCATAGGGCGTGAGTGCCACGAAGCGCTTGGGCACCAGACGCTGCAGCTGGGCGGTGATGTCGTCGGCCACGTCCTTGGGTGGCCGCGCGTCCTTGAGCTTGCGGGTGGCCGCGGCGTACTCGGCCAGCACGGTGCCGGCCAGGCGGGCCACCTCCTGGGCGATCAGGTTCAGGCGGCTGCGCCCTTCCTCGATGCGCCGCTCGAAAGCCGCCTTGTCCTGCGGCAGCGGATCGGCCAGGAAGGCCTTGTCCAGCGCCACGTCGATGATCTGGGCCTTGAGCTCCTCGGCCGTGCCCAGGGGCATGTAGGCCACCGCCATCTTGGTCAGGTCGGGGATGTTCTTCTCGAGGTACTTCAGCGGCTCGCGGATCTGCAGCGCCACCAGACGGCGCAGGCCGCCGCGGTGCTTGGCCGCGGCCACGTCCGGCTCGTCGAAGACCTCGATCTCCACATGCGCGCCCTTGTCGATCAGCGCCGGAAAGCCGATCAGCGTCTGGCCGGCCTTGCGGATCTCCATCAGCTCGGGCAGTTCGCCGAAGGTCCAAGCGGTGTGCTGCTGCACCGGGGTGTCGGCCGGTGCCGGGGCCGGCGCCTTGACCACCGCCACCGCGGCCTGCCCGCCCGAGGGCGTGCGGATCATCTGCGGTTGCGGGGCCGGAGCGGGCGCGGCTTGCAGCTTGAGCGCGGCCAGGGCCTGGAAGGCCGAGCGCGCCTGCCCGCCCAGCTCGGCCTTGAGGCTGGCCAGCTGCCGGCCCAGGCCCAGCTGGCGGCCATGCTCGTCCACCACGCGGAAGTTCATGAACAGGTGGGGCGGCAACTGCTCAAGCTTGAAGTCGTTGCGCTGGATGGCCAGCTGGGTGCGCTCGCGCACGGCCTTGAGCAGCACGTCCACCAGAGCGCCCTGGGCAAAGGGCGCGGTGGCGCAGAACTCGGCCACGAACTCGGGCAGCGGCACCAGGCGGGAACGCGGGCGCTGGTGCAGGCTCTTGACCAGGGCCATCACCTTGGCCTCCAGCATGCCGGGCACCAGCCATTCGCAGCGTTCCTCGCTGACCTGGTTGAGCGCGTAGATCGGCACGGTGACGGTCACGCCGTCCTTGGGATCACCCGGCTGGTGCAGGTAGCTGGCGGCGCAGTCCACCCCGCCCAGGCGCACCGTGCGCGGGAAGGCGCTGGTGGTCACGCCGGCCGCCTCGTGGCGCATCAGCTCCTCGCGGCTGAGCATCAGCAGCTTGGGGTTGTCGCGGCTGGCCTCGCGGTACCAGCGCTCGAAGGTGGCCCCGCTGACCACCTCCGCGCCCACCTGCTGGTCGTAGAAGGCGTGGATCAGCTCCTCGTCCACCAGCACGTCCTGGCGGCGGGACTTGTGTTCCAGCTCCTCCACCTGGGCGATCATCTTGCGGTTGTGGGCGATGAAGGGCAGGCGGCTGTCCCACTCGCCATTGACCAGCGCCTCGCGGATGAAGATCTCGCGCGCGGCCTTGGGGTCCACCCGGCCGAAGTTCACCTTGCGCTGGTGGTAGATGACGATGCCGTAGAGCGTGGCGCGCTCCAGCGCGACGACCTCGGCGGCCTTCTTCTCCCAGTGCGGCTCCAGCAACTGCTTCTTGAGCAGGTGGCCGGCGATGCGCTCGATCCATTGCGGCTCGATGGCGGCCAGGCCGCGGCCGAACAGGCGCGTGGTGTCCACCAGCTCGGCGGCCACCAGCCAGCGGCCCGGCTTCTTGGACAGGTGGGCGCCCGGGTGGCGCCAGAACTTGATGCCGCGCGCGCCCAGGTACCAGTCCTCGTCGTCGGACTTGCAGCCCACATTGCCCAGCAGGCCGGCCAGCATGGCCATGTGGATCTGCTCGTAGGTGGCAGGGCTCTGGTTCAGGCGCCAGCCGTGCTCGGCCACCACGGTGTGCAGCTGGCTGTGGATGTCGCGCCACTCGCGCACGCGGCGCGGGTTGACGAAGCTCTCGCGCAGCCGGGCCTCCTGCTGGCGGTTGCTGAGCTTGTGGCTGTCGGTCTTCTGGCCGGCTTGTGCCGCCTGGGCCCCGTGCCCATGCTGGCCGCGGCCTTCCTCGATCCAGCGCCAGAGCTTGAGATAGCCCATGAACTCCGACCTCTCGTCGTCGAACTTCTTGTGCTTCTCGTCGGCGGCCTGCTGCTGTTCCAGCGGCCGGTCGCGCACGTCCTGGCCGGACAGGGCCGAGGCGATGATCAGCACCTCGCTCAGGCTCTGGCGGTCGCGCGCCTCCAGGATCATGCGACCCACCCGCGGGTCCAGCGGCAGCCTGGACAGCTCCTGGCCGATGGCGGTGAGCTCGTTGGCCTCGTCCACGGCGCCCAGCTCGCCCAGCAGGGCGTAGCCATCGGCGATGGCCTTGCGCGGCGGCTCTTCGAGGAAGGGGAAGTCCTCCACCGCGCCCAGGTGCAGCGACTTCATGCGCAGGATCACGCCGGCCAGCGAGGAACGCAGGATCTCGGGGTCGGTGAAACGCGGCCGGCCCTGGAAGTCCTTCTCGTCGTAGAGCCGGATGCAGATGCCGTTGGCCACGCGGCCGCAGCGGCCCGCGCGCTGGTTGGCCGCGGCCTGGCTGATGGACTCGATCTGCAGCTGCTCGACCTTGTTGCGGTAGCTGTAGCGCTTGACGCGCGCCAGGCCGCTGTCAATCACGTAGCGGATGCCGGGCACGGTCAGCGAGGTCTCGGCCACGTTGGTGGCCAGCACGATGCGGCGACCGTTGCCCGGGCTGAAGACCCGGTCCTGCTCGGCCTGCGACAGGCGGGCGAACAGCGGCAGGATGTCGGGCTGCGGCCCGTGTCGCTGGCGCTGCGCCAGGTGCTTGTTCAGGTGGTCGGCGGCCTCGCGGATCTCGCGCTCGCCGGGCAGGAAGACCAGGATGTCACCCGGGCCCTCGCGCCAGAGCTCGTCCACCGCATCCGCGATGGCGTCATTGAGGTCGAACTCCTTGCTTTCCTCGAAGCTGCGGTAGCGCTGCTCCACCGGAAAGGTGCGGCCACTGACCTGGATCACCGGCGCCGGCCCCTGGGCCGAGGCGAAGTGCCGGGCGAAGCGGTCGGCGTCGATCGTCGCCGAGGTGACGATGATCTTCAGGTCGGGCCGCCGCGGCAGGATCTGGCGCAGGTAGCCCAGCAGGAAGTCGATGTTCAGGCTGCGCTCATGGGCCTCGTCGATGATGATCGTGTCGTAGGCCTTGAGCAGCGGATCGGTCTGGGTCTCCGCCAGCAGGATGCCATCGGTCATCAGCTTGACGCTGGCGCCCGGTTGCAGCCGGTCGTTGAAGCGGACCTTGTAGCCCACCACCTCGCCCAGCGGCGAGTTGAGCTCCTCGGCGATGCGCTTGGCCACCGAGCTGGCGGCGATCCGCCGCGGCTGGGTGTGGCCGATCAGGCCACTGCCACCGGCGCCCAGGCCGCGCCCCAGCGCCAGCGCGATCTTGGGCAACTGGGTGGTCTTGCCCGAGCCGGTCTCGCCGCAGACGATGACCACCTGGTGGGTCTGCAGGGCCTGGGCAATCTCCTCGCGCCGGCCGGAGACGGGCAGCGATTCCGGGAAGGTGATGGTCGGCACCGGCGTTGCAGGCCGTGGCGTGCGTGGCGCGCCCGCGGTGCGAGGGGGCCGGGGGGAACGCGGGGCGCCGGCATTCGGCGCGGGAGAGCGGGTGCGGGAGGCGGAATCGGTCACAGGGCGGGGATTATCGGTGCTGGGCCAGCGCCGCGTCGTCCGCGGGGCCGCGGGGGTGCGGCACAATTCCGCCCACCATGGACCTCGTCTTCCCCCACACCTTCGTCCCCTGGTTCCGCTCGGTTGCGCCGCACATCCACGCCTACCGAGGCAAGACCTTCGTGATCGGCATCACCGGTGAGCTGATTGCCGCGGGGCGGCTCAATGCCTTCGTGCAGGACATTTCCATCCTGCACGCGATGGGGGTGCACCTGGTGCTGGTGCATGGTTTTCGACCCCAGGTCAATGAGCAACTGCTGGCCAAGGGCCATGCCTCGGTGTTTTCGCATGGCATGCGGGTGACCGATCCCGTGGCGCTCGATTGCGCCCAGGAAGCCGCGGGCCAGCTGCGCTTCGAAATCGAAGCGGCCTTTTCCCAGGGCCTGCCCAACACCCCGATGGCCAATTCCACCGTGCGGGTGATTTCCGGCAATTTCCTCACCGCGCGCCCCGTGGGCATCGTCGACGGCGTGGATTTCATGCACAGCGGCGTGGTGCGCAAGGTGGATGCCACGGCCATTCGCCGTGCCATGGACATCGGCGCCTTGGTGATGCTCTCGCCCTTCGGTTTTTCGCCCACCGGCGAGGCCTTCAACTTGTCGATGGAAGACGTGGCCACCGAGGTGGCCATTGCCCTGGGCGCGGACAAACTGCTGTTCATGACGGAGATCCCCGGCATCCGCGAATCCCTGGACGATCCGGACAGCCCGATCGACACCGAAATCGCACTGCAGGATGCACAGCGTTTGCTGGCCTCGCTGCCCCGGCCGATGCAGCCCACCGACACCGGCTTTTACCTGCAATATTGCGTGCGGGCCTGCCGCGGCGGCGTGGAACGTTCCCACATTCTTCCGTTCGCGATGGACGGCGCCCTGCTGATGGAGGTTTTCACCCACGACGGCATCGGGACCATGATCGTGGACGAAAAGCTCGAGAGCCTGCGGGAGGCCACCTCCGACGACGTGGGGGGCATTCTGAAGCTGATCGAACCCTATGAAATGGACGGCACGCTGGTCAAGCGCAGCCGCACCGAAATCGAGCGGGATATCGCCAACTACACGGTGATCGAGCACGACGGCGTGATCTTCGGTTGTGCCGCGCTCTACCCCTATCCAGAGGCGAAGACCGGCGAGATGGCGGCGGTGACAGTGTCCCCGCAGGTGCAAGGTCAAGGCGACGGTGACAAGATCGTCAAGCGCATCGAGCAGCGCGCCCGTGCCATGGGGCTGGACAGCATCTTCGTGCTGACGACCCGCACCATGCACTGGTTCATCAAACGAGGCTTTGTGCAGGTCAACCCCGAGTGGCTGCCTGAGGCCCGCAAACGCAAATACAACTGGGACCGCCGCTCGCAGGTCCTGGTCAAGAAACTCGGTTGAAACCGAGCCCGCAAATTCCTTCTGGATCTTTCTGGAGCCTCATCCAACATGGCACGCACCATCCACTGCACCTATCTGAACAAGGACGCCGAAGGCCTGGACTTCGCGCCCTACCCTGGCGAACTGGGCAAGCGGATCTACGACAACATCAGCAAGGAAGCCTTCGAACTGTGGAAGCGCCACCAGACCATGCTGGTGAACGAAAACCGCCTGAATCTGGCCGACGCCCGTGCGCGCCAGTATCTGGCCCGCCAGATGGAACAGTTCCTGTTTTCCGGCTCGGCCGATCAGCCCACCGGCTTCGTGCCTCCCTCGGCCTGAGTTCAGGGAACTTTCGCCAGCCGTCCCGGTCAGCTGCCTCTTGAATTTGGATTTCCAACCAATATGAGACGCCGGTAGCAATCGATAACTGTCTTCGATTGAAATACCGCGAAAAGCTCGGTTATCATCCATTCGCTCTCCCCGAGCCCTCAAGATTGGAGATAACCCGATGACGAACATTCAAGAGCTGCTGGCCCAGAAGGCCGCCCTCGAAAAGCAGATTGCCGAAGCCCAGCGCGCTGCCCGTGCCGACGCGATTGCCAAGGTGAAGTCACTGATGGCCGAATATGGCCTGACCGCCGCCGATCTGGCCGGCCGTGCACCGACGGCCCCCAAGGCCGAAGGCACCAAGAAGGTGGCCGCCAAGTACCGCGACCCGGCCACCAACCAAACCTGGACCGGCCGTGGCCTGAAGCCCAAGTGGCTGCAAGCTGCGCTGGCCGAGGGCAAGTCCCTGAGCGATTTCGCGATCTGATCGTCATTTCCCGGCACCCAGGGCCTGCGGGACGGATCTGAGCAACACGGCAACGCACGGGGGACGCCTTCAGGCGGTGCAAGCCGGAAACGATCCGAATCCCGCTTCCTGCGGTGCTTTCTCCGAAGGGCAGTTCCGACTGCCCTTTTTTGCGTCCGTACCGCCCCTGCTGTCGGCCTGCACTAGACTGACGCCGTGATTCCCCACGGCTTTATCCAGGAACTGCTGTCCCGTGTCGACATCGTCGACGTGGTCGGCCGTCATGTCGAGCTCAAGAAGGCCGGCATCAACCACAAGGGCTTGTGCCCCTTCCACGGCGAGAAATCGCCCAGTTTCATCGTCAGCCCCACGCGGCAGACCTACCACTGCTTCGGCTGCGGCGTGCATGGCGACGCCATCCGCTTCCTGACCGAACTGCACGGCATGAGCTTTGTCGAGGCGGTGCAGGACCTGGCCCAGCAGGTGGGCATGGTGGTGCCCGAGGACGAGCGCAGCGCTGCCGAGCAGGCCGCTGCGGCCGAGCAACGGCAGCGTCAGCGCACCCTCAGCGAGGTGCTGGAGCGCGCCGCCCAGCATTACCGCCAGCACCTGAAGAATTCCCAACGGGCCATCGCCTACCTCAAGGGGCGAGGCCTGAGCGGCGAGATCGCCCACCGCTTCGGCCTGGGGTATGCACCCGATGGCTGGCACGGTCTGGCCAGCGCCTTTGCCCATTACGACGACCCGCTGCTGGTCGAGTCCGGGCTGGTGATCCTGCAAGGTGAGGCTGGCGAAGAGCAGCGCCGCTATGACCGCTTCCGCGACCGCATCATGTTCCCCATCCGCAACGTCAAGGGCGAAACCATCGCCTTCGGCGGGCGGGTCCTGGACAAGGGCGAGCCCAAGTACCTGAACTCGCCGGAAACCCCGGTGTTCGTGAAGGGCCGCGAACTCTATGGCCTGTACGAGGCCCGCAGCGGCCTGCGGGACAAGGGCTATGCCCTGGTGACCGAGGGCTACATGGACGTGGTGGCCCTGGCCCAGCTGGGCTTTCCGAACGCGGTGGCCACCCTGGGCACGGCCTGCACGGCCGACCATGTGCACAAGCTGCTGCGCTTCACCGAGCAGGTGGTGTTCAGCTTCGACGGCGATGCCGCCGGCCGCCGGGCCGCCGGACGGGCCCTGGAGGCTGCCCTGCCCCACGCCACCGACACCCGCAGCTTCCGTTTCCTCTTCCTGCCGGCCGAACACGACCCGGACAGCTATGTGCGCGCCTTCGGACCGGAAGCCTTCGAAGGCCAGGTGCGCGACGCAGTTCCCCTGTCACGCCAACTGCTGGAACATGCCGCTGCGGACTGTGACCTGAACACGGCGGAGGGCCGCGCCCGCATGCTGGCCCAGGCGAAGCCTTTGTGGCTCGCGCTGCCCGAAGGTGCGCTGAAATCCCAGCTGCTGGGAGAACTGGCCCGCGCGGGCGGACTGCCCGTGGACGAACTGGCCCGCCTGTGGCAGGACGGCAGTGGCCGACCGCGCCACAGCGCAGCCCCCTCCGGCCCGGGCGTCGCCCCCGAGGGCGGCGCCCCCGAGCGCCCGGCGTTCCGGCGCGGCGGTCGATTTGGGCGCGACGCCTCCGCTTCGTCGATTCTCAAAACCGCGAGCGGGCGGCGCCAGCCCCCGAAGCGCCCCGAGGACCGGGTGCTGCAGATGCTGTTCGGCCAGCCGGCCTGGTGGCTGGACCTGCCGGCCCACGAGCAGGATCTGCTGCACGCCCTGCCCGCGCCCCACGGCCCGCTGGTGGCCTGGCTGGAGCGCGATCTGGCGGAACACGGGCCGCGGGCCTGGGCGGTGCTGCGCGAGGTGCTGGCCCAGGATCCGGGCTTCGACGACCTCTCTCGCGCGATCGCCGACGGCGATGCCGACCCCGGCGCCACACCAGAGGACCTGAGGCGGGCGCTGGACGTGCTGGTCGAGCGCGAACTGGCCCGCGAGATGCAGACCCTGCTGGCCGAGGCGGCCCAGCACCCCGACCTGCTCAGCCGCTACCGGGAACTGGACCGCCAATGGCGGGAGGTGAAACTGCGCCTGAGCCAGGCCGCCACCAGCAGTTGAATCGGGCCCGGCGGAACGTTTGACCTGGACAGGCTGGTATAATCCAAAAATTATCCTCGGCAAGAGGGACAGCAGCACCTCCGGTCCAGGCCGCCCGCGTCACGGGTTCTGAATTGGCCTAACTCACCCGCAAGGGCTGCAATCGATCAGCGTCCCCGCGATCTTGCCTGTTCGGCCGGCGCCCCCATCTGGGTTGGGCGCCATTGCCTGTGTCCACCTTCTGCGTTTCACGCCTGTTTGTGCGTGATTTTTTTGGGGTGCCGGGTGAATCGCCGAACCCGAGTCCGATTCATTCCTCAAGGATTTGCATGACCGCGAAGAAGACCGCCGCCAAGACCGCCAAGCCCGACGCCGAGGGCGAAGAGCTGCAGCCGGTGAAGACCCGCGCCACCAAGGCCGCCGCCAAGACCGCGGCCGCCGCGAGCGAAGACACCAAGCCCAAGCGGGGCCGCAAGCCCAAGGCCGAAACCACGGCGGCCGCCACCACCAAGAAGAAGGCCACCGAGGAGGTTGACGAGGACCTGGGCGACATCGAGGCGGACCTGGAAGGCGAGATCGAGGCCGAGGTTGAATCCGCTGACGCGGTCGAAGCCGAGATTGGCGAGGACAAGCCCAAGGCCAAGCCGCTGCGCATGAAGGTCAGCCGCGCCAAGGAGCGCGCGCTCATGCGCGAGTTCGGTCTGGACGAGACCGCCCTGACCGAAGAGGAAGTCGCCAAGCGCCGCCAGGAGCTCAAGACCCTCATCAAGATGGGCAAGACGCGTGGCTACCTCACGCACCAGGAAATCAACGACCACCTGCCCGAGAAGCTGGTCGAGAACGAGATCCTGGAGGCCATCGTGTCCATGCTGAACGACATGGGCATCGCGGTCTACGAGCAGGCGCCCGACGCCGCCACGCTGCTGATTGCCGGTGGCGCCACCTCGACCGCCACCGAGGAAGAGGCGGAAGAAGCCGCCGAAGCCGCGCTGTCCACCGTCGATTCGGAATTCGGTCGCACCACCGACCCGGTGCGCATGTACATGCGCGAAATGGGTTCGGTCGAACTGCTGACCCGTGAAGGCGAAATCGAGATCGCCAAGCGCATCGAAGGCGGTCTGCAGGCCATGATGCTGGCCATCTCCGCCTCGCCCACCACCATCGCCGAGATCCTCGGCATGGCCGACAAGATCGCCGCCGGCGAGATGCAGATCTCCGAGGTGGTGGACGGTTTCGTGGCCGAGGACGAGGCCGACGACTATGTGGCCGAAGAAGACTTCGACGAGTTCGACGAAGAAGAGGACGACGACGGCAACGGCGGCTCCAAGGCCCTGACCAAGAAGCTCGAGGAACTCAAGCTCGCGGCCCTGGAGAAGTTCGGTCATCTGCGCACCCACTTCGACAAGATGCGCAAGGCCTTCGAGAAGGAAGGCTACAAGTCCGGCTCTTACGACAAGGCGCAGCAGGCCATCAGCGATGAACTGATGACCATCCGCTTCACGGTCAAGACCATCGAGAAGCTGTGCGACATCCTGCGCTCGCAGGTGGATGACGTGCGACGCTACGAACGCGAGATCCGCAAGATCGTGGTGGACAAGTGCGGCATGCCGCAGGAGCACTTCATCAAGACCTTCCCGCCCAATGTGCTGAACCTGAAGTGGTCCGAGAAGGAAGCCACTGCAGGCAAGCCCTACAGCGCCGTGCTGGGCCGCAACCTGCCCGCCGTGCAGGAACTTCAGCAGAAGCTGATCGACCTGCAGGCCCGTGCCGTGGTGCCCATCGAGGACCTGAAAGAAATCAACCGGCGCATGAACGAGGGCGAGAAGGCCTCGCGCGACGCCAAGAAGGAAATGATCGAGGCCAACCTGCGCCTCGTGATCTCCATCGCCAAGAAGTACACCAACCGCGGCCTGCAGTTCCTGGACCTGATCCAGGAAGGCAACATCGGCCTGATGAAGGCGGTGGACAAGTTCGAATACCGTCGCGGCTACAAGTTCTCGACCTATGCGACATGGTGGATCCGTCAGGCCATCACCCGCTCGATCGCCGACCAGGCCCGCACCATCCGCATCCCGGTTCACATGATCGAGACGATCAACAAGATGAACCGCATCTCGCGTCAGCACCTGCAGGAGTTCGGCTATGAGCCGGACGCCCCGACGCTGGCCGAGAAGATGGAGATGCCCGAGGACAAGATCCGCAAGATCATGAAGATCGCCAAGGAGCCGATCTCCATGGAGACGCCGATCGGCGACGACGACGACAGCCACCTGGGCGATTTCATCGAGGACACGAACAACGTGGCCCCGGTGGAAGCCGCCATGCAGGCTGGCCTGCGCGACGTGGTCAAGGACATCCTGGACAGCCTGACGCCGCGCGAAGCCAAGGTGCTGCGCATGCGCTTCGGCATCGAGATGTCCACCGACCACACGCTGGAAGAGGTGGGCAAGCAGTTCGACGTGACCCGCGAGCGCATCCGCCAGATCGAGGCCAAGGCCATCCGCAAGCTCAAGCACCCGAGCCGCTCGGACAAGCTGCGGACCTACCTCGACAACATCTGACGCCACTCAGCACGGGTGCCGGGCAGCGCGCTAAACTGCCCGGCACATGGCGACCATCAGGCGCAGAACCGTTCTTTTTGCCGACTTCCGCGGCAGCACGGCCCTGTACGAGGCCCTGGGCAACGCCCAGGCCAGCTCGGTGGTGTCCGAGCTGATGCGCCCCTTGGTGCGCTGCATCCCCGCCTGCGGCGGACAGCTGGTGAAGACACTGGGCGACGGCCTGATGGCCGTCTTCCCCAACAGCTCCGATGCCGTGGTCGCTGCGGTGCAGATGCAGGAGGAGCTCGAGCGCCTGCCCCCTCGCCAGCTGGACGAAGGCCGCACCGGACTGCCCCACCTCCAGGTGGCCATCACGGCCGGCGAGGTGGTGGAGATGGGCGGCGACTGCTTCGGGGACGCCGTCAACGTGGCCGCCCGCCTGCTGGAGCACGCCGGCGATGGCGAACTGCTCGTCAGCCGCGATGTCCACGATGAGCTGGTCTGGGAAGTCCAGTCCCGCTTCCGGCGCCTGGACCGCGTGCACCTGCGCGGGCGCAACGAGCCGGTGGAGATCTTCCAGTTCAGTCGCCAAACCGGTCCGGACACCCAGGTCACGCAACTCGAGGACGCCAGCGAACCGGCCGAGGTCCAGGGCCTGGAGCTGGTCTGGGCCGGCGGCATCCACACCTATCACCGGGACGAGTTGCCCTTGGTGCTGGGACGAGCTGCGGGGGCCAACCTGATCGTCGACGATGCCCGCGTCTCGCGCAGCCATGCCCGTATCGAACTGCAAGGGGGTGCCCTGCAACTCACCGACCTCAGCATCAACGGCACCTTCGTGCGCTTTGCCGGCGAAGACGAGGTGATCAGCCTGCGCCGCGGCAGTTGCACCCTCCACGGGCGCGGGCAGATCGGCCTGGGAGGCTCGCCCAACGACCCATCGGCCCCGGTGGTGTCCTTCGATCTGCTGAGCGACCCCCCGGAGCGCATCGAAACCCTGCCCCTGTTCAACTGACTGGCCAGCCCCGCCCCCCGGACGGCCACTGACCGCCACACGACCATGAGCACCTCCCCTTCGCCCGCGTTCCGGCACGGACAGCCGGCCCCGATCGGCATCCTGCTGGTCAACCTCGGCACCCCCGACGCCCCCACCGCCGACGCGGTGCGCCGTTACCTGGCCCAGTTCCTCAGCGACCCGCGGGTGGTCGAGATCCCCCGGCTGCTCTGGAAGCCCATCCTGCACGGCATCATCCTGCGGGTGCGCCCGGCCAAGTCGGCCCGCAAGTACGCCACCGTCTGGACGCCCGAGGGATCGCCCCTGCTGGTCTGGACCCGCAGGCAGGCGGCGGCCTTGCAGGCCCGGCTGGCCCTGGCCCATCCCGGCAGCCAGGTGCTGGTGGAACCCGCGATGCGCTACGGCCAGCCCTCGGTGGATCAGGGCCTGGACCGGCTGATGGCCGCCGGTGCGCGCTGCATCCTCGTGCTGCCGGCCTACCCGCAGTATTCCGGCGCCACCACCGGCAGCGCCTTCGACGCCGTGGCTGCCTGGGGCCAGGCCAGCCGCTGGGTGCCCGAATTGCGCTTTGTCGGCCAGTACCACGACGATCCGGCCTACATCCAGGCCCTGGCCACCAGCATCCGGCGCCAATGGGCCACGCTGGGCGAGCCGGACGTGCTGGTGACCAGCTTCCACGGCATGCCCGAGCGCACCTTGCTCCTGGGCGACCCCTACCACTGCCAGTGCCACAAGACGGCCCGCCTGTTGGCCGAGGCTCTGGGCTGGCCGCGGGAGCAGCTGCGCGTGACCTTCCAGAGTCGCTTCGGCAAGGCCAAGTGGCTGGAGCCGGCCACCGAGCCGACGCTCGAAGCCCTGGCCCGTGAAGGCCACCGCCATGTGCAGGTGGTCTGCCCCGGCTTCTCGGCCGACTGCCTGGAGACCCTGGAAGAGATCGCCCAGGAGGGACGCGCCGCCTTCCTGGCCGCGGGTGGCCAGACCTTCCACTACCTGCCCTGCCTGAACGACAGCGACGAAGGCATGGCCGCCCTGCTGGCGGTGGCCGAACAGCATCTGGCCGGCTGGACACTGACACCGGCCACGGACGCCGAGCGGGAGGCCAGCCGCCAGCGCGCCCTGGCGCTGGGAGCGGCGCAGTGACGCGGAACGCCCGGACGCCCGAGGTGCGTCATGGCTGAGCCGCGGCCCGAACTGACCGGCGTGCGTCTGGACAAGTGGCTGTGGGCGGCACGCTTCTTCAAGACACGTGCGCTGGCGGTCGAGGCCATCGGCAAGAACCGGGTGGAGGTGAATGCCCAGCCCGCCAAACCGGGCCGCGAGGTGCGCCCGGGCGACACCCTGCTGCTGCGCGAGCCCGGCATGCCGCCGCGCGAACTGCGGGTGCTGGGGCTCAGCCAGGTGCGCGGACCGGCACCGGTGGCCCAACAGCTCTACGAGGAAACCGCCAGCAGCCTGTCAGCCCGGGAAGCCGCCCGCGAGGCCCGTCGCCAGGGCGTGGAGCCCGCCCAGACCCTCACCCAGGGCCGGCCGACCAAGCGCGACCGGCGCCAGCTCAGCGACTGGAACCGCTGGAGCGCCAGCGTGGACGACGAATCCCCCTGAAAATATTTCCGGCAGCAGGGTCTTGAAAAGGCCCGGGGCACCCCCAAGTCGCGGGCAGTCCTGAACTTTTCAGACCCACCCATGACCCAGAACGAGACGACACCCGAGCCCCAGGCCCCCGACACCGCCGCCGCTGCCCCCGAGGCGCTTTCCCCGGAAGCCCGGCTGGCCGAACTGGAAGCCAAGCACACCGAGATGTCGGACGCGTACCTGCGCGCCAAGGCCGAAGCTGAGAATGTCCGCCGCCGCAGCGAGGAGGAGATCTCCAAGGCCCGCAAGTTCGCGGTGGAGTCCTTCGCCGAAAGCCTGCTGCCGGTGAAGGACAGCCTGGAGGCTGCCATTGCCATGCCGGACGCCCCGGTGGACAAGGTGCTCGAAGGCGTTCACGCCACCCTGCGCCAGCTGGCCTCGGCCCTGGAGCGCAACAAGGTGCTGGAAGTGAACCCGCCGGCCGGCACCAAGTTCGACCCGCACCAGCACCAGGCCATCAGCATGGTGCCCGCCGAACAGGAAGCCAACACGGTCGTCGCCGTGCTGCAGAAGGGCTACCTGATCGCCGACCGTGTGCTGCGCCCCGCCCTGGTGACGGTGGCTGCGCCGAAGTAAGCACAACCCCACGAATCCCGGCCGCCGGCGCCTTGAAATGCCGGCCACCACCCGCAATTGCCGGTCAACCGGAAACGAATTCAGGAGAAACACACAATGGGCAAGATCATTGGCATCGACCTGGGCACCACCAACTCGTGCGTGGCCATCATGGAAGGCAACTCGACCAAGGTGATCGAGAACTCCGAGGGCGCGCGCACCACGCCGTCCATCATCGCCTACCAGGAAGACGGTGAGGTGCTGGTCGGTGCTTCGGCCAAGCGCCAGGCCGTGACCAACCCGAAGAACACCCTGTTCGCGGTGAAGCGCCTGATCGGCCGCAAGTTCACCGAGAAGGAAGTCCAGAAGGACATCAACCTGATGCCCTACACCATCGTGGCCGCCGACAATGGCGACGCCTGGGTGGAAGTGCGCGGCAAGAAGATGGCGCCCCCGCAGGTCAGCGCCGAAGTGCTGCGCAAGATGAAGAAGACCGCCGAGGACTACCTGGGCGAAGCTGTGACCGAAGCCGTGATCACGGTGCCGGCCTATTTCAACGACGCCCAGCGCCAAGCCACCAAGGACGCTGGCCGCATCGCCGGTCTGGAAGTCAAGCGCATCATCAACGAACCCACCGCCGCGGCGCTGGCCTTCGGCCTGGACAAGGGCGGCAAGGGCGACCGCAAGATCGCCGTCTATGACCTGGGCGGTGGCACCTTCGACATCTCGATCATCGAGATCGCGGACGTCGATGGCGAAATGCAGTTCGAGGTGCTGTCGACCAACGGCGACACCTTCCTGGGTGGCGAGGACTTCGACCAGCGCATCATCGACTACATCATCGGCGAGTTCAAGAAGGAATCCGGCGTCGACCTGACCAAGGACGTGCTGGCCCTGCAGCGCCTGAAGGAAGCCGCTGAAAAGGCCAAGATCGAGCTGTCGAACTCCTCGCAGACCGACGTCAACCTGCCGTACATCACGGCCGACGCGACCGGCCCGAAGCACCTGAACGTCAAGCTGACCCGCGCCAAGCTGGAAAGCCTGGTCGAGGAACTGATCGAGCGCACCATCGAGCCCTGCCGCACCGCCATCAAGGATGCCGGCGTGAAGGTCTCCGAGATCGACGACGTGATCCTGGTCGGCGGCATGACCCGCATGCCCAAGGTGCAGGAGAAGGTCAAGGAGTTCTTCGGCAAGGAGCCGCGCAAGGACGTGAACCCCGACGAGGCCGTGGCCGTCGGTGCCGCCATCCAGGGCCAGGTGCTCTCGGGTGAGCGCAAGGACGTGCTGCTGCTGGACGTCACCCCGCTGTCCCTGGGCATCGAGACCCTGGGTGGCGTGATGACCAAGATGATCAAGAAGAACACCACGATCCCGACCAAGTTCTCGCAGGTGTTCTCGACCGCCGACGACAACCAGCCGGCCGTGACCATCAAGGTCTTCCAGGGTGAGCGCGAGATGGCCTCGGCCAACAAGAGCCTGGGCGAGTTCAATCTGGAAGGCATCGCCCCGGCCCCGCGTGGTCTGCCGCAAATCGAGGTGACCTTCGACATCGACGCCAACGGCATCCTGCACGTGAGCGCCAAGGACAAGGGCACGGGCAAGGAGAACAAGATCACCATCAAGGCGAACTCGGGCCTGACCGAGGACGAGATCCAGAAGATGGTGAAGGACGCCGAACTCAACGCCGCCGAGGACGCCAAGAAGCTGGAGGTCATCCAGGCCCGCAACCAGGCCGATGCGATGGTCCACTCCGTCAAGAAGAGCCTGGCCGAGTACGGCGACAAGCTCGACGCCGGCGAGAAGGAGAAGATCGAGGCCGCCCTGAAGGACGCCGAGGAAGCGCTCAAGAGCGACGACAAGGCCACCATCGAGGCCAAGACCGAGGCCCTGATGACGGCCAGCCAGAAGCTGGGCGAGAAGATGTATGCCGACCAGCAGGCGGCCCAGGCCGCCGCCGGTGGCGACGCTGCCGGCGCCCAGCCGGGTGCCGAGGCCCCCAAGGCCGACGCGGACGACGTGGTCGACGCCGAGTTCAAGGAAGTCAAGAAGTGATCGGCAGGGTCGGGCACAGCGGCCCGACCCCGTGTCGCGCCGCGCCTGGCGCGCAGCTTGCTGCTGCGCACCGGTGCGGCGTCTCCATTTCAACGCGTTGAGTTCCGTTCATGGCAAAGCGTGATTACTACGAAGTCCTGGGTCTGGCCAAAGGGGCCTCCGAGGACGAGATCAAGAAGGCCTACCGCAAGCTGGCCATGAAGCACCACCCCGACCGCAACCAGGGGGACGATGCCAAGGCAGCCGAGGAGAAGTTCAAGGAGGTCAAGGAGGCCTACGAGATCCTCTCCGACGAGCAGAAGCGCGCGGCCTATGACCAGTACGGTCATGCCGGCGTGGATCCCAATGGTGGCGGTTTCCGCGGTGGCCCGGGTGCGGAAGGCTTCGGCGGCTTCGCCGAGGCCTTCGGCGACATCTTCGGTGACATCTTCGGTGGCGGTGCGGGTGGCGGTCGCCGCGGAGGCCAGCAGGTCTACCGTGGCAACGACCTCAGCTACGCGATGGAGATCACGCTGGAGGAGGCCGCCAACGGCAAGGACACGCAGATCCGGGTGCCCAGCTGGGACAACTGCGAGACCTGCGGCGGCACCGGCGCGAAGCCCGGCACCAAGGCCAAGACCTGCGGCACCTGCGGCGGCTCCGGCACGGTGCACATGCGCCAGGGCTTCTTCAGCGTGCAGCAGACCTGCCCCCATTGCCACGGCACCGGCAAAATCATTCCCGAGCCCTGCACCAGTTGCAATGGCGCCGGCAAGATCAAGCGCCAGAAGACGCTGGAGGTGAAGATCCCGGCGGGCATCAACGAGGGCATGCGCATCCGCTCGGCCGGCAACGGCGAGCCAGGCAGCAATGGCGGCCCCCCCGGAGATCTCTACATCGAGATCCGCATCAAACCGCACGACATCTTCGAGCGCGACGGCGACGACCTGCACTGCACCATCCCGGTGTCGATCACCACGGCCGCCCTGGGCGGCTCGGTGGAGGTGCCCACGCTGTCCAGCACACTGGAGATCGAGCTGCCAGAAGGCACCCAGCACGGCAAGACCTTCCGCCTGCGGGGCAAGGGCATCAAGGGCATCCGCTCGTCCTACCCCGGCGATCTGTACTGCCACATCACGCTGGAAACCCCGGTCAAGCTCACCGAGCACCAGCGCAAGCTGCTCAAGGAGCTGGACGAGTCGCTCAAGAAGGGCGGCGACAAGCACTCGCCCAACAGCAAGAGCTGGACGGATCGGGTGAAGGATCTGTTCAAGTGATGTGATCCGGCTGCGCACCGCCCGGAGCGCCCCAGAAGCAAGAAGGGACACCATGAGGTGTCCCTTTTTTGCTTTCAGCGCCGCTGCAGCGAGGCCACCGGCGGCCCCAGCTGCGTGTCCACCCGCCACACGCCCTCCCCGATGAAAGGCCGTGTGTCCGTCTGTGGCTTGTATCGGTTGTAGTAGATGAAAGGCCCCTGGGCCGTGATGAAGTACTCCGGATCCATGCGCACGCGGTCCGGTGCGTTGGCCGGCGTCAGATCCACCAAGCCAGCGTTCTCCGGCAGGATGCCCACCATGCCGATGCGGCTGGGCTGGGTCATGTCCGAGGAGTCGTTGGTCGGGTTCATCTGGAAGAAGATGTACGACCTGCCGTTGTGGATGAAGTACTCCGGCGACCACACATAGGGGGTGGCAGCGGGCATGTCCACCGTGCCGATCACCGCCCAGCTGCCGGGACCGTCTCCGCTGCCGACCTGCCGATACACCACCAGCTGCCGACCGTCACGCACGGTGAAGAACACGAAGTCACCGCCATATTCGGGTGCTCGCCACATCATGGCGCCCTGGTTGTTGGCCGCCTCGTTGGTGATCTGCGTGCGTATTCCACGCGATGGCGGACACGATTCCACGCTGATGGCGGACAGTGTTCCACCATGATGGCGGACAGTGTTCCACGCTGAAGGCGGACAGCATTCCAAACTGATGGCGGACACCTGCGGGGTGTTCTGAGTGACCCGAACGCGGCATACGCTGCCCGGTTTTTTTGACCGGAGCCAGCGATGCCCACACCCAGGGTCACCATGAGCAAACTACGACACACACTGCAACTGCTGCACCGCGGGGCCTTGAGCACCCGTCAAATCGGTGCCGCCCTCGGCATCTCCAAATCCACTGTCAGCGAGATAGCCAGCTACGCGCGCGTGGCCGGCGTGGACTGGGCTACGGCCCAGAGCCTGAACGACGACGAACTCCAGGCCCGGCTTTACAAGCCACCCGTGGCGCGCGAGTCCCGGCACCTCGAACCCGACCACGCCCACATCCACCGCGAACTGCGCCGACCTGGCGTGACGCTGCAGCTGCTGTGGGAGGAATACCAGCAACAGCACAGCGGTCAGGCGTACAAGTACAGCGCCTTCTGCGAGAAGTACAAGGCTTGGGCCCGGCGCCTGCAGCGCTCCATGCGCCAGACCCACTCGGGCGGTGACAAGCTCTTCGTGGACTACGCCGGCCAGACCGTGCCCGTCGTGGACGCCAGCACCGGCGAGATACGCCCGGCCCAGGTCTTCGTGGCAGTGCTGGGCGCATCGAACTACACCTACGCCTGCGCCACTGCCAGCCAGAAGGCCGCTGACTGGGTGGCCAGCATCATTGCCACGCTGGAGTTCATCGGCGGCGTGCCCCGCCTGCTGGTGCCCGACCAGCCGCGCGCCCTCATGGCCCGCCCCGACCGCTACGAGCCCACCGCGCACCGCCTGCTCGAAGAACTCTGTGCGCACTACAGCCTGGCCGTGATGCCCGCGCGCCCGGCCAAGCCACGCGACAAACCCAAGGTGGAGGTCGCCGTGCAGGTGGTCGAGCGCTGGATTCTGGCCCGGCTGCGCCACCAGACCTTCTTCAGCCTGGCCGAGCTCAACCGGGCGATTGCCGCCTTGCTGGTGGACTTGAACCAGCGCGCGTTCAAGAAGCTGCCGGGCAACCGCGCCAGTGCCTTCGCCGAGCTTGACCGGCCGGCCCTGCGCCCCCTGCCGGCGGTGCGCATGCCCATCGCGCGCTTCAAACCCGCCCGCGTCAACATCGATTACCACGTCGAGCTCGATGGCCACTACTACTCGGTGCCCCACGCCCTGGTGGGCGAGCCGGTGGAGTTGCGCATCACGGCCGGCACGGTCGAAGTCCTGCATGGCGGCAAACGGGTGGCCGCCCACGCCCTCAATCCCCGCCGGGGTGCACACACCACCACACCTGAGCACATGCCGGCCTCGCACCGGGCGCACCTGCAGTGGACGCCGGCCAAGCTCATCGCCTGGGGCGAGCGCGTGGGTGCGGCCACCGCCGCCGTGGTGCGCTGGCAGATGGAGCACCGCCAGCATCCCGAGCAGGGTTACCGCTCCTGTCTGGGCCTCATGCGCCTGGGCCGTGAGTACGGGGCTGACCGGCTGGAGGCCGCCTGTGCGCGGGCGCAGTCGATTCGCTCACCGTCCTACAAGAGCATCGCCTCCATCCTGGGCTGCGGCCTGGACCAGCGGCCGCTGGATGCGCCGATGGCCGCACAGGCGAGCCTGCCGCTGCACGAGAACGTGCGCGGGCCGGACTACTACCACTGAGCTCCAACGCGCAAGCAAACCCAACAAGGAAGAACCATGCTCAACGAACAGACCTTGAACCAACTGCGCGCCCTGCGCCTGGACGGCATGGTGGCCGCCCTCAGCGACGCGGCCACCCACATCACAGCCAGCGAACTGCCCTTTGAACAACGTCTGGCGCTGCTGGTGCAGCGCGAGGTGGACTGGCGTGACAGCAAACGCCTGGAGCGCCTGCTCAAGGCGGCCCGCCTGAAGGTCTCCAGTGCCTGCCTGGAGGACATCGACTGGCGCGCCAGCCGGGGCCTGGGCCGGGAGGTCATCACCAGCCTGGCCGGCGGCGACTGGCTGCGCCATGGCCACAACGTGCTGCTGACCGGCGCCACCGGGTGCGGCAAGACGTGGCTTGCCTGCGCACTGGGGCAGCAGGCCGCGCGTCTGGGCTTCTCGGTGCTCTACACCCGCGCGCCACGGCTGCTGCAGGAGTTGCACGTGGCCCACGGCGATGGCAGCCTGGGCAAACGGCTGGCGCAACTGGCGCGGCTGGACCTGCTCATCCTGGACGACTTCGGCATCGCGCCGATTGCCGCGCACGAGCGAAACGACCTGCTGGAGTTGCTCGACGACCGGGTGGGTGCGCGCTCGACGCTCATCACCAGCCAGTTGCCGGTGACGGCCTGGCACGCCTGGCTGGACGAGCCCACGCTGGCCGACGCCATCCTGGACCGCATCGTGCACGGCTCGCACAAGATAGCCCTCAAGGGCGAGTCGATGAGAAAGCTGGCAAAGGCCGTCTGAGCCGGCCGCGCCGACCGCCATTCCACGCTGATGGCGGACACTTCGGCTACGATTTGAGCGTCACTCAGGACACCCGCGCAACGTGTCCGCCATCGCCTGGAACGCTGTCCGCGATGGGAATGGAATCACTGTCCGCCATCAGTGGAATGCGCAATCTGCGTCAGCGCACCGGTGTCGGTGTCATAGAGGAAGACCGACCTGAAGCCACTGGCCAGCGTGTCTTGCAGACCGCGGGCCGAGAGGATGATCTTGTGCGTGCCCGGCACCCAACGCCGCGAGCCGGCGTTGTAACCCTTGACGGGCACCCGGGTCTGGGTGACCGGGGCATCCAGGACGCGCCAGAAGGTGCTGACCTTGGCCAGATCCTGGTACTGGACCAGCGGAACCGGGTCGTCCGCATCCTGAGTGGCCAATGGCGACTGCTTCTTGCCCCCTTGGTCCAGCGCCATGGGAAGCCACACGCCACCGCTCTGCGAGGCCACCGCCAGCTCGGCCGTCTGCGGATCGGCGGGTGTGGGTGGCACGGTGGGCAGGCTGTACCGGGTGTAGACCAGTTGCGAGCCCAGTTGAGACAGCGCCCACTCGGGACCGTTGCCGAAATCCGTCGCGAACGCTGCCATCGTGTCGACCAGCACCCCCTTGCCATCCGCCGGGATGAAGTCACCGGTGAGAGGATCGACGTGGCCCACCCAGAGGTTGTAGAACGCATCGGTGAAGGCCAGGCGCGAGTTGCCATCACCACCGTTGCAGGCGGGACAGTCCACCCCGTCACGCCCCCAGTCGAACTCGCTGTCGATGATGCGGGCGGATGTCACCTGCACTTCCGCCCCCGGCAACGTGGGCAGCCGCCCCGCCGCCAGCACCGCGCTGGGGGACAGGGCCATTCCCGCCAGCGCGGAGGCGATCCACCCCAGGCACCGTCGGTCGCGCCAAGTACCTGCCAGACCTGCATGTGGCTCCATCGGAAGGCCCTCCCTGTTGGGTTGATGCTGCGGTGCACACATCGTGGGGCGAGCCCTGTGGCGGGTCAATTGCCGATCGCGGCCACCCCATCCCTCCAGGGATGGATGACTCCTGCCCGAAGGCTCAGAACAGCGTCATCTGCCGTGCGCCAGCGGGTGCCTCGCCAGGCCCCTGCTCCGCCCCGCAGGAAGATGGCACCGCCTGAAAGCGACTGTCGTCCAACGGGATCCGCTGCTGCCTCAGTCCATGGCGCCGGCAAGCGGCCGCGAAGCGCTGCCGCAACAGGTCGGCCCACACGCCCTCCCCCCGCATGCGGTGGCCGAAGCGGGCATCGTTGATCTTGCCGCCCCGCATGTCCCTCAGCCGGGCCATGACTCGGCCCGCCCGCTCGGGGAAATGGCTGCCCAGCCACTGCTCGAACAGGGGAGCGACCTCCCAGGGCAGACGCAGGGGAATGCTGAACCCGGTGCAGGCGCCTGCCTGTGCCGCAGCCTCGACGATGTGCTCGATGTCGGGCTCGTTGAGGAAAGGGATCACCGGCGAGACACTCACCCCCACGGGGATGCCCGCCTGCGCGAGGGCCGACATGGCTTGAAGCCGTCTGCGTGGACTGGCCGCCCGCGGCTCCAGAATCCTTGCCAGGGCCGGATCCAAGGTGGTCACCGACAGATAGACCGCCACCAGCCCCTGCGCCGCCAGCGGCGCCAGCAGGTCGATGTCCCGCAGGATGCCCGCCGACTTGGTGATGATGGAAAAGGGGTGCCGGAACTCGGCGAGCACCTCGATCAAGGCGCGCGTGATCTGCAGTCGTCGCTCCGCGGGCTGGTAGGCGTCGGTCACGGAGCCGATGTTCAGGGCCACCGGGCGATAGCCGGGCTTGGTCAGGGCCTGCCTCAGGCGCTCGGCCGCGTTGACCTTGCCGACGATGTGGGTCTCGAAATCGAGTCCGGGCGAGAGCCCCAGATAGCTGTGCGTGGGGCGGGCATAGCAGTAGATGCAGCCATGCTCACAGCCCCGGTACGGGTTGATCGACAGATCGAACCCGACATCTGGCGAGTCGTTGCGGCTGAGGATGGAGCGGACCTGCTCCTCCACGATCACCGTGGCGGGCGCAGCCCCGCCTTCCTCGCTCCGCAGATGGTCATTCTCGAGGCCGCCCCAACCATCGTCGGCGTCCTGCCGCGCAAGGCCGTCGAAACGCGGCTGGATGCGCCACACCGTGCCCCGACCCTTCCGGGCCACTGGGGCTGCGGCAGGGGGTGAGACGCGGGTGGAAGGCATACTGTATTTTTATACAGCAAACCTCCGGGAACAAGAGGGCTAGCGCGCACTCAGTACTCGCCGTAGTTGGCTTCAGGTGCCAGGTTGTCGAACTTGGTCGACTGCTTCAGGAAGGCCAGCTTCACCGTGCCCACCGGGCCGTTACGCTGCTTGCCGATGATGATCTCGGCCACGCCCGGCTCCTTGGATTCCTTGTTGTAGTACTCGTCGCGGTAGATGAACATGATCACGTCTGCGTCCTGCTCGATGGCGCCGGATTCGCGCAGGTCGGACATCATCGGGCGCTTGTCGGTACGCGTTTCCACGCTGCGGTTGAGCTGGGACAGCGCGATCACCGGGCAGTGCAACTCCTTGGCCAGGGCCTTCAGGCTCCGGGAGATCTCCGACAGCTCCGTGGCCCGGTTCTCGCCTGACGAGGCACTGCTGCCAGTCATCAGCTGCAGGTAGTCGATGACGATCAGGCCCAGCTTGCCGCATTGGCGGGCCTGACGCCGCGCCCGGGCCCGCAGTTCCGCCGGGTTCAGGCCGGGCGTCTCGTCGATGAAGACGGCCGCCTTGGACAACCGATCCACCGCCTCGGTCAGGCGGGCCCATTCATCGTCCTTCAGCGCGCCGGTGCGCAGGTGCTGCTGGTCGATGCGGCCCAGCGAACCCACCAGACGCAAGGCCAGCTGGTTGGCGCCCATTTCCATCGAGAACACCACCACCGGCAGGCCCTCGTTGACGGCCACGTTCTCGGCAATGTTCAGCGCGAACGCCGTCTTGCCCATGGAGGGGCGGGCCGCCAGGATGATCAGGTCGCCGCCCTGCAGACCCGCGGTCATGCGGTCCATGTCGTAGAAGCCGGTACGCACCCCGGTCACTTCCTCGGCCCCGTTCTCGGCCAGCTCGGTCACCCGGTCGATCAGGTCCATGACCAGCTTGTCCATGCTGTGGAAACCGACCTTGGTCCGCTGGCCCTCCTCCGCGATCTTGAAGATCTTGGTTTCCGCCTCGTCCAGAATCTGCGAAGCCGCCTTGCCCTGCGGGTTGAAGGCCTGGGTGGCCACCTCGTCGGACACCGCGATCAGCTTGCGCAGCACGGCCCGCTCGCGCACGATCTCTGCGTAGCGGCGCATGTTGGCGGCACTGGGCACGCTCTGCGCCAGGGCGTTGAGGTAGTTCAGCCCACCGCATTCCTCGGCCTTGCCCAGGGCCTGCAACTGCTCGAAGACCGTGATCACGTCGGCCGGCTTGCTTGCGCCGATCAGGGCGCCGATGGCACCGAAGATCATGCGGTGCTCGTAGCGGTAGAAGTCACCCTCCCCCAGCACATCGGCCGCCCGGTCCCAGGCACCGTTGTCCAGCAACAGGCCGCCCAGCACGCTCTGTTCGGCCTCGTTCGAGTGCGGCGGCACCCGCAGCTTGGCCACTTCCTCGTCGCGAGGACCGGCCTGGGGATCGTGGGCATCGAAGATCGTGGGCATCGTCAAATCATACGGGGAGGCCGGCATATCCCGTTGTGCACAAGCCTGTGGATTTCGCGGGGACAGGCGGTGGATGGGCTGTGCATGCCGGCAAAAGAAAAGGGCCGGTCAAGACCGGCCCTCTCGGATGGCGCGCTGAAGCGGATTACTCGGCTTCGGCAACCACCTTCACGGTGATGTCGACCACCACATCGGTGTGGGCGGCGACGCTGACCGGGAACTCGCCCACGGCCTTCAGCGGGCCATGCGGCATGCGCACATGGGCCTTGGGGATCTCGAAACCGATCTTGCCCAGGGCTTCAGCGATGTCGTGGTTGGTGACCGAGCCGAACAGGCGGCCGTCCACGCCGGCCTTCTGGGCGACGGTGACGGTCAGGCCAGCCAGCTTCTCGCCAACGGCTTGGGCGGCAGCCAGCTTCTCAGCGGCGACCTTCTCCAGTTCGGCGCGACGGGCTTCGAATTCCTTGATCGCGACATCGGTGGCACGGCGAGCGCGCTTGGTCGGGATCAGGAAGTTGCGGGCGTAGCCGTCCTTGACCTTGACGATGTCGCCCAGGTTGCCGAGGTTGGCCACCTTTTCCAGCAGGATGATTTGCATGGTGGGCTCCTATCAGACCTTGTGTTGGTCGCTGTACGGCAGCATCGCCAGGAAGCGCGAGCGCTTGATGGCGTTGGTCAGCTGACGCTGGAAGAAGGCACGGGTGCCGGTCAGGCGCGCCGGCGTGATCTTGCCGTTCTCACCGATGAAATCGCGCAGCAGATCCACATCCTTGTAGTCAATGTGCTTGACGCCAGCGACGGTGAAGCGGCAGAACTTCTTGCGGCGGAACAGCAGCGACTGCTGGTTGCGCTTCGGACGGCGGTCCTTCGAGAAACGAGACTTGGGCGGGGGCATACGATGACCTCTGAATTGTCTATCCGGGTTGCAGGTCAGGTTCTTCCGTGGCGATGCTGGTCACATGGAACACCACCCCCTTGCCATTGCGCGAAGGTGCCAGGAAGCCGGCGAACTGGGCCGGCGTCCCCAACACCAGCGCCTGCGCTGGTCGGGTGATGTCTCCGATCGCCACCGCTCGGATCTGCAGAGAGACCTTGCGGGGCTGGCCGTTCTGGGTGACCTCTGAATCCGACTGCAAGGTCAGATCGAGGGCCGGCAGACCGGCGGGGGTGTAACGCATCGCACCGCGTTCGACCACATGGGCTGCGAGAACCAGACGGTTCATGGCAGATGACGTGGCCGGACCGAACCTGTCAGGTTCAGGCGGCGGTTTCCTGGGCTGCCTTGCGGGCTTCTTCCTTCTCGACCGACTTCATCATGACGGAGGGGGCGGTTTCGGCC
Source organism: Ideonella dechloratans (assembly GCF_021049305.1). GTDB lineage: Bacteria > Pseudomonadota > Gammaproteobacteria > Burkholderiales > Burkholderiaceae_C > Ideonella > Ideonella dechloratans. Next base: position 2,350,360 of record NZ_CP088081.1, read on the forward strand.
TGGTCCATCTTGACGGTCAGGTGACGCAGCACGGCGTCATTGAAGCGGAAGCCGGTTTCCAGCTCGGCCAGCACTTCCTTCGAGCACTCGATGTTCAGGCACAGGTAATGCGCCTTGGCGAGCTTCTGGATCATGTAGGCCAGCTGACGACGGCCCCAGTCTTCCACACGATGGACCTTGCCACCACCCGCGGTGATCAGGCCCTTGTAACGCTCCAGCATGGCCGGAACCTGTTCGCTTTGATCCGGATGGATCAGCAGAACGATCTCATAGTGACGCATGAAAACTCCTTGTGGTTTCCTGGGCCCCTGGGTGCCCCCCGAGAAACCGGGGAAAGGGGCGGAAGCTGCCGGGGAGCGTCGATGAACCCGTGGCAGCAAGGGTGAGCCTGTGATTATGGCACAAATGAAACAGGCCGGGCAAACCCGGCCTGCAAGGCATCCCCCGGGGCCTCAGGCGCCCGGGGATCGGCATGCTCAGCCGCCCTTGGCCAGCAGGGTCCAGGTCTCCACCACCGAGTCGGGGTTCAGAGAGATCGAGACGATGCCCTCGGCCGCCAGCCACTGGGCGAAGTCGGGGTGGTCGCTGGGGCCCTGGCCGCAGATGCCGATGTACTTGCCGGTGGCGCGGCAGGCCGCGATGGCGCGCGAGATCAGGGCCTTCACCGCCGGGTCGCGCTCATCGAAGTCCTCGGCCAGCAGTTCCAGACCGGAATCGCGGTCCAGGCCAAGGGTCAGCTGGGTCAGGTCGTTCGAGCCGATGGACATGCCGTCGAAGTGCTGCAGGAACTGCTCGGCCAGGATGGCGTTGCTGGGAACCTCGCACATCATGATCACGCGCAAATCGTTCTCACCACGCTTGAGCCCCCGGTCGGCCAGCAGGCCGATGACGCGCTCGGCCTGGCGCACGGTGCGCACGAAAGGCACCATGATCTCGACATTGGTCAGGCCCATCTCGTTGCGCACGCGCTTGAGGGCCTCGCACTCCATGCCGAAGGCATCGGCGAACTCGCCGCTGATGTAGCGGGAAGCACCGCGGAAGCCCAGCATCGGGTTCTCTTCATCGGGCTCGTAGCGCGAGCCGCCGATCAGCTTCTTGTACTCGTTGGACTTGAAGTCCGACAGGCGCACGATGACCGTCTTGGGCCAGAAGGCCGCGGCGATGGTGGCGATGCCCTCGGCCAGCTTGTCCACGTAGAAGGCGCGCGGGGAGGCGTGGCCACGGGCCACCGACTCGACCGCCTTCTTCAGGTCGGCATCGACATTGGGATAGTCGAGGATGGCCTTCGGGTGGATGCCGATGTTGTTGTTGATGATGAATTCCAGGCGGGCCAGGCCGACACCGGAGTTGGGCAGCTGGGCAAAGTTGAAGGCCAGCTGGGGGTTGCCCACGTTCATCATGATCTTGACCGGGCTGTGCGGCATCTCGCCGCGGCTCACCTCGGTCACCTCGGTTTCAAGCAGACCGTCGTAGACGTAGCCGGTGTCACCCTCCGAGCAAGCCACGGTGACCAGTGCGCCGTCGGCCAGCTTCTCGGTGGCGTCACCGCAACCCACCACGGCCGGGATGCCCAGCTCACGGGCGATGATGGCCGCGTGGCAGGTGCGACCGCCGCGGTTGGTCACGATGGCGCTGGCGCGCTTCATCACCGGCTCCCAGTTCGGGTCGGTCATGTCGGTGACCAGCACGTCGCCGGGCTGCACGCGGTCCATCTCGCTGATGGAGCTGACCAGACGCACCGGGCCGGTGCCGATCTTCTGGCCGATCGCGCGGCCTTCGGCCAGCACGGTGCTGTGGCCCTTGAGCTTGTAGCGGTGCTCGACCTGGTTCTCGGCCTGGCTGCGCACGGTTTCCGGGCGGGCCTGCAGGATGTAGAGCTTGCCGTCCACACCGTCCTTGCCCCACTCGATGTCCATCGGGCGGCCGTAGTGCTTCTCGATGATCATCGCGTAGCGGGCCAGCTCGGTGACGTCGGCATCGCTCAGCGAGTAGCGGTTGCGCTGCTCCGGCGGGGTGTCCTCGGTCTTGACCAGCTTGCCGCTGGCGGCCTTCTCCTCGGGCGAAGCGAAGGTCATCTTGATCAGCTTGGAGCCCAGCGTGCGGCGGATCACCGCCAGCTTGCCGGCTTCCAGCGCGGGCTTGTGCACGTAGAACTCGTCGGGGTTCACCGCGCCCTGCACCACCGTCTCGCCCAGACCATAGCTGGAGGTGACGAAGACCACGTCCTTGAAGCCGGACTCGGTGTCAATGGTGAACATCACGCCGGCAGCGCCCAGGTCGGAACGCACCATGCGCTGCACGCCGGCCGACAGGGCCACCACGTCATGGGCGAAGCCCTTGTGCACGCGGTAGCTGATGGCGCGGTCGTTGTAGAGGGAGGCGAAGACCTCCTTCATCTTGTGCAGCACGTCGTCGATGCCATGCACGTTCAGGAAGGTCTCCTGCTGGCCGGCGAAGGAGGCGTCTGGCAGATCCTCGGCGGTGGCGGAGGAACGCACCGCCCAGGTGGCGTCCGGCGAACCGGCAGCCACGCGCTCGTACTCGACCCGCACGGCGGCCTCGAACTCGGGCGGGAACGGGGCGTCGATCACCCACTGGCGGATTTCCGCGCCGGCCTCGGCCAGCGCGCGCACGTCTTCGGTGTCCAGCGCCGCCAGACGGGCGCTGATCTTCTCGGTCAGGCCGCCGAAGGCCAGGAAGGTGCGGAAGGCATGGGCGGTGGTGGCAAAGCCACCGGGCACGCGCACGCCGGCTTCGGCCAGCTGGCTGATCATCTCGCCGAGGCTGGCGTTCTTGCCGCCGACGGTCTCGACGTCGGTCATCCTCAGATGTTCGAAGGGGACGACCAGGGCGGTGTCCAGTGCGTTGTGGGACATGAAAGCTCCTTGATGACAAAAAACCGGTGTCGCACGGGACGCGAACAGACCCTCTGGCGCACGCTCCACAGGCATCTGATCGTTGTTATGGCCTGAAAGCTGCTCCGGGAGGACCAGGCGGTTGACGGCTTTCCGTCACACTGCCTGCGCTGCCCTGGCGAAGATAGGCGAATTCTACGGACGGAATGCCTATCATTGCCTTGGACACTCGACAAAAGGTTTTCTGCATGCCCAATCGCACCGTTTTCTACGTCTCTGATGGCACCGGCATCACCGCAGAAACCTTCGGACATTCCATCCTGGCCCAGTTCTCGGCCAAGCCGCGGCATGTGCGCCGGCCCTTCATCGACTCGGTGGACAAGGCGCACAAGATCGTCACCGAAATCAACGCGGTCGCCGCCGCGGAAGGTCGGCGCCCCATCGTCTTCATCACGCTGGCGCGGCTGGACGTGCGCAGCATCCTCACCAGCGACCAATGCAAGGGCCTGGTGATGGACCTGTTCCAGGCCTTCGTCGAGCCGCTGGAGCGCGAATTCGGGCTCAAGTCCAACCACCGCGTCGGCCGCTTCTCGGACGTGGCCAAGAGCCAGGAGTACAACGACCGCATCGAGGCGATCAACTTCTCGCTGGCCCATGACGATGGGCAATCCTCCCGCAATCTGGAGGCGGCCGACGTCATCCTGGTGGGCGTGAGCCGCAGCGGCAAGACACCCACCTCGCTGTACCTGGCCATGCAGCATGGCATCAAGGCCGCCAACTACCCGCTCATCCCCGAGGACTTCGAGCGCGGCCACCTGCCCTCCTCGCTCACGCCCTACAAGCACAAATGCTTCGGCCTGACGATCGACGCGGAGCGGCTGGCCCACATCCGCAACGAGCGGCGCCCGGAGAGCAAGTACGCCTCCATCGAGAACTGCCGCTACGAGGTCAAGCAGGCCGAGATGCTGATGAAGCGCAGCGGCATCCACTGGCTCAGCTCCACCCACAAGTCGATCGAGGAGATCGCTGCGACCATCCTGCGCGACGTGCTGTCCGATCCGACCAGCTGAACTCAGCCAGCGGGCGCGCTTTGCGCCCCGGTGGCGCTGGCGAACAGGCAGATGGCCGCCGCCGCGCCCACGTTCAGGGACTCCTCGCCGCCGGGCTGGGGAATGCTCACGGTGTGGGCGCAACGTTCCATCAGCGCAGCAGACACGCCCTGCCCCTCATGGCCCAGCACCCAGGCGCAGGGCCAGGGCAAGGCGCCCTGCCCCAGCACCCGCCCGGCGTGGGAACTGGTGGCCAGCAGCGGCACGTCAAGCGCCGCCAGATCGTCTGCCGACAGGGCCTCGACCAGGCTGAGCCCGAAATGCGCGCCCATGCCGGCACGCAGCACCTTGGGCGACCACAGGGCCGCCGTGCCCTTGAGCGCCAGCACCTGACGTGCGCCGAAGGCCGCGGAACTGCGCAGGATGCTGCCCACGTTGCCGGCATCCTGCAGGCGATCCAGCACCACGGTGAACACGCCGGGCTGGATGACCGGCGCCTGCGGCAGGCTCACCAAGGCGCCCACCTGGACCGGCGACTCCAGGCTGCAGAGCCCCCGGAAGAGCTCGGCCGACACCAGGGCCGTGCGCCGCGCCTGTCCGGCCCAGGCCTGCCAGTCGGCCCGGGCCGTCCAGGCGGCATCGGTCATCACCAGGGCCTCGAGCATCCAGCCGCGGGCCAGGGCCGCGCTCACCAGGTGGTCGCCCTCCAGCCAGACCTGACCGGCCTTGCGGTAGCCCCCGGGATCGGCCAGCAGCTTGCGGATGCGCTGCAGCAGCGGGTTGTCGCGCGCGCTGATGCGCAGCGCCTCGACCGCCGGCGGAAAGGACAGACTCATGGGGATTCCTGCAAGGCGGCCCGCACCGGACCGAAGCTGCGCCGGTGCACAGGCGTGGCGCCGTGCGTGCGCAGGGCGGCCAGGTGCTCCGCGGTCGGATAGCCCTTGTGGGTGGCGAAGCCGTAGTCGGGCCAGCGGGCATGCATGTCCTCGCACAGGCGGTCGCGGTGCACCTTGGCCAGGATGGAGGCCGCGGAAATGGCCGGCACCTTGGCATCGCCCTTCACAATGGCCTCGCCCGGGACCTTGAGCACCGGCAGGCGGTTGCCATCCACCAGCACCTTGGCCGGCGGCAGGCGCAGGCCCTCCACCGCCCGTCGCATGGCCAGCATGGTGGCGTGCAGGATGTTGAGCTGGTCGATCTCCTCGACGCTGGCCTCGGCGATGCAGCAGCACAGGGCCTTGGCCCGGATCTCATCGTAGAGCTGATCGCGGCGGCGCGCGCTGAGCTGCTTGGAGTCCCGCAGGCCGGCGATGGGATGGAGATCGTCGAGGATCACGGCCGCGGCCACCACCGGCCCGGCCAGCGGCCCGCGGCCCGCTTCGTCGACACCGGCCACCAGACCGGTGACATCGAAGTGCAGGCTCATCTGCTCAGGCACCGAGGACTTGCGCGATCGCATCGCTGGCCTTGCGCGCCGTGTCCTGGCGCAGCATGTGATGAAGGTCGGTGAAGCGGGCCTGCAGTCGCTCGCGGCGCGGCGCATCGTCCAGCCAGGCCAGGCCTTCGCGGGCCAGGGCTTCGGGCGTGGCGGCATGCTGCAGCAGCTCCGGCACCGCGAAGTCGCGCAGCAGGATGTTGGGCAGGCCCACCCAGGGCAGGTAGGCCATGTGCCGCATGTACTGCCAGTTCAGCCAGTGCATGCGGTAGGTGATGACCATGGGGCGTTTGAAAAGCGCGGCCTCCAGCGTGGCCGTGCCGCTGGCGATCAGCGTCAGGTCGCAGGCGGCCAGCGCCTCGTGGGACCGCCCGGCCAGGCACTGCAGGTCCAGGCCCGGGGCATGCTGGGCCACCAGGGCCTGCACCTCGGCCTCCAGCCCCGGCACGACGGGCAGGACGAAACGCAGACCGGGCCGCTGCCGGGCCATGCGCACAGCCGCCTCCAGCAGCACCGGCCCGATGTAGCGCAGTTCGCTGCGCCGGCTGCCCGGCAGCAGGGCCACCACGGTGTCCGAATCCGCCAGGCCCAGCGCCGCGCGGGCCTCGGCCTGCGGCACCTCCAGCGGAATGCGATCGGCCATGGGGTGGCCGACGAAGGTCGCCGCCACGCCGTGCTCGGCCAGCAAAGCCGGTTCGAAGGGGAACAGGCACAGAACGTGGTCCGCCGCCGCGGCCAGCTTCTTCACCCGCCCGCCCCGCCAGGCCCAGATGGACGGGCAGACGAAATGCACGGTGCGAATGCCCTGAGCCTTGAGCGGCTGCTCCAGCCCAAAGTTGAAGTCGGGCGCATCCACCCCGATGAACACGTCCGGGCGCTGGACCAGCAGGCGGTCGCGCAACTGGTTGCGGATGCCCACCAGCTCGCGGTAATGACGCAGGGCATCCACATAGCCGAAGACCGAGAGCTTGTGGCTGGGCCACCAGGCGTCGAAGCCCTCAGCCTGCATGCGGGGGCCGCCGATGCCTGCCGCGCTCAGGGCCGGCCAGCGGGCCTTCAGACCACTGAGCAGCAGGCTGGCCAGCAGATCACCCGAGGCCTCGCCGGCCACCATGCCCAGGCGCGGCGCCTGCAGAGGGGCGATGGGATGACTCACCTCAGCGCACGATGCCGCGCTCGGCGGCCGCCAGGAAGGACAGCATGCTGTCGATGTCGCCATCGGCCTCGGGCTGCGTGCCCTTGAGTTCTCCGATGGCCTGCTGGGCCTGGGCCAGGGTCAGGCCGCTGCGGTAGAGCAGCTTGTACATCTGCTTGATCACGGCCTGGCGCTCTGCCGAGAAGCCGCGCCGGCGCAGGCCGGTGAGGTTCACGGCGCGCGCCGCCAGCGGGTTGCCATCCACGGTCACGAAAGGGGGCACGTCCTGGGCCACATGGCCCTGGAAGCCGATCATCGCGTGCGCGCCGATCTTGACGAACTGGTGCACGCCGCTGAGGCCCCCGATGGTGGCCCAGTCCCCGACATGCACATGCCCCGCCAGCGTGGCGTTGTTGGCCAGCACGCAGTGATTGCCCAGTTGCACATCGTGTGCGATGTGCACGTAGGCCATGATCCAGTTGTCATGACCGACCGAGGTGACCCCCCGTTCCTTGTGGGTGCCGGTGTTGAAGGTGCAGAACTCGCGCACCGTGTTGCGATCGCCGATGACCAGCTCGGTCACTTCGCCACGGTGGTTGGCGTCCTGCCAGATGTCCTGGGACGGCGCGCCGATCGAGCTGAATTGGTAGAAGCGGTTGTCCCGCCCGATCGTGGTTCGACCTTCGATGACACAGTGCGGCCCCACGGTGGTGCCCGCGCCGATGCGGACCTGCGGACCGATCACGGCGTAGGGCCCCACGGTCACGGTGCTGTCCAGCTCGGCGGCCGGGTCCACCAGGGCTGTGGCGTGGATGCTGGCCATGGCCACCCTCTCCCGCTCAGGTGATGTTGCGCACGGCGCACATCAGCGATGCCTCGGCCGCCAGCTCCTCGCCCACCAGGGCACGGGCGCTGTACTTGTAGATGCCGGCCTTGGCGCGCTCGATGGTCGCCTCCAGGATCAGCTGGTCGCCCGGTTCCACCGGACGCTTGAAGCGCGCACCATCGATGCCCGCGAAATACACCACGGTGTCTTCGCCGGGATACTGGTCCACCGACGCGAAGGACAGCAGCGCCGCCGCCTGCGCCATGGCCTCCAGGATCAGCACGCCCGGCATGACCGGACGGTGCGGGAAATGGCCGGTGAAGAAGGGCTCGTTGATCGTGACGTTCTTGATGGCCCGCACCCGCACGTTCTTTTCCAGCTCCAGCACGCGGTCGACCAGCAGGAACGGATAGCGGTGAGGCAGGCGCTTGAGGATGTCGTGGATGTCCATTGTGCTTGTCATGGTGTGAGCTTCTTCTCAAGTGCGCGCACGCGGCTGCGCAGGGTGTGCAACTGGCGCAGCGTGGCCGCGTTCTTTTCCCAGTTGCTGTTTTCATCGATGGGGAAAAAGCCGGTGTAGTGCCCCGGCTTGGTCAGGGACGCCATCACCAGGCTGCCCGCGGTGACATGCACATCGTCAACGATCTGCAGGTGACCGCTGATCATGGCGGCCCCGCCGAAGGTGCAACGGGCCCCGATGCGCGCGCTGCCGGCCACGCCCACGCAGCCGGCCATCGCCGTGTGGTCGCCGATCTGCACGTTGTGGGCGATCTGGATCAGGTTGTCGAGCTTGACGCCGTTGCCCAGCACGGTGTCGTCCAGGGCGCCGCGGTCCACGCAGGTGCAGGCGCCGATGTCCACATCGTCACCGATGCGGACCACGCCGAGTTGCTCGATCTTCTGCCACCCCTGCGGCGACGGTGCAAAGCCGAAACCATCGGAACCGACGACGGCGCCGCTTTGCAGCTTGCCCCGCTGACCGATGACACAGCCGTCCCCGAACACCGCACGCGGCGCCAGCATCGTGAAGGCGCCGATCCGGGCGTGGGCGCCGACCAGGCACTGCGCGCCGATCACCACCCCTTCGCCGATCACCGCCCCGTCGCCGATGCAGGCCAGCGGCCCGACCGACGCGCTGGGGTGGATCTGGACGCCCTCACCCAGCACCGCGGAAGCATGGACACCCGCCGCAGGCGCTGGACGCACCCGCTTGGCCCACCAACCGGTGAGACGTGCGTGGTAGAGGTAGGGATCGGGGGTGACGATCACCGCCCCGCGCGCTGCAGCCTCGTCACGCCATTCCGGGCGCACGATCACACAGGCGGCTTCAGTGGTCTGCAGCAAGGGCTTCAGCTTGGCCTGGGCCAGGAAGCTGATGCTGTGATCGTCGGCGGCCTCCAGGGAAGCCAGACGGGTGATGGTGCGATCACCATCACCGATGAGTTCGCCGCCCAGATCCTGAACGATGTCAGCCAGACGGACCGGAGCGGCCACGCCCGGCAGAGAGTTCATGGAAGGACGGCCTTTCTCACTTGCCGGCGTTCAGCGCGTCGATCACCTTCTTGGTGATGTCGACACGGGGGCCGGCGAACACGACTTCCTGCAGGATCAGGTCGTACTTGTCCTGCTCGAAGATCTGCTTGATGACCTTGCTGGCACGTTCGGTCACTGCGGCGAGTTCTTCGTTCTTGCGCTGGTTGAGGTCTTCCATCAGCTCGCGGCGCTTGCGCTCGAAGTCGCGCTGCTGCTCGGCCAAGTCACGCTGGCGGCGGGTGCGCTCGGCTTCGGAGAGGGTCGGACCTTCCTTGTCGAGTTTGTCCATGTCGACACGCAGCTTGGTGCCGGTGTCGTTGAGCTCGCCCTCACGCTTCTTGAACTCAGCCTCCAGCCGGGCCTGGGCCGCCTTGGCGGGCGCCGCCTCGCGCAGCACGCGCTCGGCGTTCACATAGCCAATCTTGAGTTCCTGTGCCGAGGCGCCCAGGGCCAGGGACAGGGCCGCGCAGGCCAGCACGGATTTCACGAGCGAAGTCATCATCAGAAAGAAGTTCCGATCTGAAACTGGAAGCGTTGGATTTTATCGCTGCTGAAGGCACGCAAGGGCACACCGTAGCTCATCTTGAGCGGCCCCACCGGCGAGATCCAGCTCAGGCCGAAGCCGGCCGAAGCCCGCAGGTCGTCCAGATGCACCTGCTGGGTGGTGCCCCACACGTTACCGGTGTCGGCGAAGGCGAAGATGCGCAGGCTCTTGTCATTGCCGGTGCCGGGCACCGGGAAGTACAGCTCGGCGTTGGCGTTGAACTTCTTGTTGCCGCCGATATAGGCGCCGGTCACGTCGGTCGTGCCAAAGGAGTTTTGCTCGAACACCCGCACCGAGCCCAGGCCGCCACCGTAATAGTTCTTGAAGATCGGGTAGGAGCGACCGTCCAGCCCCGTGCCCACCCCCAGTTCGGCGTTCAGGCCCAGGGTGAGCTTGGGGAAGTAAGGCACCGCCAGGTACTGCTGGATCTGCCCGTTCATGCGCGCATAGCGCACATCCCCGACCAGACTGAAGTCGATGTTGAGGCGTTGGTAGCGGCCGCGGGTGGGCGCCATCGGGTTGTCGCGCTCCTCACGCGCCCAGCCGATGGTGAAGGGCATGTCCCAGCTGTGGGTGCCAAACTCGTCCGCGAACTTGGTGTAGCTCAGTGGCAGACCTTTGGAGGTGCCGATGATGGTGGCCTCGGCCCCCACGCCGAAGAACACCGTGTCGAACTCGCTGAACGGCACGCCGAAGCGGATGGACATGCCTGGCGTGGCCAGGTCATAGGAACTGCCGCGGCTGTTGTAGGGCTTGGACTGGCGGTAGTAGACGTCGATCGCGCGGGACACGCCGTCGTCGGTGAAGTAAGGGTCCACCGTGGAAACCGCCAGCGAGCGGCTGGACTTGGCGGTGTTCACGCCGAAGGACAGCGAATTGCCCGAGCCGAAGATGTTCTCCTTGCTGATCGACGCCGACAGCGACAGTCGATCCGCACTGGAATAGCCCGCAGACAGGTTCAGGCTGCCGGTGGGCTTTTCCTTCACGTTCAGGGTCAGGTCCACCTGGTCGGGGGCACCTGGCACCTCGTTGGTGTCCACCGTGACTTCGTCGAAGTAGCCCAGCCGTTCCACCCGGTCGCGCGAGAGCTTGATCTTGTTGCCGTCGTACCAGGCCGACTCGAACTGGCGGAACTCCCGGCGGATGACTTCGTCACGGGTGATGGTGTTGCCCGCGAGGTTGATGCGGCGCACGTTGACGCGCACCCCGGGATTGGCCCGCAGCACCACCACCACCTGACCGGTCTGGCGGTCGATCTGGGGTTGCGACTCCACCTTGGCGAAGGCATAGCCGTAGGAGGCATACAGATCGGTGAAGCGGCGCACCGTCCCCGACACGTCGTCGCCCCGGTACGGCTCACCCGGCTGAATCGAGACCCGCGCCTTGAACTCGTCTTCCTTGCCCAGGTAGTTGCCTTCCAGGCGCACACCGGTCACGGTATAGGGCAGGCCCTCGTCCACGACGATGCTGATGTCGATGTGCTGCTTGTCGGGCGAGATGGTGACCTGGGTGGACTTGACCTGGAACTCCAGGTAGCCACGGTTCAGGTAGTAGGAGCGGATCTTCTCGAGATCGGCGTTCAGCTTGGTCCGCGCGTAGCGGTCGGTCTTGGTGTACCAGGTCAACCAGCCGGTGGTGGTCAGATCCATCAGGTCCAGCAGCGTGGATTCACCGAAGGCCTGGGCCCCCTGGATGTGGATGCTGCGGATCTTGGCGACATTGCCTTCGACCACGTTGAAGGTCACGTCCACCCGGTTGCGCGACACCGGCGTGGCCGTGGTCACGACTTCCGCGCCGTAGTAGCTGCGGGACAAGTACTGACGCTTGATTTCCTGCTCGGCACGGTCGATCACGGCCTTGTCATAGGGCTGGCCATCGCTGATGCCGTTGTCCTTCAGGGCCTTGGCCAGGGTGTCCTTGTCGAACTCCTTGAGACCACTGAAGTTCACCGAGGCGATGAAGGCACGCTCCTGCACCACCACCACCACCACGCGGCCTTCGAGCTCGATGCGCACGTCCTTGAACAGGCCAGTGGCGAACAGCGCACGCAGGGCCGCGGCGGCCTTGTCGTCGGTGTAGCTGTCTCCCACGCGGAACGGCAGGGCGGCGAACACGCTGCCGGGGTCGCTGCGTTGCAGACCTTCGACGCGGATGTCCGCGATGTCGAAAGGCTCTACCGCGTGCACCAGGGGCGCATGGGCGACGGTCAGCAAGGCCACACAGGCAGGAACCGGCCGCAGCCAGCGCTCAAGGGGGGATGATCGCATCGGAAAGAGTGTCACTACAGGCCCAGCAACCGGGCCACATCGTTGGATAGGGCAATGGACATCATCAGCAGCAGCACGATGGCTCCACCGCGCTGCAGCCATGCCTGCCAATGGTCCGGGACCGGGTGGCCGGTCACCCCCTCGAAAACGTAATATATCAGGTGGCCACCGTCGAGCATGGGCAGCGGCAGCAGGTTCAGAACACCCAGGCTCACACTGATCATCGCGAGGAAAACCAGGTAGGGAACCAAGCCCATCTGGATCGATTGACCAGCATAGTCGGCGATCGTCAGCGGGCCACTGAGCTGCTTGAGCGAAGCCTGACCGACCACCATGCGCCCGAGCATGCGCAGGCTGGTCCAGGCAGTGTCCCAGGTCTGTGCAAAGGCTTGCTGCAAGCCTTCCACCGGCCCCAGTCGCACCATCACCGTCGCAGGCGCGCGGCCCACATAGGCGTCGATGCGGCCCAAGGTGACACCGGCCTCACGGTCCTCGACACGCCGGGGGGTGACGGCGATGGACAGACGCTGCCCCTGCCGCTCCACCAGCCACTGCATGCTGCCGGGCGCATGGGCGCCGGCCGCGCGGATCATCTCGCGCAGCGACTGTGCATCCGCCACCGGCCGGCCGTCCACGGTGAGCACCCGATCTCCCTCGTGCAGGCCCGCCCGCTCGGCAGGCCCCCCCGCTTCCAGACGGCCCAGCACCGGTTCGCTGAACGCATTGCCGATGCCGATGCGCCGAATCAAGGGACCGTCCAGTTCCGCACCACCCAGCTGGCCGACCGGCAGCACCACCACCCGCCGGTGGCCCCCCTGCGCATCTTCCACCGCCAGTTGGACGGACTGCCGATCCAGCACCGCCTGGGCCAGGGCGCGCCGCACATCGTTGATCGAACGAGCGGTCTGCCAGTCGTCCTCGCCGACGCTGACGGCTTGCACGCGATCACCTGCTTGAAGGCCCGCACCCTCGGCCAGGCTTCCCGCGGTCGGCGCCGCCAGGACCGGTTCAGCTTCCAGGTTGCCGATCCAGCCGGCGCCGGCGTACAGCAGCACCGCCAGCAGCAGGTTGGCCAGCGGCCCGGCGGCCACGATGGCCACGCGACGGCGCAGGGGTTGCTGGTCGAAGGCCTGCGACGCCTGATCGGCAGGCACCTCCCCTTCCCGGCTGTCCAGCATGCGGACGTAGCCGCCCAGGGGGATCATGGCCAGAGTGAATTCGACGCCATCGCGCGAGACACGTCGCCACAGCACCCGACCGAAGCCCACGGAGAAGCGCAGGACCTTGACGCCACACCAGCGAGCCACCTTGTAGTGGCCGAACTCATGCACGACGATGAGCACCCCCAAGGTCAGCACAAAGGCCAGCGGCGTGATCGGCATGGGTCAGTTCAGGCGGGCAATGATCTCGCGTGCTCTGCGGCGGGCCTGCTCGTCGAGCGCGAGCAGAGCCTCCACCGGCACATCCAGCGACAGACTCAACCGGGGCACCTCGAGTTCCAAAGTGCGCGCCACGACGTCATGGATATCGGTGAAGCGCAGGCGACGCGACAGGAAGGCCGCCACGGCCTCCTCATTGGCGGCATTGAGCACGGCGGTGCTGCCATGCGGCCCCTCCAACGCCTCCCAGGCCAGGAACAAGCCCGGGAAGCGGGCACGTTCCGGCGCCTCGAAGGTCAGGGACTTCAGGCCCAGGAAGTCCAGGGCCGAGGCACCGGAGGCAATACGCTCCGGAAAGGACAGTCCGTAGGCGATGGGCACGCGCATGTCGGGTGTCCCCAACTGGGCCAGCACCGACTGGTCCCGGCAGATCACCATGGAGTGGATGATGCTCTGCGGATGGATGACCACCTTCACCTGGGACGGCGCCAGATCGAACAGCCAGCGGGCCTCAATGACTTCGAGCGCCTTGTTCATCATCGTCGCCGAATCGACCGAGATCTTGCGGCCCATCACCCAGTTCGGGTGGGCGCAGGCCTGCTCGGGGGTCACGTCACGCAGGCTGAGAGGATCGGCTTGGCGAAACGGTCCGCCGGATGCGGTCAGAACGATGTGGTCGATGCGCTGGGCCCAGGTCGAGCGGTCCTCCGGCAGACACTGGAAGATGGCCGAATGTTCGCTGTCGATGGGCAGCAGCTGGGCGCCGCCTTCGCGCACCGCGGCGATGAACTGCGCGCCGCCCACCACCAGGGCCTCCTTGTTGGCCAGCAGCAGGCGCTTGCCGGCGCGCGCAGCCGCCATGCAGGCCGGCAAGCCGGCCGCGCCGACCACGGCGGCCATCACGCTGTCCACGTCGTCGTGCCCCGCCAGCGCCACCAGGGCTTGCGGCCCGGCCAGCACCTCGGTGGGTAGGCCTTCGGCGCGCACGGCCACTGCCAGCCGCTGCGCGGCATCGACGTCGCTCATGGCCGCCCAGCGGGGCCGCCACTGGCGACACTGGGCCAGCAAATCATCGACACGCGAATGCGCGCTCAGCGCCACCACCTCGAAACGGTCGGGATGGCGCGCCGCCACATCCAGCGTGTTGGTGCCGATCGACCCGGTCGATCCCAGGATGCACAGCCTCTGCCGCATCGTCATCGTGTTCTTCCTCACAGGCTGGCCAGCGCCATCACGGCCGGCAGCACAGGCAACAGGGCATCCACCCGGTCCAGCACCCCGCCGTGGCCCGGCAGCAGGCCGCTCGAATCCTTCATGCCCGCCGCCCGCTTGGCCAGCGACTCCAGCAGATCGCCCATGATGCCCAGTGCAACGAGGGCGGCCAGGGCCAGCACGGCGCCCAGCCCGCCCAGACCGAGCCACAGACGGTCAAACAGGCTCGTGGCGGCGGCGCCGGTCCCGTGTTCCACCGCCACCCAGGCCAGCGCCAGCAGACCCACGCCGATCAGACCGGTACAAGCCCCCTCCCAGGTCTTGCCCGGGCTGATCGTCACGGCCAGCTTGCGCCGCCCCCAGGTCTTGCCGCCGAAATAGGCCGCGATGTCCGACATCCAGACCAGGCACAGCGCAGACAGCAGGAAGTTGAGCCCCAGCCCGCGGGCGTTGCAGAAGGCCAGCCAGGCCGCCGGAAGGACCAGCACACCGATGAGCCAGCGCGCGCCACGCGGCAGCTGAGGCCAGGCTGGAGGACCGCTGCGCAGCCCCAGGGTGCCCCCCACGACCCAGCAGACGGTCGCCGCCCACCAGACCCAGACCGGCGCATGCGCAGACCAGCCCGCCATGGCGCCAAGGGCGCACAGGGCCACCACCACGCACCCCGTGGCCAGGGCCCACCAGCCATGGATGCCGTTCAGGCGGGCCCACTCCCAGCCGCCAGCCCCGATGAGCGCCAGGGTCAGCAGGGCAAAAGGCCAAGGCGAGCTGGCCACGAGCGCAGGCAGCAGCAGCGCCAGCAGGACCAGCGCAGTGATGATTCGTTGGATCAGCATGTGGACCCGATCAGGCCGACTGCTCGGGCGCCTGCGCCTGCTTGACGCCGCCGAAGCGCCGATCCCGGCGGGCGAAATCGGCAAAGGCCTTGTCCAGCTCGGCCTCGTCGAAGTCCGGCCAGAGGCAGTCGGTGAAATACAGCTCGGCGTAGGCGAGTTGCCAGAGCAGGAAATTGCTCACCCGCACCTCGCCGCCCGTGCGGATGAAAAGGTCTGGATCCGGCGCATACGCCAGCGCCATGTGCCGCGACAGCGCTTCCTCGGTCAGCGCCTCGGGGGCGACGCCTTCGGCCAGCGCGCGCTGGCAGGCCTGGACGATGTCCCAGCGGCCCCCGTAGTTGAAGGCCACCGTCACATGCAGACCCGTGTTGTGGCGGGTCCGCTCTTCGGCCTCGTTCCAGGCCTGGCGCACCCGTTCCGACACCTTGCTGCGGTCCCCGGCCACGTGGATGCGCACGCCGCGCGATGCCAGCTTGGCCAGGTACTTCGAGATCCCGACCAGAACGAGGTTCATCAGACCGGACACCTCGTCCTCGGGACGCTTCCAGTTCTCCGAGGAGAAGGCATAGACCGTCAGGTACTCGACCCCGCGCGCCTGGCAGTGGTCGATCACCCGCACCACCGTCTCCATGCCGTACTTGTGGCCGAAGATGCGGGGCATGAAGCGCTTGCGCGCCCAGCGCCCGTTGCCATCCATCACGATGGCGACGTGGCGAGGAATGCTGCCCTCCGGCGAAACCGAGGTGTTCATCCGGGTCAGACGGCCAGGATGTCGGCTTCCTTGGCCTGCACCGTCTTGTCGATCTCGGCAATGGTGCGGTCGGTCAGCTTCTGGATGTCGTCCTGCGCGCGGCGCTCGTCATCCTCGGTGATGGTCTTGTCCTTGAGCAGCTTCTTCAGATGCTCGTTGGCATCGCGGCGCAGGTTGCGCACGGCCACCTTGGCATCCTCGCCTTCGCCGCGGGCGACCTTGGTCAGCTCCTTGCGGCGCTCTTCGGTCAGCGCGGGCATCGGCACGCGGATCAGATCGCCCTGCGAAGCCGGGTTCAGGCCCAGGTCCGATTCGCGGATGGCCTTCTCGATCTTGGAGGCCATGCCCTTTTCCCAGGGCTGCACGCTGATCGTGCGGGCGTCCAGCAGGCTCAGGTTGGCAACCTGGCTCAGAGGCACCATGGAACCGTAGTACTCGACATGGACCTGATCCAGGATGCCGGGGTGGGCACGACCGGTGCGGATCTTCTGCAGTTCGTTCTTCAGGGCCTCGACCGACTTGGCCATCTTGGTCTCGGCGGTCTTCTTGATGTCAGCAATGGTCATGATCGTTCGCGTTCCGTGAATCTTCAGACGTGCACCAGGGTGCCCTCGTCCTCACCCTGCACCACCCGCTTGAGGGCGCCCGGCTTGAAGATGGAAAAGACCTTGATCGGCAGCTTCTGGTCGCGACACAGCGCGAAGGCCGTGGCGTCCAGCACCTGCAGGTTCTTGGAGATCGCCTCGTCGAAGCTGATCTGGCTGTAGCGGGTGGCCGAGGGATCCTTCTTCGGGTCGGCGGTGTAGACGCCGTCCACCTTGGTGGCCTTGAGCACCACCTGGGCACCGATCTCGGCGCCGCGCAGCGCGGCGGCGGTGTCGGTGGTGAAGAAGGGGTTGCCCGTGCCGGCGGCAAAAATGACCACCTTGCCCTCTTCGAGGTACTGCAGCGCCTTGGGCCGCACGTAGGGCTCGACCACCTGCTCGATCGAGATGGCGGACATCACGCGGGCGGTCATGCCTTCCTGGCGCATGGTGTCGGCCAGGGCCAGCGAGTTCATCACCGTGGCCAGCATGCCCATGTAGTCGGCGGTGGCGCGGTCCATGCCCACCGAGCCGCCGGCCACGCCGCGGAAGATGTTGCCGCCACCGATCACCACAGCCACCTCGCAGCCCATCTCGGTGACCTCCTGCACTTCCTTGACCATGCGGACGATGGTCGCGCGGTTGATGCCGTAGGCATCGTCGCCCATCAGGGCCTCACCGGACAGTTTGAGCAGGATGCGCTTGTAGGCTGGCATGCGGGGTTCCCCAGGGCGGCGTGGATCTCGTGAATCGGCGGAAAGTGTACGCGGCTCGCTCCTGGTGAGGGTTGAGGCCGCGTACCGGTCAGGGCCTGGCTTACTGGCCCTTGGCGGCAGCCACCTGGGCAGCCACTTCGGCGGCAAAGTCGTCCACCTTCTTCTCGATGCCTTCGCCCACCACGTACAGGGTAAAGCCCTTCACCGTGGTGTTAGCCGACTTCAGGTAGGCGCCCACGGTCTGCTTGCCGTCGGCGGCCTTCACGAAGACCTGGTCCACCAGCGAGACTTCCTTCAGGTACTTCTGCACCGAGCCTTCGACCATCTTGGCCGCGATCTCGGCCGGCTTGCCGGATTCGGCCGCCTTGGCTTCGGCCACCGAGCGCTCGCGGGCGATCAGGTCGGCCGACACCTCGGCGGAGGTCAGGGCCACCGGCTTCATGGCGGCGATGTGCATCGCCACATCCTTGGCGGCCACGGCATCGCCGTCGAACTCGACGACCACGCCGATGCGGGTGCCGTGCAGGTAGGTGGCCAGGGCGCCACCGTTGGCCCAGCGCTGGTAACGGCGGAAGGACATGTTCTCGCCGATCTTGCCGATCAGGCCCTTGCGCACGTCTTCCAGGGTGGGGCCGAAGCCGTCCTGCGCGTAGGCCAGGGCGCCCAGGGCCGGGATGTCGGCCGGGTTGTGCTTGGCCACCAGCTCGGCAGCAGCCTTGGCCAGGGCCAGGAAGCTGTCGTTCTTGGTCACGAAGTCGGTTTCGCAGTTGACTTCGATCATCGCGCCGGTGTTGCCGTCGATGAAGGAAGCGACCACGCCTTCGGCAGTCACGCGGGCGGCAGCCTTGCCGGCCTTGGTGCCCAGCTTGACGCGCAGCAGCTCCTCGGCCTTGGCCATGTCGCCTTCGGCTTCGGTCAGCGCCTTCTTGCACTCCATCATCGGGGCATCGGTCTTGGCGCGCAGTTCAGCAACCATGCCGGCGGTAATAGCAGCCATGTTTCTCTCTCCGTGTGGGGTGGTTTTCGCAACCACCCGAGGTTCAATCAGAAATCGTTTCGGGGGTGTGAAAAAGGGGCTGTAGCAGCCCCTTGGTCACTGGCGCGACGCGCCTGCTCAGGCTTCTTCGCTGACTTCGACGAATTCGTCACCGTCGGCGGCCACGGCCTGCACCAACTCGGTGGCAGCATTGGCCTTGCCTTCCAGCACGGCATCAGCCATGGCCTTGGCGTACAGCGCCACCGCCTTGGCGGAGTCGTCGTTGCCGGGGATCACGTAGTCCACGCCATCGGGCGAATGGTTGGTGTCCACCACGCCGACCACGGGGATGCCCAGCTTCTGGGCTTCGGCCACGGCGATCTTGTGGAAGCCCACGTCGATCACGAAGATGGCGTCCGGCAGAGCGCCCATGTCCTGGATGCCGCCGATGTCCTTCTCCAGCTTGGCCAGTTCGCGATCGAACAGCAGCGCTTCCTTCTTGATGCGCATTTCGGCGCCAGAGTCCTTCTGGGCCTGCATGTCCTTCAGCTTCTTCAGCGAGCCCTTGACCGTCTTGAAGTTGGTCAGCATGCCGCCCAGCCAGCGCTGGTCGACATAGGGCATGCCGCAACGGGCGGCTTCCATGGCCACCACATCACGCGCCTGACGCTTGGTGCCCACGAACAGGATGGTGCCGCGCTTGGCCGACAGCTGACGTACGAACTTCAGGGCTTCCTCGAACTTCGGCAGCGTCTTTTCGAGGTTGATGATGTGGATCTTGTTGCGATGACCGTAGATGAACGGGGCCATCTTGGGGTTCCAGAAGCGGGTTTGGTGACCGAAGTGGACACCGGCTTCCAGCATTTCGCGCATAGAAACGGACATGGAGTACTCCAAAGGTTGGGTCTAGAAGCCCGGCCTTGATTGCCGGCCCGCAGCTCAGCCGCAGGCAACGCGCAACACCTTGAGAGGCCGGGTTCGCGATTGAGGCAGCCACCACCGTGGCGACCACCTGCCTACCCCGCCAGCACGCCTTCCTGGCGCCTCCGTCGAGGTAAACCCAAAGATTGTATCAGAAACCTCCCGACCTCTGGCATGGAGCCGACCGAGAAGCCGCCAGGCGCGCGGAACCGTGAGCAAACGCAAGGCACAATGCCAGTTGTCAACAACGCGACGCCGGGCGACACGCCACCGCTGCACGGCGGTGGCTGCCTGGCGGGATGGTGGGTCATGTGCCCGCCCCTGCCGCCCGCGGCTTCTCCGATGCAATCCCGGTTCCAGACCTGCCCGCTGCCACAGCCTCGCCTGTGCTTCAGCACACCCCGCCCTTCCCTCGTCGACCCATCCATCTGGAGCCACTGACATGCACATCGGCATCGTGGGCGCCGGTTTCGTCGGCGTGTGCACAGCACTGCAACTGTCCTTGCGCGGTCACCGGGTGGAGGTGTTCGAACGCCGTGGCGGCATTGCCACGGAATCCAGTTTCGCCGGCGCCGGCGTGCTGTGTCCGACCGCACTGCCCAGCTTGGCGCAGCATCCGCACTGGCGGCGTCGCAGCCCCTGGAATGCGCAGGCCCGGCGGCAGGCCCGCGCACGCAGGCAGGCCGACTGGCTGGCGCGACAACAGGTGCTGGCACGGCTGTTCGAGCTGGGCGAGCACTGGCTGGAACAGCTGGAGGCGGAACACCGCCTGGAATGCGAGCAAACGCGGGGCTGGCTGGTCCTGCGGCCGGACGAGCGCAGCCTCAGGCAGTCCGATGCCGACGCCGCCCACCTGACCAGCCTGGGCCTGCCCCACCAGATCCTCGGTCCGGATGAACTGGCGAGCGCCGAACCTGCACTCGCCAGCGCGCGCCCCGCTGCGGGGGGGCTCTGGCTGCCGCAGATCCGGGTGGTGAACACCCGGCAACTGGCCCAGCAGCTGCGGCTGCTGGCACAACAGACGGGCACACGCTTTCACCTCAACACGGAGGTGGAGGACATCGACCCCCGACACCCCACCTGGTTGAGCCACGGCGGCCCGGGCGCGGGGCCGCGCCAGGAGACCCGCTTCGATGCGGTGGTGCTCTGCACCGGCACCGCCTCCATCCCCTGGCTGAGGGCCCAGGGCCTGCGGCTGCCCCTGCAGGCCGCACCGGGCTGCTCCTTGACCGCGCCGCTGCACCTGCCCGAAGCCATGCCCGACCCGGCCCCCCGCGGGGCCATCACCGATGCCCAGACCGGCCTCACCCTGTCCCGCATGGGCGAGCGGGTGCGGATCACCGATCCCTGGGCCGATCTCTCCCCCAATGGGCGCCCCGCCATCCAGACCCAACGCCGGATGTACGCGACGCTGGAGCGCTGGTTCCCGGAGGCCGGACACGGCAACCCCGCACAGGCCTGGCAAGGCACGCGCGCCAAGCTGCCCGACGACGCCCCGGTGCTTGGCCCCAGCCCCTGGCCCGGCCTGTGGCTGAACCTGGGTCATGGCGATCAGGGCAGCGCACTCGCCGGCGGCTGCGCCCAACTGCTGGCCAACGCCCTCGAAGGACGCCCCGCGCTGGAAGGACAGGATCTGCTGGGCTGCACACGCTGGTGAGCCCCGGCGGGCGCGGGGGTGACAGCAGCCCGGACGACCGCCACACTCGCGGCATGGCTCTTCTCCCCGTTCTCGCTCCGGCCCGGCTGCATCTGCCCGGCCGAGCACTGCCAGTGCACGACACCGCCGCCTCGCGCCAGATCGAGGCCCGCGCGCTGCAAGCGCAGACCGAGGCCGGCCAACTGATGGCCAGGGCCGGCCTGGCCGTCGCGCGGCTGGCCCTGACCCTGGGCCGACCGGAGGGCACCTTCTGGGTCCTGTGCGGCCCAGGCAACAATGGCGGCGATGGTCTGGTGGCCGCCCGCTGGCTGCATCGGCAGGGGCATGCTGTGCGCGTGATCCTGGCCGGCTCACCCGAGCAACTGCCGGCCGATGCGCGACAAGCCTTCATCGATGCCCAGGCCGCCGGCGTGCCCTTCGCGGAGGCCCTGCCGCCCCACCCGTTTCGCGCCCGCGCGGTGATCGATGCCTTGCTCGGGCTGGGGCAGACCCGCCCCCTTGAAGGCCGCTTGGCCGAACTGGCGCGGTGGAGCAACGAACAGACCGGCCCGGTGTTGTCGGTGGACCTGCCCAGCGGCATGAACGGCGACACCGGTCAACCCACCGGCGACGTGACGGTACGGGCCCAGGCCACCCTGTCCCTGCTGACCCTCAAGCCCGGCCTGTTCACCGGCCAAGGACGGGACCTGGCTGGTGCGCTGTGGTGGGACGATCTGGGCGCCCATCCGAATCAGGAGCCAGGCCCCGCGACGGCCTGGATCACGGGGGAGGAAGATGCCCGGTCCCTCTACCCCCCGAGGCAACATGGCCAGCACAAGGGCAGCTTCGGCGACCTCTGGGTGCTGGCAGGTGCCCGCGGCATGACCGGCGCCGCACTGCTGGCGGGGAGGTCCGGTCTGGCCGGCGGTGCCGGGCGCGTCTACGTCAGCCTGCTCGACCAGCACCCGCCGCTGGACTGTGACCCGGTGCACCCGGAGCTGATGTTCCGGCGGCCCGATGCCTGGCAGGCCCCGGACGTGCTGGAGAGCGCCACCGTGGTGTGTGGATGCGGCGGCGGTGACGCCGTTCGCCTGCTGCTGCCCGAAGTCCTGGCCAGGGCGCGCCGTCTGGTGCTGGACGCAGACGGGCTGAACGCCGTGGCGGCCGATGGCGGATTGCAGGATGCCTTGCGCGCACGGGCCGATCGCGGACTCGTCACCGTCCTGACCCCCCACCCCCTGGAGGCCGCGCGCCTGGCCGGCCGCAGCAGCAGCGCGATCCAGGCAGACCGCATCGCCCATGCCCGGGCGCTGGCCGCGCAGCTGCGCGCCGTGGTGCTGCTCAAGGGTTCAGGCACGGTGGTGGCCACGCCCATGGATAGCTGCTGGATCAATCCGACCGGGCACGGCGGGCTGGCCTGCCCGGGCAGCGGCGACATCCTGGCCGGCTGGCTGGGGGCAACCTGGTCCGCCCAGCCGGCCTCGGGCGATGCGGTGACCGATGCCGCCCGGGTCGCGGCAGCATCGGCGTGGCTGCACGGCCGCGCGGCCATGCAGGCCCAGCCCAGGCCCCATGGGCCCGTTCTGGCCGACACGCTGATCGCCGCCATGGCTGGGCAACTGAACGCCGGCGCCTAGCGGCCCGGCCGCCGCCAAAAACAAGGGCGGCCCCCTCTTCGGCGGACCGCCCTGGCCTCGGAGCCTCGTCGGCAGGCTCAGCGTCGCTTGCCGGCACTCTTGCGCCCTGCCCCCGCGCCCCGCTCAGCATCCCCCGCGCCCTTGGTGGAGGCGGCTTCGCCCTTGCGGGTGGGGCGGCCGGGCTTGCTCCTCGCCGCCTTGGTGGCACGTTTGTGAGCGCGGTCGACGGCCTCCAGCTCGGCCAACTCCTCGGTGGCCTTCTTGCCTGCGCCCCGCGCCGGTCCCTGCGCCGCCGCCCCCTTGCGACCGACGGCGCCGGAGCGCACGTCCTCGCCTTCGCGCACCATGCGGAAGTCGATGCGGCGCCCATCCAGGTCCACACGGCTGACCTGGATGCGAACCCGGGTTCCGATGGCATAGCGCACACCGGTCCGCTCGCCGCGCAGCTCCTGGCGCACCTCGTCGAAGCGGAAGTACTCGCCGCCCAGTTCGGTGATATGAACCAGACCCTCGACGTAGAGCGCATCCAGCGTCACGAAGACGCCGAAGCTGGTGACCGCGGTCACCGAGCCGCTGAACTCCTCGCCCAGGCGCTCGCGCATGTAGCGGCACTTGAGCCAGGCCTCCACATCACGGGAGGCCTCGTCCGCCCGCCGCTCGTTGGCACTGCAGTGCAGGCCAGCAGCTTCCCAGCGCTCGGTCTCGACCAACTGGACCTTGGTGGGCTTGCCGTTCTTGCGCGATGGCGCCGGCCCCAGTTCGCCCTTGCCCAGGTGATAGCGCTTGCCCGCCAGGATGGCCTTGAGCACCCGGTGCACCAGCAGATCGGGATAGCGCCGGATGGGGCTGGTGAAGTGGGCGTAGGCCTCGTAGGCCAGCCCGAAGTGGCCACTGTTGACCGGCGTGTAGAGCGCCTGCTGCATGGTCCGCAACAGCATGGTGTGGATCTGCGCGGCATCCACCCGGTCCTTGGTGGCCTCGGCGATGGCCTGGAACTCGGCCGGCGTGGGCTCTTCGCTCAGGGACAGCCCGATGCCCTGGGCCTTCAGGTAGTTCTGCAGGGCCAGGCGCTTCTCGGGCGTGGGGCCCTCGTGCACACGGAACAGGCAGGGATGCTGGTGCACATTGATGAAGTCGGCCGCGCAGACATTGGCCGCCAGCATGGCCTCTTCGATCAGCCGGTGCGCGTCGTTGCGCACCCGGGGCACGATCTTCTCGATGCGGCCGTTCTCGTCGCAGACGATCTGCGTCTCGGTGGTGTCGAAATCGACCGCGCCGCGACGCTCACGGGACTTGAGCAGCGCCCGGTAGACCTCGTGGAGTTGCAGCAGTTGCGGCAGCAGCGCGGCACGCCGGGTGGCCTCCGGCCCGCGCGTGTTGCTCAGGGCCGCGGCCACCTCGGTGTAGGTCAGGCGCGCGTGCGAGCAGATCACCCCGGGATAGAACTGGTAAGCCGTCACCTCCCCCAGGTCGCTCACCACCATGTCGCAGACCATGGTCAACCGGTCCACCTCGGGATTGAGCGAACACAGGCCATTGGAGAGCTTCTCCGGCAGCATGGGAATGACCCGCCGCGGGAAGTACACCGAGGTGGCACGCTCGTAGGCATCGCGATCCAGCGGCTCCCCCGGCTTGACGTAGTGCGACACATCGGCAATGGCCACCAGCAGGCGCCAACCCTTGATCGCCTTGGCCCCGCGGCCACTGCTGAAGGGCTCGCAGTACACCGCATCATCGAAGTCGCGCGCGTCTTCGCCATCGATGGTGACGAAGGGCACGTCGCGCAGGTCCACCCGCTGCTTCAGGTCGGCCGGTTTGAGCTTCTCGGGCAGCGCCGCCGCCTGGGACAGGGTCTCCGGCGAGAAGCGATGCGGCACCTCGTACTTGCGCACCGCGATCTCGATCTCCATGCCGGGATCGTCGATCTCGCCCAGCACCTCGCTGACCCGCCCCACGGGCTGGGAATACATCGAAGCAGGCTCGGTGAGCTCCACCGCCACCACCTGCCCCACCGAGGCGTTGGCAATGCCGTTCTTCGGGATCAGGATGTCCTGGCCGTAACGGCGGTCTTCGGGCGCCACCAGCCAGACGCCGTTCTCGAAGAGCAGACGGCCGATGATGGGCACCTTGCGACGTTCGAGAATGTCGACCACCCGCCCCTCGGGCCGCCCCTTGCGGTCCAGACGCTGGATGCGCACCCGCACGCGGTCGCGGTGCAGCACCGCCCGCATTTCCTGGGGAGACAGGTAGATGTCTCCTTCGCCATCGTCACGGCGGACGAAGCCGTGGCCATCGCGGTGCCCCATCACCACACCGTCGACATCGCCCAGAGAGGCGGCGACCGGCGCCGAAGTGCTTGTGTTCTGTTTTGTTTTAATGGTATAGTCCTATCTTTCGCTTTCGGGGCAACTGAACAAGTCACCTCTAGAGCGGCAAAATCCTGAAATGCCCAGGTGGCGGAATTGGTAGACGCACTAGTTTCAGGTACTAGCGGGTAACTCCGTGGAGGTTCGAGTCCTCTCCTGGGCACCAAGAATAACGAGAATTTCTCGGAATTTCTTCTTCGAAGGCTGGCACGTGGTGCCGGCCTTTTTGTTTTGTGCGTTCAGCGTCGGATGGGTGTGGCGTTCACCACACGAAGCCCGCGCGCAGCGCTGAGCCGCAACACTCCGCCTCGCCTCGGAACGGCTTCCGAGGACGGGCGGATGAGCCCCATCAGATCGCGTGCTTGCGCTCCAAACCTTCGGGACGCAGCGAGTCGTATTCCTCGAAGGGCTGGTGGATCCAAGGGCTGGTCACCAGTTCTTCGACGAAGTAGTCCGGCTTGTAGGTCGACACGGCCTTGGTCCACAGCACCGCCGAGCGCAGCTCGGCGATCTGCGGCATGCCGCGCAGGCGCTCCACCACCGCCTTGAGGGTCTCGCCGGAATCGGCCAGATCATCCACCAGCAGCACGCGCCCGGCCAGTTCGCCCTTGGGCATGGTGATGTACTTGGCCATGTCCAGCCGCCCCTGGATCGTGCCGGCTTCGGCGCGGTAGGAACTGGTCGACATGATGGCCAGCGGCTTGTCGAACACGCGCGAAAGCACATCGCCCGGCCGCATGCCGCCACGTGCCAGGCACAGGATCTGGTCGAACTGCCAGCCAGAGTGGTGCACCTTCAGAGCCAGCCGCTCGGTGAGCAGGTGGTACTCGTCCCAGGACACGTAAAGATGCTTGCCGTCGTCGGTGAGCATGGGTTCTCCAATCAGTCGGTGTGCGTGTGGCGCAGAGGTTCCGCGCTCAACCCTGGTAGGGGTGGCGCAGCAGGATGGTGTGGTCGCGATCGGGGCCGGTGGAGACCATGTCGATCGGCGCGCCGATGAAGGCCTGGACACGCTCGAGGTAGCGGCGCGCGTTCAGCGGCAGATCGTCCCAGCGGGTCAGCCCGAAGGTGCTGCCCTCCCAGCCCGGGAAGGTCTCGTACACCGGCTCGCAGGCGGCGATGTCGTCGGCGTCCAGCGGCAGAATGTCCACGTCCTCGCCGTGGAGGCGGTAGCCGGTGCAGACCTTGATCTCCTTGAGACCGTCCAGCACGTCGAGCTTGGTGATGCACAGGCCCGAGATGCCGTTGATGATGATGGCCCGCTTGAGCGCGGCCGCGTCCAGCCAGCCGCAGCGGCGGGCTCGCCCGGTCACGGTGCCGCGCTCCTGGCCCACGGTGGACAGGTGGTGACCCACCGTGCCCTCGGCGTTGATGTCGAGCTCGGTCGGGAACGGGCCCGAACCCACGCGGGTGGTGTAGGCCTTGGTGATGCCCAGGATGTACTGCAGCATCTGCGGCCCCAGGCCCGACCCCGCGGCCGCATTGCCGGCCACGCAGTTGCTGGAGGTCACGTACGGGTAGGTGCCGTGGTCGATGTCCAGCAGCGTGCCCTGCGCCCCTTCGAACAACAGGTTCTGACCGGCCAGGTGGGCCTTGTGCAGCGCGTAGCCCACGTCCGCCATCATCGGGCGCAGTTGCTCGCCCATGGCCATGGCCTGGTCGAAGATGGGCTGGAACTCCAGCGCATCGGCCTTCAGGTGGCCCTGCAGCATGAAGTTGTGCATGTCCAGCAGATCACGCAACTTGGCCGCGAAGCGCTCGGGGTGCTTCAGGTCCTGCACGCGCAGGGCGCGGCGGGCCACCTTGTCCTCGTAGGACGGACCGATGCCCTTGCAGGTGGTGCCGATCTTGCCGGCGCCGCTGTTCTCGCGCAGGGCTTCGCGGGCCTTGTCCACCGCCACGTGGAAGGGCAGGATCAGCGGGCAGGATTCGCTGATGTACAGGCGCGAGCGCACTTCCAGGCCGGCCTTCTCCAGGCGCTCGATCTCGCTGAGCAGGTGGGTCGGGTCGACCACCACGCCGTTGCCGATGTAGCAGGCCACGCCGTCGCGCATGATGCCCGAGGGGATCAGCTGCAGCGCGGTCTTCACACCCTTGATGACCAGGGTGTGGCCGGCGTTGTGACCGCCCTGGAAGCGCACCACGCCCTGGGCGTGGTCCGTCAGCCAGTCCACGACCTTGCCCTTGCCTTCGTCACCCCATTGGGTCCCGACGACGACGACGTTGCGCCCGCGCGCAGAAGTATTGCCTTGTTGCATGGCGTTCCAGCGATTCAATGAAAACAGGAGGGATGGGCGGCGCTCAGAGCGCCCGCACCAGCCAGCGGCCGTCGACCTGGGTCAGCTCCCGGTCGCAATCAAATTCCTCGGTCTCCTGCTCGTGCCCGGGCAGGATGCAGACCACGGTTTCGCCCCGGCCGCGCAGGGCGCGGATGGCGGCGCGCAGCGCGTCGTCTTCGGCCCAGGGGGCGCGCACCGCGGCACGCACCGGACCGGAGGGCACCAGTGCCGCCAGATTCTTCAGATCGATGACGCTGAAGCCCACGGCCGGCCGGTTGCGACCGAACACCGCACCGATCTCGTCGTAGCGCCCGCCTCGCGCCAGCGCGTCGGCCGAGCCGCCACCGTAGATGGCGAAACGCACACCGCTGTAGTAGGCATAACCACTCATGTCGGAGAGATCGAAGCCGATCTGAACCTCCGGGTAGGCCTGACGCAGATGACGCGCCAGCCAGGCCAGATCGGCCAAGGCCGCCTGGATGGGGCCGCGGGCCGGCAGCAGACGGCTCGCGCTGTCCAGCACCTCGTCGCCACCGTAGAGATCGAGCAGAGCGACCAGACCCTCGCGGGTTTCGGCCGGGCAGCGTGCCGCCATCGCACGCACCGTGCTGCCGTCCTTGGCAGTCAACGCCGCCACCAGTTCGGTCAGCGCCTCTGCGTCCAGCAAGGCCCCCCCCAGCACCGAGCGGACGATGCGGGCATCCCCCAGGTCGATGGTGAGCTGGGGCACACCGGCCGCCTGCAGGCCGTCCAGCGCCAACTCCTGCACCTCGAGCTCGGCTTCCAAGCCGGCGTGGCCAAAGATCTCGGCGCCGAACTGCAGTTGTTCGCGGGTGGAGTAAAGCCCGGAAGGACGGGTATGGAGCACCGGCCCGCAGTAGCACAGGCGGGTCACGCCTTCACGGTTGAGCAGATGGGCGTCAATGCGCGCCGCCTGAGGCGTGGTGTCGGCCCGCAGGCCCAGCGTGCGACCGCTGAGCTGGTCCACCAGCTTGAATGTCTTGAGATTGAGCTCCCGGCCCGTCCCCGACAGCAGGGACTCCAGGTGTTCGAGCAGCGGCGGCATCACCAGCTCGAAACCGTAACCACGCGCCAGATCCAGCCACTGGCGGCGCAGCTCCTCGATGCGCCTGGCCTCGGCGGGCAGGACATCGGCAATGTGCTCTGGCAACAGCCAAGCAGAGGACATGAAATGGCACCGGGGTTAAAAGCAGCATTGTACAGACCCTGACTGCCGATGGCAGCCATGCCCGGTCAACGCTTCAGCCGGCCAGTCCCCAAAGCCACAGTACCAGCCCCCCGAGGCAGAGACTGGCACAACCCAGAAAGCGGATCTGCCCGTCGCTGAGCTGGGCGGCCCGTTGGAAGATCGCACGCCACTGACGCGGATTGAGGAAGGGCAGCAGCCCTTCCATCACCAGCATCAGCCCGAGAGCAGCCCAGAACAGGTCAGCCACAGCAATCCATCACCCTGCCGGGATGCGCTCACTTGCGCGGTGCCGCACCGGCCGCGGCGCCACTGCCGCGCATGGCCTTGAAGAAGTCCGAACTCGGATCGACCACCATCACGTCGCTCTTGCTGTGGAAGGTGGCGCGGTAGGCCTCCAGGCTGCGGTAGAACTGCGCGAACTGAGGGTCCTTGCCGAAGGCATCGCCGTACAGAGCGGAGGCCTGGGCATCGCCTTCACCCTTGATCTTCTGGGCATCCCGGTAGGCCTCGGCGATGATCACCTCGCGCTGCCGGTCGGCATCGGCGCGGATCTTCTCCCCTTCGGCCTGGCCCTGGGAGCGCAGCTCGTTGGCCACCTGCTTGCGCTCGGACTCCATGCGGCGGTAGACCGAATCGGTGATGTTGGCCACGAAGTCCACACGCTTGATCCGCACGTCCAGAATCTCGATGCCGAAAGAGGCAGCCTCGTCGACCAGACGCTTCTTCACGTCGTTCATCACCTTCTCGCGCTCGGTGGCCAGCACGCCACCGACGGTGCGCTTGGTCACTTCCTCGTTGAAGGCCGCCTGCACCACCGGGCTCAGCCGGTTTTCCAGCACCCGGATGTCGGTGCCGTTGTTGCGGATGAACTGGCGGGGCTCGCGGATGCGCCACTTCACCAGCCAGTCGATGATCAGGCTCTTCTTCTCGGCGGTGAAGATCGGGCGGCTCTCCGGGCTGTCCAGCGTCTGGATGCGGCGATCGAGGAACACCACGTTCTGGAACAGGGGCAGCTTGAACTTCAAACCCGGCTCGGTGATGACTTCCTTGATCTCGCCCAGCATGTAGACCACCGCC
Source organism: Ideonella dechloratans (assembly GCF_021049305.1). Taxonomy (GTDB): domain Bacteria; phylum Pseudomonadota; class Gammaproteobacteria; order Burkholderiales; family Burkholderiaceae_C; genus Ideonella; species Ideonella dechloratans. Next base: position 2,379,584 of record NZ_CP088081.1, read on the forward strand.
ACCTTGCGCTGATCCACCACGAACATCGTCGAGGCCGCCACCATCAGGGCCACCAGGACGCCTCCCACCAACAATGCAATGCGGTTCATCGTGTTCTCGTGCCGTTCAGGGTTCAGCGGGTTTCACGGTCTCGGGTGCGCGCACTGTCGCGGCTGCGCGAATCAACGGTGCCGGTCGAGGCGTCCGGCAGGGACACCGCCGGCGGACTCGATGGAGTCGCCCCGCCCGCGGCGGGCGCCTGCATGCCGGACCCCGATTGCTGGATCAGCTTGTCGAGCGGCAGGTAGAGCATCGGCGACGATGAGCGGGTATCGACCATCACCTTGCTGACGTTGGAGTACACCTCACGCATGGTGTCGATGTAGAGGCGATCCCGGGTCACTGCCGGAGCCTTCTGGTACTCCCGGTACACGGAGAGGAAGCGCTGGGAATCACCCTCGGCCTGCGCCACCACCCGCGACTTGTAACCCTGAGCCTCCTCGAGCAATCGCGCCGCCGTGCCCTGAGCCTTGGGGATCACGTCACTGGCATAAGCCTGACCTTCGTTCTTGAAGCGGTCCCGGTCGGCGCCGGCCTTCACCGCGTCGTCGAACGCCGCCTGCACCTGCTCGGGCACCTGCACGTTCTGCAGGTTCACGTTCTTGATGCTCACACCGGCATTCAGACGGTCGAGCTGGTTCTGGATGGACTGTGCCAGTTCGGCCGCAATCGCATCCCGACGCTCGTACAGCACGCCATCGACCTTGCTGCGCCCGACGATCTCGCGCACCGCCGACTCGGCGGCCTGCACGACCGCCTGCTCGGTGTCCCGGTTCTCGAACAGGAAGGCCCGGGCATCCTTGAGGGTGTACTGCACCGTGAAGCGGATGTCGACGATGTTCTCGTCCTGGGTCAGCATGGACGAGTCGCGCAGCCCGGTGGCGGGCACCACCCCCGTGCCGCCGACCTCGACCGAGCGCAGCTGGGTCACCGGCACGATCTCGTGGGCCTGGAAAGGATAGGGCAGCCGCCATTGAAAGCCTGCCCCCAGGGTCGTGCTGTAGCGACCGAAGGTCGTGATCACTGCCTGGTGACCCTCCTGCACGATGAAGGCGCCGCTGCCCAGCCAGATCAGCGCGACCACGCCGGCGATCAGGGCCACACCCTTGCCGGCGCTCTTCATGTCGGGCTGGAAATTGCCGGGACCTCCACTCTCGGGAGACGAGGGACCCGAAGGCTTGCCTCCGAACAAGCCGGAGAGCTTGCGGTTGAAATCCCGCCAAAGCTCGTCCAGGTCCGGCGGGCCGTCATTGCGACCGTTGTTCAGGCTCACCGTGGCGCCGCGCAGCCGGGCCCATCCGCCCCGCAGCAGATCTCGGGCAGCCAGGGTCAGCGCACTCAGTCGCAGCGGCCAGGAGGGAGGTGCCAGGGTGTGGTCTCGCATGGTCATGCCAGGTTGAAATCTTGGTTTCAATGATAGTCAGCCGGTGGTCGCGCAGTGCCCGCAGGGCTGCCGTCAGGCAACACCTGCACCGTCCCGGTGTCCGCCGGATCGGGGATGGGCCCGGCATGCTCGGCAATGAGTTGCCGCAACACATCCAGCCCTTCGCCGGCGAGGGCGCTCACGAAGACACGGGGCACGCGGCGTCCGGCGCCCAGATCCAGTTCATCGCGCAGGACACGCGGACGCTGTCCCGGCTCGATCGCATCGAGCTTGTTGTAGACCAGGATCTGCGGGATCGTCTCGGCACCGATCTCCTCCAGCACGCGCTCCACCTCGACCTGCTGCTCGTGCAGCAACGGGCTGGAGGCATCGATGACGTGCAGCAGCAGATCGGCATCCGCCGCTTCCTGCAAGGTCGCCCGGAAGGCCTCCACCAGCTTGTGCGGCAGGTCGCGGATGAAGCCGACGGTGTCGGACAGCGAGACCGACCTCCCCGCCTCGCCCAGGTACAGCGAGCGCGTGGTCGTGTCCAGCGTGGCGAACAGCTGGTTGGCTGCATAGGTGCGCGCCTTGACCAGGGCATTGAACAAGGTCGACTTGCCCGCATTGGTGTAGCCCACCAGAGACACCCGGTAGGTCCCGCTGCGCTCGCGCGCCCGACGCTGGGTGCCGCGCTGACGTTTGACCTTCTCCAGACGGAGTTTGACCTGCTTGATGCGGTCGCCGATCATGCGACGGTCAAGTTCGATCTGGGCCTCGCCCGGGCCGCCACGCGTGCCGATGCCGCCTTGCTGACGCTCCAAGTGGGTCCATCGGCGCACCAGGCGGGTGGCGATGTACTGCAGGCGAGCCAACTCCACCTGCAGCTTGCCTTCGTGGCTCTGGGCGCGCGCGGCGAAGATCTCGAGGATCAGGGCCGTGCGGTCCGACACGGGCACGCCCAGATGGCGTTCCAGGTTGCGCTGCTGGGCCGGGGACAAGGCCTGATCGAAGATGACGCCGTGGGCGCCATGAGCCTGGACGAGCAGCTTGATCTCGTCAGCCTTGCCGGACCCCACGAACAGGGCCGGATCGGGCGACCTGCGCTTGGCCAGTACCTTGGCAACCACGCAATCCCCTGCTGACTCGGCCAGCAGGCCGAGTTCGTCCAGGGTGGGGTCGAACGAGGCGCCCGGCCCCAGATCCACCCCCACCAGCACGGCACGGGCCTGACCAGCCAGCGCGCCGGCCTCTTGCGGCTCAGCGCTCACCATCGGCTTGCCTCCCGTCGCCGGCCCTTCGTCAGGACGGCGCTCAGTTGGCGTCGCCGGACTCGGCCGGATGGAAATTCACCGCACGCCCCGGCACGACCGTGGAGATGGCGTGCTTGTAGACCATCTGGGTGACGGTGTTGCGGAGCAGGACGACGTACTGATCGAAGGACTCGATGTGCCCTTGCAGCTTGATGCCGTTGACCAGATAGATGGAGACCGGAACATGCTCCTTGCGCAGGAGGTTCAGGAACGGGTCTTGTAGAAGTTGCCCTTTGTTGCTCACGATATGCTCCGTGTTGAAGAGAGAAAGAATGTTGGCACGTTAACACAGGCGCCCTGCCCACACTCGCTGTGGATTTGGACGCGGCTTCCTGTGTCAGTGCTCGGATTCGTTGAAAGGGTTCCGTGAAAGCTTCATTTCAATGCGCAGGGGCGTGCCCACCAGCTTGAAATGATCACGGAAGCGGCCCTCGAGGTAGCGCTTGTAGACCTCGGTCACGTGCTCCAGGGAGTTGCCATGGATCACGATGATGGGGGGATTCATGCCACCCTGGTGGGCGTAGCGCAGCTTGGGCCGGAAGGTGCCGCTGCGCTTGGGTTGCTGGTGTTCCACCGCCTCGTGCAGCAGGCGGGTCAACACCGGCGTGGGCATCTTGCAGGTGGCAGAGGCATGGGCATCGGCAATGGCCTGCCACAGCGGCCCCAGGCCCTGGCGCTTGAGTGCCGAGATGTTGACGATGGGCGCGAAACGCAGAAAGGCCAGACGCTGCTCGATGGACCGCTCCAGCAGTTGACGCTGGTAGCTGTCGATGGCATCCCACTTGTTGATCGCGATGACGACGGCCCGGCCGGAGTCCAGCACATAGCCGGCGATGTGCGCATCCTGCTCGCTCACCCCCTGGGTGGCGTCGATCATCAGCACGACGACGTTGGCGTCGGCGATGGCCTGCAGCGTCTTGACCACCGAGAACTTCTCGATGGCCTCGAAGACCTTGCCCTTGCGGCGCAGGCCTGCCGTGTCGATGAGTTCGAACTTCTGCCCGTTGCGCTCCAGGGGCACCTTGATGGCGTCCCGGGTGGTGCCCGGCATGTCGAAGGCGATCAGGCGGTCCTCGCCCAGCCAGGCATTGATGAGGGTGGACTTGCCGACATTGGGGCGACCAGCCACCGCCAGGCGGATGGGCCTGTCACCCGCCTCCCCTTCGAAGGCCTCTTCGTCCTCCTCGGGGAAGTCCTCCAGCGCGGCTTCCAGCAAGCTGCGGATGCCCTGGCCATGCGCGGCCGACACGGGATGGGGCTCGCCCATGCCCAGTTCGTAGAACTCGCCCAGCAGGGGCGAATCGCTCATGCCTTCGGCCTTGTTCACCGCCAGCAGCACGCGCTTGTTGCACTGCCGCAGGTAACGGGCAATGTCCTGGTCCTGTCCGGACAGGCCCGTGCGCACGTCGGTCACGAAGATCACCACATCCGCCTCGGCCACGGCCTGACGGGTCTGCTTGGCCATCTCCTTGACGATGCCGGTGGAACTGTCCGGCTCGAAGCCACCGGTGTCGATCACGATGAACTCGCGCGAGCCCAGGCGCCCGTCGCCGTAGTGACGGTCGCGGGTCAGACCGGCGAAGTCCGCAACAATCGCGTCGCGGCTCTTGGTCATCCGGTTGAAGAGCGTCGACTTCCCCACATTGGGGCGGCCGACCAGGGCAATGACGGGCTTCAAGACAGTCCTGGCAATCAGAAAAACGGGTTATTCGGGACGGAAGGCGAACAGCCCGCCGTCTTCGGTGGCCACCAGCAGGGTGGTGTCCGACAAGGTGGGCGTCGCGACCACCGGCGAACCATCGGTGGGCAGGCGCAACAGGATATCCCCGCTGCTGCGGGACAGGAAATGAACCTGCCCCTCCAGATCACCGAACACGACCGTGGGGCCGGCCACCACCGGGGCACTCAGGCGACGGTTGAGCAGCCGCTCGTTGGACCACAGGCTGACGCCATCGCTGCGGCGGCGGGCGGTGATGCGGTCAGCGGCATCGGTGGCATAGACCGCGTCGCTGTCGGCAGCCACTCCCACGCTGCCACTGGTGTTGACATTCCACAGCGTGCTGCCACGCTCGGCATCCACGCAGCCGACGGCCGTCTGGTAGGCCCGAGCGCAGAACATGTTGCCGACGCGGCCGGCAGGACCGACCAGGTCGGACAGGCGCTCGATCTCATTGGTGCCGCGGGGCATGGCCACCGTGGCCTCCCAGCGCACCGTGCCCTTGAGGGGATCGAGCCCGGCCAGGCGGTTGCCCTGCCCCACCAGCAAGGTGTCCTTGTAGGCCGTCAGCACCGAGGCCTGCCCCAGGGTCAGCGCATCACCCGGGCGACGCATGACCCAGAGCAGTCGCCCTGTCGCGGCGTCGAAGGCCTGGACCGAACGGTCCACCCCGACAACGAAGACGCGCTCACCGGCCACCAGCGGTGCGGTCACCACCTGGACACCCAGCGGAGCCCGCCAGCGTTCGGTGCCTTCTTCCAGCGTGACCAGTTCGTTGCCACGGGTCACGACCGCGGCCCAGTGACCATCGCTGCCCACCCCGGCGCTGAGGTCATCCCCCACACTGGCGCGCCACAGCTCCCGTCCGGAGGCCGCGTCCAGGGCCAGCACATGGCCGCCATCGTCTGCCGCGTAGAACTTGCCCTTGACCGAGGCGATGGCCAGCGGAAAGCGGATCTTGCTCGACAAGCTCGCATGCCAGACCTGCCTGCCGGCGATCTGCGGCTTGATCTGCTGCAGGGGCGCCGGGGGCAGCCGATCCTTGGAAGCACAGCCTCCGAGCAGGGCGAGCGCCATCGCCCCCAGGGCCGCCGCGTGACTCCAGCGGGCCGCCATCATTGGGCCGCTCCCGAGGCGGCCGGCTGGGCCCCCGCGGCGGTCAGCTTGGCCTCGACGATCCGGCGATAGTCCAGCTTGTCGCTCAGCGCATCCCAGCCCTTCTTCCAGGCGGCCACGGCCTCGGCCGGCTTGCCCTGGGCGGCCAGCACATCACCGCGCCGGTCATCGGCCAGCCCGGCGAACTCGGACGACTTGACCGCGTCCAGCTGCTTGAGTGCACCGTCGTAGTCCTGCTTGTCCAGCAGCAACCCCGCCAGGCGCAGGTGCGCCAGACTGCGGTAGTCCTCGTCAGACGCCTCGTCGGCCACCCAGGTCAGGCTGGCGATCGCCGCATCGGCCTGCCCCTTGTCGGTCTGCACCTTGGCCGCCAGCAGACCAGCCTGCTGGGCATAGACGGTGCGACCGAAGCGGTCCTTCAAGTCCTTGAAGACACGTCCCGCCTTGTCAGCGTCGGCGGCCTGGACCGCCTGGTCCATCTCGTCGAACATGACGCTGGCCTTCGCCGCCTGATCGCGCTGCCACCAGTTCCAGCCGTTCCAGCCGGCAAATGCCACCAGCACCAGCGTCACGGTCCAGGTGATCAGATTGCCGTACTGGCCCCAGAACGCCTTGACCGCGTCAATCTGTTCCTGTTCCTGAAGATCGAGATTCGTTGCCATGAAAACAGAGACCCGCAGAACGCGGGCGAGAGGTGAAGTTGCGCCCCAGCCGCCGGCGGGGCTCCCGATTATGCTTCGGCGCCAGGGGCCCGCAGGCCGGCGCCCCAACTGGCCAGCTCGGCCAGGGGGCGCTGAACCTGCGCCGCGGCGGCATCGCGCAGCGGCTTGACGGTCACCATGCCCTGCGCCAGTTCATCGGCGCCGAAGATCAGCGCATGCCGGGCACCACTGGCGTCGGCCTTCTTGAACTGGGACTTGAAACTGCCCTGCCCGTCCTTGCCCCCCGCGTGCATCTGCACCGTGACGCCCTGCGCCCGCAAGAGTTCCAGGGTCGCGATGACCTGGGGCAGTGCGGCGGCATCCGGCACCACGGCGTAGACATCCGGAACCACGGTTGGCACGGTCGCGCCGCTGTCCTCCAGCAGCGCCAGCACGCGCTCGATGCCCAGGCCCCAGCCGACGGCCGGCGCAGGCTTGCCGCCGATCTGCTCGATCAGGCCGTCGTAGCGGCCGCCGGCGCAGACAGTGCCCTGGGAGCCGAGGCGATCCGTCACCCACTCGAACACGGTGAGGTTGTAGTAGTCCATGCCGCGCACCAGGCGCGGGTTGATGGTGAACGGCTGCCCGACGGCCGTCAGCGCAGCCTTCACCCCTTCCAGGTGAGCCAGCGATGCCTCGCCGAGGTGGTCGATCAGCTTGGGGGCCGCTTCCACCAGGGCCTGCATGGTCGGGTTCTTGGTGTCCAGGATGCGCAGCGGATTGCTGTGCAGACGGCGCCGCGCGTCCTCGTCCAACTGGTCGGCGTGGGCCTCGAAGTAGGCGATCAAGGCCGCACGGTGCGCCAGACGCTCGGCCGGCTGGCCCAGGCTGTTGATCTCCAACCGCACATCGCTCAGGCCCAGTTCGCGCCAGAGCGCACGCGCCATCAGGATGACCTCGACGTCCAGGTCAGGCCCGGGAAAGCCCAGGGCCTCCACACCGACCTGGTGGAACTGGCGGTAGCGGCCCTTCTGGGGACGTTCGTGGCGGAACATGGCGCCGACGTAGAACAGGCGCTTAGGGCCGTCGTACAGCAGAGAATGCTCGTTGACCGCCCGCACCACGCCAGCCGTGCCTTCGGGTCGCAGGGTCAGCAGGTCACCGTTGAGCTTGTCCTCGAAGGAATACATCTCCTTCTCGACAATGTCGGTGACCTCGCCCAGGCCGCGCACGAACAGCGGCGTGGGCTCCACCAGCGGGGTGCGCACGTTCTGGTAGGCGTAACGCTGCATCACGCGGCGCACGGTCGCCTCGAACCATTCCCAGCGCGCCGATTCCGGCGGCAGGATGTCGTTCATGCCTTTGACGGCCTTGAGTTGTTCGCTCATGTCAGATCATGGAAAGAGGCAGATGCCGCGCCAGGCGACATCTGCCCGAGGATGGGGGAATCGACGTCGTTGCCACGTCGCCGCGATGTACCGCGACGCACGCGAGAAGATGCTGCCCGCGTCAATGCGCGTCGGTCGCACTGCCGTAACGGCGTTCGATGTACTGCTCGACGATGGCCTGGAATTCGGTGGCGATGCCCTCGCCGCGCAGCGTCATGGCCTTTTCCCCGTCGATGAACACGGGCGCGGCCGGGGCCTCGCCGGTGCCCGGCAGGCTGATGCCGATGTCGGCATGCTTGCTCTCGCCGGGGCCGTTCACGATGCAGCCCATCACGGCGACTTTCATCTGCTCAACGCCGGGATAGCGCGCGCGCCAGACCGGCATCTGCGCACGCAGGAAGTCGTCAATCTGCTTGGCCAGTTCCTGGAACACCGTGCTGGTGGTGCGGCCGCAGCCCGGGCAGGCCGTGACGCTGGGATTGAAACTGCGCAGCCCCAGGGCCTGCAGGATCTCCATCGCCACCACCACCTCCTGGGTGCGCGCCTCGCCCGGCTGCGGGGTCAGCGAAACACGGATGGTGTCGCCGATGCCCTCCTGCAGCAGCACCGACAGCGCCGCCGCCGAAGCCACCGTGCCCTTCGTGCCCATGCCCGCCTCGGTCAAGCCCAGGTGCAGGGCATAGTCGCAGCGCTGTGCCAGCGCGCGGTACACCGCGATCAGATCCTGCACCCCGCTGACCTTGCAGCTGATGATGATCTGGTTGGGATCCAGGCCCACATCCTGAGCCTGTGCGGCAGACTGCAGCGCCGACTGGACCAGGGCCTCGTACATGACCTGGCGGGCTTCCCAGGGCTGGGCGCGGCGGCCGTTGGCGTCCATCAGGGCGGCCATGACCTCCTGGTCCAGGCTACCCCAGTTGACGCCGATGCGCACGGCCTTGTCGTAGCGGCAGGCGGCTTCCACCATCTGCGCAAACTGGCGGTCGCCCTTGTCCCCCTTCCCCACATTGCCCGGGTTGATGCGGTACTTCGACAAGGCCTCGGCACAGGCCGGATACTCGGACAGCAGCCGGTGGCCGTTGTAGTGGAAGTCCCCCACCAGGGGCACATCCACACCCATCCGGTCGAGCTGATTGCGGATCTCCGGCACCGCCGCAGCAGCCTCGGGCGTATTGACCGTCAGGCGCACCAGTTCGGAACCCGCGCGAGCGAGTTCCTTCACCTGGATGGCCGTGCCGATGACATCCACCGTGTCGGTGTTGGTCATCGACTGCACCCGCACGGGTGCATCGCCACCGATGGTCACCACCCTGTCTCCCCAGACCACGCGGGCCTGACGCGAACGACGCGGTGCCGGTGCGGCCAGCGGGATCGGCTGGGCATCGTCGGCCGTCGGCATCGGAACGGGGCGGGATTGTTCAGTCATGGTCGATGCGATCACTTGAGTTCGAGCCGGGCCACGTTGTCACGTGCCAGCGGTTTCAGGTCCACAGGGTGGCCCTGGAAAACCACCTCGGTGCCAGCCACATTGCCCACCTTGACACGCAAGGGCAACGCGCCTTCCAGATTGACCATCTCCCCTTGGTGGAGAATGCGCCCGATCAGGGACTGGCCCGATGCATCCAGCACCTCCACCCAGCTCGGCGCGACGGCTCGGAACTGCACCATGCCCCGCCCGCCCGTGGGCACCACGGCCGGCGCGGATGCCGGCGCGGGCAACACGCCCGACGCCCCCACCGGCGCGCCTGCCACAGCAGCCTCACGCACCTCCGAAGCGCTGAGGGCCGGCGAAGCCGCCGCGGCAGGCGCCACGGCAGACGCGCTAGGCTCGACCGCAGGCGCGACCGCACTGGCAACCGAGGTCACAGCGGAGGCCACGGCAGAAGCGGGGAGCGCGGCTTCCACCTGGGCGGCCAGAGGTCCCCATTGGAAGAAGTTGCGCGGCAACAGGAGCATGGCCAGCGCAGCCAGCACCAACACCAGCACCAGGATCAACAGGCCTCGACGCGGCTTGCCTCCGTCAGACAACTCCCGCGCAGGCGGGCTGCCCTTGAAGCTCGCGTTGATGCCGGGGCCGATCGAGCCCAGCGGCATGACCTCCACCTTGGGCAGGCGCACCAGCACAGGGTTGGGATCGATCTTGAGGGCACGGCAAGCGGCCTGGGCCAGGGCGCGCACGAACGTCGCCCCCTGCAATTCGTCGTAGCGATCGGCCTCCAGCGCCTCCAGCTTGGCCGCCGGCACCTTCAGCACCGCCGCCAGAGAAGCCACATGCATGCCCTGCGCCTCACGCGCCGCGCGCAGAAGCTGCCCGGCGGTGCGACCGTTCGAAGTGCCTTCCTGCGGCCCTTCGTTGGAATCAGTCATCGAATCGACCCTTTTCGTACAGCAGGGTTTCGGATGCGTCCGGGAACCGGTTGCGCAGCTGGGTACCCAGCAGCTGCACCTGATCGTCCCGCCCCAACTTTCGCTCGATGCGCATGGCCAGCCACAGCGTCTGCGACGTCACCAGCTCATCCACGGCATTCACCCGACGGATGTAGAAACGTGCACGCTCGTACTGCTGCTCGCGGTAGAGCACCTCGGTCAGGTTGACGGCCACCGCCGGATTGGCGGGGTCCAGTTCGTAGGCACGGCGCAAGGCCTGCTCGGCATCGCCCCAGTGCTGGTTGCGTGCCAGGCACACCCCCCGGGCCAGCTGGGTGCGCACGATGTCCCGGTAGGACGGCTGGGCCAGCAGCTTGGCGAACTCGGCGTCCGCGTCATCGTAGCGACGCTTCTGGCAGAGGAACCAAGCGTAGTTGTGCGCCGCATCAAAATCACGCGGATTGAGTTGCATGGCGCGCCGGAAGCTGTCCTCGGCCAGATCATTCTGGTCCATGCTGGCGTAGATCAGTCCGCGCAGGTTGTAGGCCGCGCTGGAATCGGGCTTGGCAGCCAGCACCTTCTTGACGTCGTCCAGTGCCGCCTCGTTGTTGCCGCGCCCGAAGTAAGCCGCCGCCAACTCCATGTGCAGTTGTGCCGCGCGGTCGGCCTTGGTCTGGTCGGAATCGGTCACCAGATCATTGCTGGGCGGCGCCGAAGCACACCCGGCCACCAGCCCCACCATTGCCGCAACAACACCCGCCCACGCCATCCGGCGGCAGCCCATCCAGTTCATCGGCTACTTGACTCCCAACGGGACAATCGGAACGGGCAGGCGCTTCATGCGCTCACCCACACGGGTCCGATCCTGGACCTCGCCCGCAAGTTGACCACAAGCAGCGTCGATGTCGTCGCCCCGCGTCTTGCGGATGGTGGTCACCAGGCCGGCATCCTGCAGCACCTTGGCAAAGCGCAACACACGCTCGCGCGAGGAACGCTGCAGCCCCGAGGCCGGGAAGGGGTTGAACGGAATCAGGTTGAGCTTGCAGGGCACTCGGTGCTCGCCGCGGCCGTGCACCAGCGTCAGCAGGGCCTGGGCATGCTCTTCGGTGTCATTGACGCCCTCGAGCATGCAGTACTCGAAGGTGATGAAGTCGCGCGGCGCGGCCTGCAGATAGCGCTTGCAGGCGGCCATCAGCTCATCGAGCGGGTATTTGCGATTGAGCGGGACCAGTTCGTCCCGCAGCGCGTCCGTGGGCGCATGCAGCGACACCGCCAGCGCCACCGGGCAATCCTCGCGCAGGCGGTCCATCATCGGCACCACGCCGGAAGTGGACACGGTCACGCGGCGGCGCGACAGGCCGTAGCCATGGTCGTCCAGCATCACCCGCAGCGCCGGAATCAGCGCACTGTAGTTCTGCAGCGGCTCGCCCATGCCCATCATCACCACGTTGGTGATGGCCCGCTCGCCGGCTGGCAACTGCAGACGCTCGCGCAGGCGGTGCTCGGCGAACCAGAGCTGGGCCAGGATTTCCCCGGTGCTCAGGTTGCGGCTGAAGCCCTGATGGCCGGTGGAGCAGAAGCGGCATCCCACGGCGCAGCCGGCCTGGGAGGACACGCACAGCGTGCCGCGGTCGTCCTCGGGGATGAAGACGGTCTCGACGGCGTTGCCGCCGCCCACGTCGAACAGCCACTTGGTCGTGCCATCCGACGACACCTGCTCGGTCAGCACCGGCAGGCCCCGGATCTCGGCCCGCCCGGCGAGCTTCTCGCGCAGGGACTTGGCCAGATCGGTCATGGACGCGAAGTCCTTCGCGCCCTTCTGGTGAATCCAGCGGAAGAGCTGGGTGGCGCGAAAACGCTTCTCGCCCAGCCCTTCACAGTACGCACTCAGGCCATCCAGGTCGTGGTCGAGCAGATTGACGACGTCGCCCATGGACCGGCCTCCTCTGACGTGCGTGGAACCCGCGCGATCAGCGCGAGTGGATGTTCATCGCCGGGAAGAAGAAGGCGATTTCGACCGCCGCGGTCTCGGCAGCGTCGGAGCCGTGCACGGCGTTGGCGTCGATCGAGTCGGCGAAATCGGCGCGGATGGTGCCCTTGTCGGCCTTCTTCGGGTCGGTGGCGCCCATCAGGTCACGGTTCTTCAGGATGGCGCCTTCGCCTTCCAGCACTTGCACCATCACCGGGCCGGAGATCATGAAGCTCACCAGATCCTTGAAGAAGGGGCGCTCCTTGTGAACGGCGTAGAAGGCCTCGGCGTCGGCTTGCGACAGCTGCATCATGCGGGCGGCGATGACCTTCAGGCCAGCGCCTTCGAAGCGGCTGTAGATCTGACCGATGACATTCTTGGCCACGGCGTCGGGCTTGATGATGGAGAGGGTGCGTTCGATGGCCATTGTGGTTTTCCTCGAAAGTTCGATGAGGGTTTGGACAAAACGTTGAATTTTAGCCTTGCCCGTTGACATTGCTGTGGATCAGCGGCGGCCGCGGCCACCGCCGCCCCGTCCCTGAAGCTTGCGCGTGAAGGCGTCCGCGCCGATGTAACCCACGGAGGTCTGCATCGGATCGGGCTGACGCTGGTTGCCACCACCGCCGCCCCCCTTGCCCTTGCCGCCGCGGCCGCCGCCCCGGTTGTCCTGGACGAAGCGGCGGTCGTAGGTCTGCTGAAGCGGGTTCGGGATCGGGCCGTCCTCGAAATCGTCGTCGCGCACGGACACCGCGCGCTCGCGCTGGATGGCGCGGCGGTCGTAGGTCTGCTGCAGCGGATTCGGGATGCGGCTGGGATCGCCCGGCTCCCGCTGCGGGGCCAGATCGCCCTGCTCGCGGCGGCGCTTGTCGTTGTTGCGGTTGCCGCGGGCGTTCTCGGCACGCCCGCCCTCGGCCCGGCCCTCGGGACGGTCGCGGCGCTGCTCGTTGCCGCGGCCCTTCTTGCCGCCCCGGTCGTCGCCACGCGCCGGCCGGCCGCCCTGGGCGTCGCGGCCCTCGCGGCGGCCTTCGCCTCGCGGGGCCCCGGCGCCATCGGTCAGGCGACGCAGCGCCTTCACATCGGCCTCGCCCAGGTCCACCCAGTCGCCGCGCTTGAGCCCGCGCGGCAACACCACGCAGCCGTATCGGATCCGGATCAGGCGACTGACCGTCAGGCCCACCGCATCGAAGAGCTTGCGCACTTCACGGTTGCGACCTTCAGTGATGACCACGCGGTACCAGTGGTTGACACCCTCGCCGCCACCGTCCTCGATGCTCTTGAAGGCGGCGGCCTGGCCTTCGATCTCCACACCGGCCAGCAGGCGCTCGCGCGCTTCCTTTTCCAGGGTGCCGAGCACGCGCACCGCGTACTCGCGCTCCACGCCGAAGCGCGGATGCATCAGCTTGTTGGCCAGATCACCGGAGGTGGTCAGCAGCAGCAGACCCTCGGTGTTCATGTCCAGACGGCCCACCGACTGCCACTTGCCCTGTTGCAGGCGCGGCAGCTTGCGGAACACCGTGGGACGCTGCTGCGGGTCGTCGTGGCTGACCACCTCTCCCGCCAGCTTGTGGTAGGCGATGACACGGGCCGGCGGCGGCGCGATGCGGATGCGCACCGGCTTGCCGTCCACCGCCACCCGGTCCCCGAAGGACACGCGCATGCCGGTGTGGGCCACCTCGTCGTTCACCGTGACGCGCCCATCCTGGATCATCTGCTCCATGTCGCGGCGGGAGCCGATGCCCGACTGGGCCAGCACCTTGTGCAGCTTGGGCGCGTCGACATCGGGCAGCAGCACACGCTTCTCGGCCACCGCCTCGCCGGCCTCGGCCTGCTCTTCAGGCTCGGCCGCGCCGTCAAAGTCCCCGGCCACCACGCTGGCAAACACCTCGCCCGCTTCGGCGGGCGCCTGCTGCGGCTCGGCCGACGGACGTTGCGGCGCGTCTGCGCCGTCCCCCGCCTCTTCGCCCCGACCTGCGCCACGGCGACCGCGGCGGCGGTTGCGCGAACGCCCGCCCCCTTCGCCGCCTTCCTCAGATGCGGCCGCAACCTCGGACGCCTCTCCACCAGACACAGCGCCGGCAGACTCCTTGCCCTGTGGCGCCTCGGCAGGCACGTCCACCGAGGCAGACGGCACCTCGAGCACCGGCGACGGCTGGGGCAGAGGCTCCGGCGATGCCACCGAAGCGGCCTCAGCCACTTCGGCGGCGGCCGCAGCGGCGGTCTTGCGCGGCGCGCGCTTGCGCGCCGGCTTGGGCGCCTCTTCGGCAGCCGGCGCGTCGGACACGGCCTCCACAGGCGCCTCGGCCGCGGCGGTCACCACCTTGCGGGCACGGGTGCGCTTCTTGGGGGCCTCGGCGGCAGCCTCTGCCGGCGGCAGTTGCGGGTTGTCTTGATCAGCGTCGTTCATGCTTCAGGTGGGGTTGATGCGTTGTCGGCCTGCACACCGTCGGCGGCAGGCGCGGAAAGTTCGTTGGCGGCGACCGGGGCGCCCTCGGTCAGGGTCTCGCCGGAAGACGCAGGCGGCGCCTCCAGCGCCAGTTCGGCCTGCTCGGCCAGAAGATCCGGCTGCGCCCCGGCCAGACCGGCCAGCGCCTCCAAGCCCCCCGGGCCCTCCAGCAGCGGAAGCTGATCGAGGCTGGCCAGACCGAGGTCATCCAGGAACTGGCGGGTCGTGGCATAGAGGGCCGGCCGACCGGGGGCGTCCCGGTGGCCAATGGCCTCGATCCAGTTGCGGTCCTCCAGCTGCTTCATGATCTGGCTGGAAACCACCACACCGCGGATGTCCTCAATGTCGCCCCGGGTCACCGGCTGGCGGTAAGCGATGATGGCCAAGGTCTCCAGCACCGCGCGGGAATAACGGGGCGGCTTCTCCGGATTCAGGCGATCCAGGTACTCGCGCAGTTCGGGGCGACTCTGGAATCGCCAGCCCGAGGCCACCCGGACGAGTTCGACCCCCCGACCGCTCCAGTCCTGCATCAGCTCGTCCAGCACCATCCGCAGAGAGTCTGCACCGAGCTGATCCTCGAACAGCACGCGCATTTCCCGCAGCGACAGCGGTTGGCTGGCACAGATCAGTGCGGTTTCTAGAACGCGCTTGGCATCCTGTGTGTTCATCGACAAGGGATCGAAACGCCGCCCCTCGGGGCCGTGGACTCGTCAGGCCGCTGTACCGCGGCGGCATGTGCTCGTGGCGTCCTTGCCGGCTCGGAGCGACAGCAGGACGGGCATGGATACAGATTCATCGCCGGGCCGGTGGAGCCGCAATCTGCGGCCAGCGTGCCATCCGTGACACACGGTGACGCGCCCTGTTCACCAGGACGACAGCGGGGGTGGGAACCGGAAATCTTCGGCACATGCCGGCAGCCGCTGTCAGGGCTTGGAGTCTGATTGTATTACAAGCTGCGACCCGGAGGCTCTGTCATTTGGCCACCGCCGACACCTGCTGCCAAGCCGCGGCCAGATCAGGCGGCATCGGTGCCTCGAAGGACAGGGGAACCCGGGTGATGGGGTGGGCAAATGCCAGTTCGGCGGCATGCAGGGCCTGGCGCTGCATGCCACGCAAGAAACGCCCTCCATACAGGGTATCTGCCACCAAGGGGTGGCCCTCGTGGGCCAGATGGACCCGGATCTGGTGGGTGCGACCGGTGTGCAGCTTGCAGCGGATGGCACTGACCTCGCCATCGAAGGCCACGCGCTCGACATCGGTCCTGGCAGGCTTGGCTCCCGCCACCACGGCCATGCGGGTGCGCAGCGCCGGATCACGGCCGATCGGTGCCTCCACGGTGAAGGGGGCGGCCCCCACATCGCCATGGGCCAGGGCGACGTAGCGGCGATGGATGTCGCGCTGGGCCATGTCCCGCACCAGCGCCGTGACCGCTTCCAGCGTGCGCCCCACCACCATCAGGCCCGACGTGTCCTTGTCCAGCCGGTGCACGATGCCGGCGCGCGGCAGCTGTGCGGCGCGAGGATCGCGCGCCAGCAGGCCATTGAGCAGGGTTCCTGCCCAGTTGCCGGCCGCGGGATGCACCACCAGCCCTGCCGGCTTGTTCACCACCAGCACATGCGCATCCTCGTGCACGACGTCCAGCGCCATGGGCTCGGGCCGGAAGGCCAGGCTTTCGGCGGGTGGCACCAGGTGAACCTCCAGCCGCTGACCGGCCTTCACCTTGCGGGAGGACACCGTCGCCAGGACGCCATCGAGACGCACCTGCCCGGCCTCGATCAGTCCTTGGAGATGGCTGCGCGAAAACTCGGGCGCCAGGCCGGCCAACACACGGTCCAGGCGCTGCCCATGGGCAGCCGCGTCCAACACCTGCACGCGGTTCTCGAACTCGGATTCGGTCTCGCCATCCTCTGGCGCCTGGGCAGACTCGCCCAGGCCGGACGCGCCCGCGGGCTCCCAGTTGCCACTCATATAATCAATTGACCTTTCGTCTGCTCACTCCGCGTCGCGGCCTCTTCAGGGGCTGCCCGATTCATGACCGCACACCCCCTGTTCCGTGCCCTCACCCGCGGCGCGCTCGCTGCGCTGATGGTGACCCTGGCTGCCTGCAGCGCCCTCAAGAACCCTGAGATCCAGGGCTCGGCCGAAGAATTGTATGCATCGGGCAAGTCGGAGATGAGTTCCGGCAACTGGCCCAGCGCCATCAAGTACCTCGAGAAGGTGGAGGGTCGCGCCGGCGGTGGCCTGCTGGCCCAGCAATCGCAACTGGATCTGGCCTACGCCTACTGGAAGTCGGGCGAGAAGGCCCAGGCCATCAGCACGCTGGACCGCTTCATCAAGCTCAATCCGTCGAGCCCCGGCCTGGACTACGCGCTGTACCTGCGTGGCATGGTGAACTTCAACGACGACTTCGGAATCATCGGGGCGCTGTCCCAGCAGTCCCCGGCCGAGCGTGACCAACAGGCGTCGCGCGAGTCCTACCAGTCCTTCAAGCAACTGGTCGACCAGTTCCCGGAGTCGAAGTACGCCGCCGATGCGCGACTGCGCATGGACTACATCGTCAACGTGCTGGCGGAGTATGAGGTGCACGTGGCGCGTTACTACCTGCGCCGCGGTGCCCTGGTCGCGGCCGCCAACCGGGCCCAACAGACCATCACCGTCTACCCGCAGACGCCAGCCACAGAGGAAGCCCTGTACATCATGGCCCAGGCCTATGACCGGCTGGGCCTGGACAAGCTGCGCGACGACGCCACCCGGGTGCTGGCCCACAACTTCCCCGAAAGCCCGCTGCTCAAGCAGGGCATCCAGGAGCGCGAGAAGCCTTGGTGGCAGCTGTGGTGATCAACACCCGCCACCCGACATGACGACAACGGCCCCTGCATGGGGCCGTTGTGCTTTTCAGGCCCGCCGATCAGCCCTCCGGATGCGCCGCGGCCAACTCGCGCAGCCAGGCCAGGGCCTCTTCACCGCTGGACAGCATGGTCATCGGCGGCAGGGCGGACAGCAAGCGCCCGCCGTAGCGGGCCTGCAGAAGACGCACATCGCAGAGCACCAGCAGACCGCGGTCAGTCTCGGTTCGGATCAGGCGTCCGGCCCCCTGCTTGAGCGCGATGGCGGCCTCGGCCACGAAGTAGTCGTTGAAGGCGTCCCGCCCCTGGCTCTTGAGCTGGCGCACGCGGGCCTCCACCAGCGGATCGTTCGGCGGCGGAAAGGGCAACTTGTCAATCACCACGCACTGCAGCGCCTCGCCGGGCACGTCGATGCCCTCCCAGAAGCTGGCCGAGCCCACCAGCACACAGCGCCCTTCCTGGAAGCGCTGCAGCAGACTGCGCTTGGCCGCGCTGCCCTGCACCAGCACTTCCAGTGAACTGCCCAGGCTCTCCAACTCCTTTTGCAGGGCCTCGGCCACGGTGCGCATGGCGCGCAGCGTGGTGGTGAGCACGAACGTGCGCCCGCCCAGCGCATGGGCGCAGTGCGCAGAGGCCCGCCCCACCATCACCGGGTGGGCCGCCTCGTTGGGCTGGGGAAAGCGCGGCGGCACATAGACCCGCGCATGCTCGGCATAGGCAAATGGGCTGCCCACCCGCAACTTGCGGGCATCGTCCAGGCCAGCGGCCTCGCTGAACCAGCTCAAGGCTTCGTCGTCGCCCAGCGTGGCCGAGGTGAAGACCCAGGCGCGGTGACCCTGGGCGCGCTGCTCGCCCATCATGCTGCGGATGTCCAGCGGCGATTCGATCAACCGGGCCTGGTGCGGCGTCAGATCGACCCAGCGCACCCGCTCCGGCGGCGTCTCCAGCCCGAAGCGCGCCACCTGGGCCTGCAGGGCCTGCGCACGGGACTGCAGGCGCACGAAGTCGGGGGAGCTGGCGGCCACCAGCTCCAGCGCAGCAGCAGCCACCCGCAAGGCTTCGGCCAAGCCGCTCAGCCCCTGATCCAGCAGGGCCTGGCGGCCGCCACCCGCCACCTCGTCCCAGCGCAGCCGCAGCACCCCCTTGGGTTCGCGATGGGGGCCGGCCACCGCCAGCCGCAAGGCCTTGGCGGCCTGCTCGCAGACGGCAGCGATGTCGATCCAGGGGGCCTGACCGCGGGCCTGCTGCTGCCCTGCGGCCAGCAGATCCTGAGCGAAGTCATGGACCTGGCCGGTCCCCAGGGTCTGGCCCAGGAATTGCACCCCGGCCTCCACCATCTGGTGGGCCTCGTCGAACACGGCGATGTCCACCGTGGGCAACAGCTCGGCCACGCCGCTGTCGCGCAGGGCCAGATCGGCGAAGAAGAGATGGTGGTTGACCACCACCACGTCGGCGGCCATGGCCTCGCGGCGGGCCTTCATGACATGACAGGCGTGGTACTCGCCGCACTCGCTGCCCAGGCAGTTGTCGCGGGTGGAGGTGACCAGGGGGATGACCTCGGAGCGCTCGTCCAGACCTTCGAGTTCGCCGATGTCGCCGCTGCTGGTGGCCTGAGCCCAGGTCTCGATGCGCGACAGCGCCCGCACCGCATAGCGGTCCGGCAAAGTGGCGCCCTCTCGGGCCAGCATCAACCGGTGCCGGCACAGGTAGCTGGCCCGCCCCTTGAGCAACGCCACGGTCACCGGCAACTTCAGGATGTCGCGCAGCCGGGGCAGATCGCGGAAGAAGAGCTGGTCCTGCAGGCTCTTCGTGGCCGTGCTGACCAGGGTGCGGCGGCCGGACAGCAACACCGGCAGCAGATAGGCGTAGGTCTTGCCCACGCCGGTGCCCGCCTCCGCCACCAGGGCCTCGCGCCGCTCGATGGCCTCGGCCACGGCCTGCGCCAGCCGGTTCTGCGGCTCGCGCGGCATGAAGCCGTCGTCGGCATGGGCCAGTGGCCCTTCGACGGACAAAGCTTCGCGGACCGCCGAGACCAGATCGGCGGAAGAGGCTGCAGCGGGATCGGACATCCGTTCAGGCGGGTTCGGGGGGGTCCAGCATCGCCTCCAGCTGGGCGATCTGGTCACGCAGCACCAGGCGCTGCTTCTTGAGCCGACGCAGGGTCAGCTCATCCGGGCCCGACAGGGGATCGGCACCGTCGATGCGATTGTCCAGTTCGGCGTGTGCCATGCGCAACTCGATCAATCGCCGGAGGGGCGAATGCAGGTTGTCGGCGGGAAGAAGGTCGGCATCCACAGTGGCTTGAGTTTATATTGCGCCCATGACAACGACATCCCAGGGCTATCGGATCACCGCGGCCACCGGCCTGCACAAGGGGGACCGGGCCTACCAGCAGGACCAGGTGCTCATCCTGGCGCACCCCCGCGTGCCGGGCTGTGCACTGGCCCTGGTGGCCGACGGCATGGGAGGCAAGAGCGGCGGGCGCACCGCCTCCGACCAGGTGGTCATGACGGCCAAGCAGGTGTTCGACCGCTACACGCCGGCCACCGACGACCCCACCGAGATGCTGCGGCAGCTGGTGGTGGAGTCCCACCTGATGATCAAGTTGACCGCGATCACGGCCGACGAGGAGCCCCACAGCACGCTGGCGGCCTTCCTGGTGCTGCCGGACCGCAGCGCCTATTCGGCCCACGCCGGAGACTCCCGGGTCTACCACTTCCGCGGCGCGGAGATGCTGCGGCGCACGGTGGATCACTCCTATGTGCAGCGCCTGATCGACGAAGGCAAGATCACCGAAGCCCAGGCCAACACCCACCCCCAGGCCAACCTGCTGACGGGTTGCCTGGGCACCCAGCAGGACCCCCCGGTGGAGATCGCCCCGCTGGACCGCCTGGAGGTGGGCGACAGCCTGCTGGCCTGCTCCGATGGCCTGTGGCACTACCTGACGCCCCGCGAGTTGGGCGCCATCGTCAGCGCCCTGGCCCCACGGGAAGCCAGCGAGATGCTGATCGGCAAGGCCCGTCAGCGCGCGCGCGGCATGGGCGACAACCTGTCGCTGGCCCTGGTGCGCTTCGACCCGATCCAGTGAGCCGAGTCCGGCCCGGCGCCGGCCTCGAATGAATCAGGTCAGCGAGGTGTCGACCATGCGGCGCTCCAGCGCCAGGTACTCGGCCGAACGCATCTCGTTCAGGCGCGACACGGTGCGCGGGAATTCATGGGCCAGCGGGCCGTCGGTGTAGAGCTGCTCGGCCGGCGTGGCCGCCGAAACCACCAGCTTGACCCGGCGGTCGTAGAGTACATCCACCAGCAGCGTGAAACGCCTGGCTTCCGAAGCCAGACGCGGCGGCATCTGCGGCACGCCCGACAGCAGCAGGGTGTGAAAGCGCGAGGCCAACTCCAGGTAATCGTTCTGCGAGCGCGGCCCACCGCACAGGGTCTGGAAGTCGAACCAGATCACGCCTCCCGCGCGCCGACGGGCCTTCAGCTCCCGGTGCTCGATGTTCAGCACCGGGTCTTCGTCGGGCACCTCGGCCAGATCGTCGAAGGTCTTGGCCATGGCCGCCTCGGCCTCAGGCCCCAGGGGCGTGTGATACAGATCCACCTGCTCCAGGGTGCGGCGCCGGTAGTCGATGCCGGCATCGACGTTGATCACTTCCAGATTGGCCTTGAGCAGCTCGATGGCCGGCAGGATGCGATCGCGGTGCAGGCCGTTGGGATACAGGCCATCGGGGTGGAAGTTCGACGTGGTGACGATGGACACCCGGTGCGCGAACAGCGACTCCAGCAGCCGATAGAGGATCATCGCATCCGTCACGTCAGCCACATGGAACTCGTCAAAGCAGATCAACCGGTAGCGCCGGGCGATGCGCGCGCCCAGTTCCTCCAGCGGGTTCTGGCGACCCTTGAGCTCCTGCAACTGCCGGTGCACCTCGCGCATGAACTCGTGGAAGTGCAGCCGCGTCTTGCGGGTCAGCGGCACGGCGCGGTAGAAGCAGTCCATCAGGAAGCTCTTGCCCCGCCCCACCCCGCCGTACATGTAGACGCCGCGCGGAATGGGCGGCTTGACCAGGGCCTTGGTGATCGCGTTGCGGCGGCGGGCCTTGTAGGCGGTCCACTCGTTTTCGCAGCGCTCGAGCGCGGCCACGGCCCGCAGTTGGGCCTCGTCGGCCTGGAAGCCGTTCTCGGCGAGCAGTTGCTCGTACAGCTGACGAACGCTCATCGTTCAAACCATCTCAAAGGGCAAGAAAAGGCCCGCCGGCCTGGCAGGCGGGCGGGCCGACGGACGGCCGGGGGCGTGTTGCCACACCCCGCAGCGGTCCGGGGGGTCAGAAGTTCAGCGTGCGCTTGTCCACCGCCAGAGCGGCTTCCTTGGTCGCCTCGCTCAGGCTGGGGTGGGCGTGGCAGATGCGCGCGATGTCCTCGGCCGAGGCCTTGAACTCCATCGCCACCACGGCTTCGGAGATCAGCTCCGAGGCCATCGGGCCGATGATGTGCACGCCCAGGATCTCGTCGGTCTTGGCATCGGCCAGGAACTTGACGAAGCCGGTGGTGTCGCCCAGCGCACGGGCCCGGCCGTTGGCCAGGAAGGGGAACTGGCCCGCCTTGTAGGCCACACCCTCGGCCTTGAGCTGCTGCTCGGTCTTGCCGACCCAGGCGATCTCCGGGCTGGTGTAGATGACCCAGGGGATGGTGCCGAAGTTGACGTGACCATGCTGGCCCGCGATGCGCTCGGCCACCGCCACGCCCTCTTCCTCGGCCTTGTGCGCCAGCATCGGGCCACGCACCACGTCGCCCACCGCCCAGACGCCCGGCAGGTTGGTCTTGCACTCGGCATCGACGACGATGGCGCCGCGCTCGTCGAGCTGCAGGCCCACGGCCTCGGGGTTCAGACCGACGGTGTTGGGCACGCGGCCGATCGAGACGATCAGCTTGTCCACTTCCAGCGTCTGGGCCTCGCCCTTGGCGTTGGCATAGCTGAGGGTGACGCTCTTCTTGCCCTTCTTGACCTCGCCGATCTTCACGCCCAGCTCGATCTTCAGACCTTGCTTGGTGAAGACCTTCAGGGCCTCCTTGGCCACCGCTTCGTCCGCCGCGCCCATGAAGGTCGGCATGGCTTCGAGGATGGTCACCTCGGCGCCCAGACGACGCCAGACCGAGCCCATTTCCAGGCCGATGACGCCGGAGCCGATCACGCCCAGCTTCTTCGGCACGGCGCCGACGCGCAGTGCGCCATCGTTGGACAGGATCAGGTCCTCGTCGAACTCGGCCCCCGGCAGTTGGCGGGCATTGGAGCCGGTGGCGATGATGACCTGCTTGGCCACCAACACCTCTTCGGCGGCGCCGGCCACCTTGACTTCGTAGGCACCGTCCTTGGCACCGGCGAAGGAGCCGCGACCGTGGAAGAAGCTGACCTTGTTCTTCTTGAACAGGTAAAGGATGCCGTCGTTGTTCTGCTTCACGACGGTGTCCTTGCGGGCCACCATCTTGGCCACGTCCATCTTCACCGTGCCGGTGCTGATGCCGTGCTCGGCGAAGTGGTGGGTGGCGTGCTCGAAATGCTCGGACGACTGCAGCAGGGCCTTGGACGGGATGCAGCCGACGTTGGTGCAGGTGCCACCCGGGGCCGGACCGCCGGCGGCATTCTTCCACTCGTCGATGCAGGCCACATTGAAGCCCAGCTGGGCCGCACGGATGGCGGCGATGTAGCCACCGGGGCCGCCGCCGATGACGACGACGTCAAATTGCTTGGACATGGAAACTCCCGGAGATCAGATGTCAAACAGCAGGCGGGCCGGGTCTTCCAGCGCTTCCTTCATGGCCACCAGGCCCAGCACGGCTTCGCGGCCGTCGATGATGCGGTGGTCATAGGACATGGCCAGGTAGTTCATCGGGCGCACCACGACCTGACCGTTCTCCACCACGGCGCGGTCCTTGGTGGCATGCACGCCCAGGATGGCCGACTGCGGCGGGTTGATGATCGGGGTCGACAGCATGGAGCCGAAGGTGCCGCCATTGGAGATGGAGAAGGTGCCGCCGGTCAGCTCTTCCAGCCCCAGCTTGCCGTCCTTGGCCTTCTGGCCGAAGGTGGCGATGGTCTTCTCGATCTCGGCAAAGGTCAGCTGGTCGGCGTTGCGGATGATGGGCACCACCAAGCCACGGGGCGAGCCCACGGCGATGCCGATGTCGAAGTAGCCGTGGTAGACGATGTCGTTGCCGTCCACCGAGGCGTTCAGGATCGGGTACTTCTTCAGGGCGTGCACGGCCGCCTTGACGAAGAAGCTCATGAAGCCCAGCTTGACGCCGTGTTCCTTCTCGAACTTCTCCTGGAACTTCTTGCGCATCTCCATCACCGGAGCCATGTTGACCTCGTTGAAGGTGGTCAGGATGGCGTTGGTGGATTGCGACTGCACCAGACGCTCGGCGATGCGGGCGCGCAGGCGCGACATGGGCACGCGCTGCTCCGGACGATCACCCAGGTTCTGGGCCACGGGGGCGGCCACCGCCGGCAGGGGCTTGGCGACGGCAGCGTTCACGGGAGCGGCCACCGGCGCCGCCACGGCGGCCGGCTTGGCACCACCGGCCACGACGGCCAGCACGTCACCCTTGGTGACACGGCCATCCTTGCCGGAGCCGGCCACGGAGCCCGCGGCCAGACCGTTGTCGGCCATCAGCTTGGCGGCGGCCGGCATGGCCACATCGGACTTGCTGCCACCGGTGGCGGCAGGTGCGGCCACGGCAGCGGCGGCGGGCGCCGGCGCTGCGGCGGCAGCGGCCGGCGCAGGTGCGGCCACCGCACCGGCGGCGGCTTCGGTGTCGATCTTGGCGATGACCTGGTCGCTGACCACGGTGCCGCCATCGGCCACCACGATCTCGGTGATCACGCCGGCCGAGGGGGCCGGCACTTCCAGCACGACCTTGTCGGTCTCGATCTCGATCAGGATCTCGTCGATGGCGACGGCCTCACCGGCCTTCTTCTTCCATTGCAGTAGGGTGGCCTCGGCCACGGATTCGGACAGCTGCGGAACCTTGACTTCTACGATTGCCATGATGGGGGAATTCTTTGATGGGTGTGACAAGGCTCCGGCGCACGCGCGCCAGAGCCACGGTCAATGCGTTGCTTACTTGGAGAGCACGAAGCCCTTGAGCTTGCCGAAGGCCTGATCCAGCAGCGCCTTCTGCTGTTCCTGGTGCAGGTGGGCATAGCCGACGGCGGGCGATGCCGAAGCCGGGCGGCCGGCGTAACCCAGCTTCTGGCCTTCGAGCATGTTCTCGTGGATCTGGTGCTGCACGAAGAACCAGGCACCCTGGTTCTGCGGCTCGTCCTGGCACCACACGATGTCCGTCGCGTTGGGGTACTTCTTGATCTCGGCGGCGAAGGCCTTGTGCGGGAACGGGTAGAGCTGCTCGACGCGGATGATGGCCACGTCGTGCGACTTCTTCTCGTCGCGCTTCTTGATCAGGTCGTAGTAGACCTTGCCCGAGCAGGCCACCACGCGCTTGACCTTGGCCGCGTCGATCTCGGCGTTGTGCTCGCTGATGACCGTGCGGAACTCCCCCTTGGTGAACTCCGACAGCGGCGAGGTGGCGTCCTTGTTCCGCAGCAGCGACTTCGGGGTCATGATGACCAGCGGCTTGCGGAACTGGCGCACCATCTGGCGGCGCAGCAGATGGAAGATCTGGCTGGCCGTGGTCGGCTGCACCACCTGCATGTTGTTGTCGGCCGCCAGCTGCATGAAGCGCTCCAGGCGGGCCGAGCTGTGCTCGGGGCCCTGGCCTTCGTAGCCGTGCGGCAGCATCAGGGTCAAGCCGTTGGCACGGCCCCACTTCACCTCGCCGGCAGCGATGAACTGGTCGATCACCACCTGCGCGCCGTTGGCGAAGTCGCCGAACTGGGCTTCCCAGATCGTCAGCGTGTTGGGGTCGGAGCCGGCATAGCCGTACTCGAAACCCAGCACCGCCTCTTCCGACAGGATGGAGTCGATGACGACGAAGGGCGCCTGGCCTTCGGCGATGTGCTGCAGCGGGATGTAGATGCCTTCGTCGAACTTGTCGCGGTTCTGGTCGTGCAGAACGGCATGACGGTGCACGAAGGTGCCGCGACCGCAGTCCTCACCCGACAGGCGCACCGGATAGCCGGAAGCCACCAGAGAGGCGTAGGCCAGATGCTCGCCCATGCCCCAGTCGACGTTGATGTCACCACGGCCCATGGCCGCGCGGTCGGCGATGACCTTCTCGACCAGCGGGTGCAGCTTGAAGTTCGCCGGGACAGTGGTGATCTTCTCGGCCAGACGCTTGATCTCGGCCAGCGGCAGCGCGGTGTCGGCGGCGTCGGTCCACTTCTTGCCAAGGAAGGGCGACCAATCGACCGCGTACTTGCTCTTGAAGTTGGTCAGCACCGGGTCGACGGTGTGCTTGCCGGCATCCATCGCGGCGCGGAAGGCCTTGACCATCTCGTCCGGTCCGCCAGCCGGCAGCACGCCCTGGGCGACCAGCTTGTCGCCATAGAGCTTGCGGGTGCCCGGGTGCTGGGCGATCTTCTTGTACATCAGCGGCTGGGTCAGGGCCGGGGTGTCTTGCTCGTTGTGGCCCAGCTTGCGGAAGCAGATGATGTCGACGACGACATCCTTCTTGAACTGCTGGCGGTAGTCCATGGCCAGCTGGGTGCACCACACCACGGCGTCCGGATCGTCGCCGTTCACGTGCAGCACCGGGGCCTCGATCATCTTGACCACGTCCGAGCAGTACAGCGTCGAACGGGTGTCGCGCGGATCGGAGGTGGTGAAGCCGATCTGGTTGTTGATGACGATGTGGACCGTGCCGCCGGTGTAGTAGCCGCGGGTCTGGGCCAGCGCCAGCGTCTCCATCACCACGCCCTGGCCGGCGAAGGCGGCATCGCCATGCACCAGCACCGGCAGCACCTGGTTGCCTTCCTTGTCGCCACGGCGATCCATGCGGGCCTTGACCGAGCCCTCGACCACCGGGTTCACGATTTCCAGGTGCGAGGGGTTGAAGGACAGGCTCAGGTGGACCGGACCACCGATGGTGGTCACGTCGCTGGAGAAGCCCTGGTGGTACTTGACGTCACCGGCCGGCAGATCTTCCGGTGCGGTGTGCTCGAATTCGGCGAACAGGTCCTTGGGCATCTTGCCCAGGGTGTTGACCAGCACGTTCAGACGGCCACGGTGGGCCATGCCGATCACGATCTCCTGCACGCCCTTCTCGCCGGCATGCTGGACCAGTTCGTCCATCGAGGCGATGAAGCTCTCGCCACCTTCCAGCGAGAAACGCTTCTGGCCGACGTACTTGGTGTGGAGGTAGCGCTCGAGACCTTCGGCCGCGGTCAGGCGGTCGAGGATGTGCTTGCGCTTCTCGGGCGTGAAGGCGGGCTTGGAGCGGGCGCTTTCCAGGCGCTCCTGCCACCAGCGCTTCTCGGTCGGGTCCGTGCAGTGCATGAACTCCGCGCCGACGGTGCCGCAGTAGGTTTCACGCAGCGCCTGCATGATCTCGCGCAGCGTCATGTGCTCGGCACGCGAGAAATAGGTGTTCGCGGCGCTGAACGGGATGTCCATGTCGGACTCGCTCAGGTCGTAGAACGCGGGCTCGAGTTCGGGAATCTTGGGGCGCTCGGTGCGCTTGAGCGGATCCAGGTCGGCCCAGCGCGAGCCCAGGAAACGGTAGGCGGCGATCAACGACTGGACGTGGACCTGCTTGCGGGCCACGGCGAGATCGGTGGAGCTGGCCTTGACCGTGAAGGCGTTCGACTTCGCGCGTTGGGCGAAGGATTCGATCACGGGGGCGTGGGGCACATCGCGGCTGGCGGTGCCGTCGACGGCGGGGACGTTCTGCAGCGCGTCGAAGTACTCGCGCCAGTTGTCGGGCACGGAGCCCGGGTTGTCGAGGTAGGCCTCGTACATCTCTTCGACGTACGGCGCATTCCCCCCGAACAGGTACGAGTTCGACCTGTATTGCTGCATCATTTCTCGCTCACCTTTCGCTCCGGTTTCCAGAGCTCCGATGGGTTGATCAACCTTCCGCGGCCCGGCTTGACCGTTTGGCGGATTGCGATCCGCCTTGCTGCCCAATGGGTAGGATCAGCAAGGGGACACAGAAGGACCTGAATTGTCAGGGCGAGACTGTAGCACCGTTGGCTCCTGCCGCCCGCACAGTAACTACCCTGCACAGCACTGGGTCATCGGAGATTCGGCATCGAACTTGAATGGCAAAGTCCCCCACGATGCCCCGCAGCCCACTGTCACGCACCATATGGCTCCACCCTGAAGCCCCCGCGAAACCGGCGGTGGGCGCGGCCTGCAACGGCTGCGGCGTGTGCTGCGCTCTGGAGCCATGTCCCGCGGGGGCGCTGCTCAGCCGCCGGCTTCATGGCGCCTGCACGGCCCTGCGCTGGAACGAGACGGCCCAGTGCTACCGCTGCGGCCTGCTGAGTGCGCCGGACGACGTGCTGGCCCGCTGGCCACGCCCGCTGCGCCGATGGATCCACCGGCAGGCCGGGCGCTGGATCTCCAGCGGCCAGGGCTGCGATGCGGACTGGACGCCACAGGACATCCCGCCCGCCGGGCCATGAAAAAGGGCGCCCGCAGGCGCCCCTGGCAGTTCATCACCGAGAGATCAGGCTCAGAGCGCTTGGATCAGCTCCGGCACGGCCGTGAACAGATCGGCTTCCAGCCCGTAGTCGGCCACGGAGAAGATCGGCGCTTCCGGGTCCTTGTTGATCGCCACGATCACCTTGGAATCCTTCATGCCAGCCAGGTGCTGGATGGCCCCGGAGATGCCACAGGCCACGTACAGCTGCGGCGCGACGATCTTGCCGGTCTGACCCACCTGCCAGTCGTTGGGGGCATAGCCGGCGTCCACTGCGGCGCGGCTGGCGCCCAGCGCGGCGCCCAGCTTGTCGGCCAGGGGCGTCAGCACCTCGTTGAACTTCTCGCTGCTGCCCAGGGCCCGACCACCGGAGACGATGATCTTGGCGGCGGTCAGCTCGGGGCGGTCGCTCTTGGTGACCTCGCGGCCCACGAAGCTGCTCTTCGCGTTGGCGGTCACGGCGGCCACGCTCTCCACGGCAGCGGCGCCACCGGTGGCGGCGGCCGCGTCGAAGGCAGTGCCGCGCACGGTGATGACCTTGACCGCGTCGGCACTCTGCACCGTGGCGATGGCGTTGCCAGCATAGATGGGACGCTCGAAGGTGTCGGCGCTCACCACCTTGGTGATGTCGGTGATCTGGGCCACATCCAGCTTGGCGGCCACTCGGGGCGCGACGTTCTTGCCACTGGCGGTGGCCGGGAACAGGATGTGGCTGTAGCCCGAGGCGATGCCCAGCACCTGGGCGGCCAGGTTCTCGGCCAGGCCTTCGCCCAGGCCGGCGCCATCGGCGTGCAGCACCTTGGCCACACCGGCGATCTGGGCGGCCGCCTGCGCGGCGGCGCCAGCATTCTGGCCGGCCACCAGCACATGCACATCGGCACCCAGCTGGGCCGCGGCGGTCACGGTGTTCAGGGTCGCGCCCTTGATCGAGGCGTTGTCGTGTTCGGCAATGACGAGGATGGCCATGTTCAGATCACCTTGGCTTCAGTCTTGAGCTTGGCCACCAGGGTGGCGACATCCGGCACCTTGATGCCCGCGCTGCGCTTGGCCGGCTCGGCCACGCTGAGCGTCTTGATGCGCGGAGCCACGTCCACGCCGAGGTCGGCCGGCTTGACGGTCTCCAGCGGCTTCTTCTTGGCCTTCATGATGTTGGGCAGCGTGACGTAGCGCGGCTCGTTCAGGCGCAGGTCGGTGGTCACCACCGCCGGCAGGCTGAGTTTCAGGGTTTCCAGACCGCCGTCCACCTCGCGGGTGACGGTGGCAGCGCCATCTGCCACTTCGACCTTGGACGCGAAGGTGGCCTGCGGCAGGTCGGCCAGCGCGGCCAGCATCTGGCCGGTCTGGTTACAGTCATCGTCGATGGCCTGCTTGCCCAGGATGACCAGCGCCGGCTGTTCCTTGTCGACCAGAGCCTTGAGGATCTTGGCCACGGCCAGCGGCTGCAGCTCGGCATCGCTCTCGACCAGGATGCCACGGTCGGCGCCGATGGCCATGGCCGTGCGCAGGGTTTCCTGGCACTGGGTCACGCCACAAGACACGGCCACCACCTCGGTGACCACGCCCTTCTCCTTCAGGCGCACCGCTTCTTCGACGGCGATCTCGTCGAAGGGGTTCATGCTCATCTTCACGTTGGCCAGATCCACCCCCGTGCCGTCGGACTTCACGCGTACCTTCACGTTGTAGTCGACGACGCGCTTGACGGCTACCAGTACCTTCATTTCGCGTTGCTCCTGTCGGATCGTTTGAGTGATTTGACGTTTACGTAAACTGTCGGATTCTAGGACCTGACCCGAGATGCGCCAAGAGGCGCACGCGGGATACTGCCCCACCAGCGATCCACAAAATCGCACGGTCGTTCTATTTTATGCTGCCACGACGGCGCTGCGGCTCGCGTATGCTTGGGGACAACCCTAGGTCGAGCGCACCACCAGCTCCGCCCTCCTCACCATGTCCGACTCTCTTTCGCCCATCCCACCCATCGGAATCTTCGATTCGGGGGTGGGCGGCCTGTCCGTGCTGCGCGCCTTGCGCCGCCGCCGCAGCGACATCCCCCTGCTCTATGTGGCAGATTCAGGACACGCCCCCTATGGCGACCGCGATCCGGCCCACGCCCTGCAGCGCTCCATCCGGGTCACGGAACACCTGATGGCGCAAGGCGCCCGCCTGATCATCGTGGCCTGCAACACCGCCACGGCACGGGCCATTGACACCCTGCGGCAACGTTATCCCGAGGTGACCTGGGTGGGCGTGGAGCCCGGCGTGAAGCCGGCCGTGCGGCACAGCAGCAATGGGCGCATCGGCGTGCTCGCCACCCCTTCCACCCTGAGCAGCCCCCGCTTCGATTCGCTGATCGACCGTTTTGCCCAGGGCTGCGAGGTGGTCCGGGTGCCCTGTCAGGGGTTGGCGGCGGCCATCGAGAAAGGCGGCCCCTCGGACCCCGCCCTCGATCCACTGCTGGACCGTTACTGCGCACCGGTGATTCAAGCGGGCGCGGACACCGTGGTGCTGGGCTGCACCCACTACCCCTTCGTGGCCGAACGGATCGCCGCCCGGCTGGGGCCGCAGGTTCAACTGCTGGACACGGCCGACGCGGTCGCCGCCCATGCTCTGCATCTCTGGCCCAACTGCAGCGGCCAGCGAGTCCCGCGCGACATGCAGGCGCCGGTCCGGCTGGAGACCACGGGCGATGCCACGGTGCTGGCGCGCCTGGCCCGCGAGGGACTGGGCCTGGACATTCCTGTGCATGCCATTGATCTCTGAGGCACGGCCTGCGGAAGTCATTCCTTGGTGCCCGGAACCGGGTTCGAACCGGTACGCCCTGTGAGGGGCGGCGGATTTTAAGTCCGCTGCGTCTGCCTGTTCCGCCATCCGGGCACGGGGCGGGATTATCGCGGCCACCGACCGATGGCTCCCGCACCGGGACAAGAAAAAAGGGAAGCCTCACGGCTTCCCTTTTTGAAGAGACTGGAGCGGGAAACGAGGCTCGAACTCGCGACCTCAACCTTGGCAAGGTTGCGCTCTACCAACTGAGCTATTCCCGCTTGGGATCACCGGGGTTGGACCCTGGCGCCGGCCCCGCACAAGGCGTGACCGTTTGGTGTTTGGAGCGGGAAACGAGGCTCGAACTCGCGACCTCAACCTTGGCAAGGTTGCGCTCTACCAACTGAGCTATTCCCGCGTGGCGTCTTCAATCTTGGAGGCGCGATCCAGAGTCGAACTGGACTAGACGGATTTGCAATCCGTTGCATAACCGCTTTGCTATCGCGCCTTCGAAACCGAAGGCAGTGTAGCGCCAGCTGCCACCCGATGAAAAAGGGAAGCCGGGGCTTCCCTTCGGAATCTGGAGCGGGAAACGAGGCTCGAACTCGCGACCTCAACCTTGGCAAGGTTGCGCTCTACCAACTGAGCTATTCCCGCGTGGCTCCTGACGGAACACGTTTTCCTGATCTGTGTTTGGTGACACCGGCCCGGCTGTTTCTGATTTCTCAGACGTTTCCGCGCCGCATCAGGGAAGCTCGCATTATAGGCATGTTTTCAGCACCTCGGCAAGCCTTTCATGAAATCTTGAAAGACCGCCGAAGCACCATCCCTCAATGGGGACGAACGTCCCCCGTGGCGGGAGCGGCGGCAGCCTCTGCGGGTGCAGCCGCGGCAGCGGCCACCGCTTCCTCCTCAGGCAGAGGCGTCGGAGCACGCTCCAGCGCCACCTCCAGCACCTTGTCGATCCAGCGCACCGGCACGATCTCGAGTTGGCTCTTGACGTTGTCCGGAATGTCCTGGAGGTCCTTGACGTTCTCCTCCGGGATCATCACCAGCTTGATGCCACCGCGGTGGGCTGCCAACAACTTCTCCTTGAGGCCACCGATGGCCGTCACCTCGCCGCGCAGCGTGATCTCGCCGGTCATGGCGACATCCGCCCGCACCGGGATGCCGGTCAGCGCCGAGACAAAGGCCGTGGTCATCGCCGCACCGGCGCTGGGACCATCCTTGGGCGTGGCGCCATCGGGCACGTGAACGTGCACGTCGCGCTTCTCGAAGAGCTCATCCTTGATGCCCAGGCGGCGCGAGCGGCTGCGCACCACGGTGCGTGCAGCTTCGACCGATTCCTTCATCACATCGCCCAGCGAACCGGTGCGGATGATGTTGCCCTTGCCCGGCATGGCCGTGGCTTCGATGGTCAGCAGATCGCCGCCCACTTCCGTCCAGGCCAGACCGACCACCTGGCCGACCTGGTTGGTCTTCTCGGCACGGCCGAAGTCGAACTTGCGCACCCCCAGGAAGTCGTGCAGGTTCTCGTCCGTCACCACCACCTTGTCGCCGTAGGTCTTGAGCAGCAGACCCTTGACCACCTTGCGGCAGATCTTGGAGATCTCGCGCTCGAGCGAACGCACGCCGGCTTCACGGGTGTAGTAGCGGATGATGCCGCGGATGGCGCCTTCGGTGACCTCCATCTCGTCGTCCTTCACGCCGTTGTTCTTGGCCTGCTTGGGCAGCAAGTACTTCTGCGCGATGTGGAGCTTCTCGTCCTCGGTGTAGCCCGACAGGCGGATGACCTCCATCCGGTCCAGCAGGGCCGGCGGGATGTTCATCGAGTTCGAGGTGGCCACGAACATCACATCGGACAGGTCGAAATCGACCTCGATGTAGTGGTCGCCGAAGGTGTGGTTCTGCTCGGGGTCGAGCACCTCCAGCAGGGCCGACGACGGGTCGCCCCGGAAATCCATGCCCAGCTTGTCGATCTCGTCGAGCAGGAACAGCGGATTGCGCGTGCCGACCTTGGTCAGGCTCTGCAGCACCTTGCCCGGCATGGAGCCGATGTAGGTGCGGCGGTGGCCCCGGATCTCGGCCTCGTCGCGCACGCCGCCCAGCGCCATGCGGACGAACTTGCGGCCCGTGGCGCGTGCCACGGACTGCCCGAGCGAGGTCTTGCCCACGCCCGGGGGGCCCACCAGGCACAGGATGGGCGCCTTGACCTTGTCCACGCGTTGCTGCACGGCGAGGTACTCGAGGATGCGATCCTTGACCTTCTCCAGGCCGTAGTGATCCTCGTTGAGCACCTCCTCGGCCAGACCCAGGTCGTGCTTGATCTTGGTCTTGCGAGACCAGGGCAGGCCGATCAGCGTGTCCAGGTAGTTGCGCACCACCGTGGCCTCGGCCGACATCGGCGACATCAGCTTGAGCTTCTTGAGCTCGGCCTCGGCCTTCTTGCGTGCCTCCTTGGGCATGCGGGCCGCGGTGATCTTCTTCTCCAGCTCTTCCAGGTCGGCGCCTTCTTCGCCGTCGCCCAGTTCCTTCTGGATGGCCTTGACCTGCTCGTTCAGGTAGTACTCGCGCTGGCTCTTCTCCATCTGGCGCTTGACGCGGCCACGGATGCGCTTTTCCACCTGCAGGATGTCGACCTCATGTTCGAGCTGCTCCAGCAGTTTCTCCAGCCGCTGAGCCACATCGAACAGGTCCAGCACCGACTGCTTGGATTCGAGCTTGAGCGGCAGATGGGCCGCGATGGTGTCGGCCAGTCGGCCCGGATCGTCGATGCCGGCGATCGAGGTCAGGATCTCCGGCGGGATCTTCTTGTTGAGCTTGACGTACTGGTCGAACTGCTGGGTCACCGCGCGACGCAGGGCCTCGACCTCGGGGGTCGGCTCGCCCGCGGGCTCCACCGGCAGCACCTCGGCGACGAAATGCTCACCGGCATCGCTGACGCTCTGGGTGTGGGCGCGCTGCACGCCTTCGACCAGCACCTTCACGGTGCCGTCCGGCAGCTTGAGCATCTGCAGGATGCTCGACACGCAGCCGACGCTGAACAGGTCTTCAGCGCGCGGTTCGTCCTTGCCAGCGGCCTTCTGGGCCACCAGCATGATCTGGCGGCCGGCATCCATCGCGGCCTCGAGGGCCTTGATCGATTTGGGACGCCCCACGAACAGCGGAATGACCATGTGGGGGAACACCACCACGTCCCGCAGCGGCAGCAGCGGCAGCGTGGTCGGTTCCGGGGGGAGGATGGGATGTCCTGACATGGATTGCCTCACTTTCTCGGACCCACATGGGGCCCGAGGGTTGGATTGCAAGAAGCCGGACGCATCAAGGGGCCGATCGCCCGGCGTGGAAGGACATTCAGGCTCAGGCGCTGGCCTTGGCCTGTTCCCTGTAAACCAGCAGGGGCTTGCCGCCCTCTTCGATGATGTGTTCGTCGACCACGACCTTGGCCACTCCTTCGAGGGTGGGCAGTTCGAACATGGTGTCGATCAGGGCGGCTTCCATGATGGATCGCAGGCCGCGCGCGCCGGTCTTGCGCTTGAGCGCACGGCGGGCGATGGCGCTCAGCGCCGTCGGACGGATCTCCAGCTCCACGCCATCCATCGAGAACAGCTTCTGGTACTGCTTGAGCAGCGCGTTCTTGGGCTCGACCAGGATCTGGATCAGCGCCTCCTCCGTCAGCTCGCCCAGCGTGGCGACCACGGGCAGACGGCCGACCAGTTCGGGGATCAGGCCGAAACGCACCAGATCCTCGGGCTCGACGTTGCGGAAGACCTCGGAAACCCGCTTCTCGGACTTGCTGTGCACCGTGGCACCGAAGCCGATGCCGGACTTCTCGGTGCGGTTCTGGATGACCTTCTCCAGACCGTCGAAGGCGCCGCCGCAGATGAACAGGATGTTGGTCGTGTCGATCTGCAGGAAGTCCTGATTCGGGTGCTTGCGCCCGCCTTGCGGCGGCACGCTGGCCATGGTGCCTTCGACCAGCTTCAGCAGGGCCTGCTGCACACCCTCGCCCGACACGTCGCGGGTGATCGAGGGGTTGTCGGCCTTGCGGGAGATCTTGTCGATCTCGTCGATGTACACGATGCCGCGCTGCGCCCGCTCCACATCGTAGTTGCAGTTCTGCAGCAGCTTCTGGATGATGTTCTCGACGTCCTCGCCCACATACCCCGCCTCAGTGAGCGTGGTGGCGTCGGCGATCACGAAGGGCACGTTCAGCAGCCGGGCCAGGGTCTGCGCCAGCAGGGTCTTGCCGGAGCCGGTGGGGCCGATGAGCAGGATGTTGCTCTTGGCCAGTTCCACCTCGTCCTTGCTCGCACCCATGTGCTTGAGCCGCTTGTAGTGGTTGTAGACCGCCACCGAGAGCGTGCGCTTGGCCGTCTCCTGTCCGATCACGTACTGGTCCAGACTGGACTTGATCTCGGACGGGGTGGGCAGATCCGACTTGGCCGGGGACTTGACCGAGCTGGGCTCGGCCGGCGTCTCGTCCCGGATGATGTCGTTGCACAGCTCGATGCACTCGTCGCAGATGAAGACCGAAGGTCCCGCGATGAGCTTCTTGACCTCGTGCTGACTCTTTCCGCAGAAAGAGCAGTAGAGGACTTTTTCGCCAGAGGCGCCTTTCTTGTCAGACATGGATATGTGCCTGGGCTGTGCTAGGTAACCGTGAAGGGATGATAGAGCAAGCGCCGATCAGCCCCGTTTCTCCAGAACCTGGTCGATCAGGCCATAGCTCTGGGCCTCGGCGGCCGACATGTAATAGTCGCGCTCGGTGTCGGCCTGGATCTTCTCCAGCGGCTGACCGGTGCGCTCGGCGAGGATGCGGTTGAGCTGCTCGCGGGTCTTGAGGATCTCGCGGGCATGGATCTCGATGTCCGTGGCCTGGCCCTGGGCGCCACCCAGCGGCTGGTGGATCATGACCTTGCTGTTGGGCAGGGAGAAGCGCTTGCCCTTGGCGCCGGCGGCCAGCAGAAAGGCGCCCATGCTCGCGGCCATGCCAATGCACAGCGTGGACACATCGGGCTTGATGAACTGCATGGTGTCGAAGATCGACATGCCGGCGCTGACGCTGCCGCCCGGGGAGTTGATGTAGAACGAGATGTCCTTGTCGGGGTTCTCGCTCTCCAGGAACAGCAGCTGAGCAACCACCAGATTGGCGCTCTGGTCATTGACCGGCCCCACCAGGAAGACGATGCGCTCGCGCAGCAGGCGCGAGTAGATGTCGTAGGCGCGCTCGCCGCGCCCCGACTGCTCGATGACCATGGGAACCATGCCGAGGGCTTGGGTGTCCAGTGCGCTCATGGAACTCCTTCAGGAGAAATGGTGACGGTTGTCCTGCTGCCCATTATGTCGCTGCAGAAAAACCGTGCGATCGAAGAAAAAAAGCCCGGCCAACAGGCTCGGGCGATTCTTCAGGGGGCCGGCCGATCCAACCGCCCCCTCATGGGCTTGATATGACTCAAGCCGTCATCAGCTCGTCGAAGGGCAGCGACTTGTCGGTGACCTTGGCCTGGGCCAGCACGAAATCGGTCACGTTGTTCTCGATGACCACGGCCTCCACCTCGGCCATGCGCTGGCGGTCCGACAGGTACCAGCGCACCACCTCGGCCGGCTTCTCGTAGGACTGGGCCATTTCCTCGATGTGGGCCTGCAGCTGTTCCGGCTTGGCCTGCAGGTTGTTGGCGCGCACCAGCTCGCCCACCACCAGGCCCAGGCGCACGCGCTTCTCGGCCTGCGGCGCGAAGATCTCGGCCGGGATCGGGGTCTTGTCGGCGTCCTTGATGCCGCGCTGCTTCAGGTCCTCGCGGGCACCGGCCACCAGACGCTCGGTTTCGGCGGTGATCAGGGCCTTGGGCAGGTCCAGCTCGGCCACCTTGACCAGGGCGTCCATCACGGCGGCCTTGTTGCGGGCCAGCACGCGGAACTTGACCTCGCGCTCCAGGTTCTTCTTCACGTCGGCGCGCAGGGCTTCGACCGTGCCGGCCTCGATGCCCAGGGACTTGACGAAGTCCTCGGTCACTTCGGGCAGATGCTGGGCCTCGACCTTCTTCATGGTCACCAGGAAGTCGGCCTCCTTGCCGGCCACGTCCTGACCGTGGTAGTCGGCCGGGAACTGCAGCGGGAAGGTCTTGGACTCACCAACCTTCATGCCGCGCACGGCAGCGTCGAACTGCTCCAGCATCTGGCCTTCACCGACCAGGAACTGGAAGCCTTCGGCCTTGCCGCCCTGGAAGGGCTCGCCGTCGATCTTGCCTTCGAAGTCGATGGTGACGCGGTCGCCAGCCTCGGCGCCCTGGTCGGCCGGACGCTGGGCGAAAGTGCGACGCTGCTTGCGCAGGATGTCCACGGTCTTGTCGATGGCGGCCTCGTCCACTTCGGCGGTCACGCGCTCGACCTCGGCGGTCGACAGATCACCCAGCTTCACTTCGGGATAGACCTCGAAGGTGGCGTCGAAGGCCATCTGGCCTTCCGGCGCTTCGTCCTTCTGGGTGATGTTGGGCACGCCGGCCACGCGCAGCTGGGCTTCATTGGCAGCCTGGGCAAAGGCCTGGCCCAGCTTGTCGTTCATGACTTCGTACTGCACCGAGTAGCCGTAGCGCTGGGCGACGACCGACATCGGCACCTTGCCGGGGCGGAAGCCATCGGCCTTAACGGTGCGGGCCAGCTTCTTCAGGCGGGCTTCGACTTCGGAGTTGATCTCGCTGGCCGCCAGCGTCAGGGTGATGCGGCGTTCGAGCTTCTCGAGGGTTTCAACGTTGACTGCCATGGTGCGAACTCTGATGTTGCGTGTACGAAAACGTCATGGGGGGTGGTGCGCGGAGCCGGACTCGAACCGGCACGCCCGTGAAGGCGTCAGGACCTAAACCTGGTGCGTCTACCAATTTCGCCACCCGCGCATTCCCGGCTCGGCGCGACGGCATCGACTGCCGCCGGCACGCCGGACCTGTCCCGATGACTGTTGTGTCGGAGCGGGCGCACGGCCTTTTCGGGCGCGAGCATCCACCCCGGGCGAACCGGTAAACCGCGTATTCTATCGGTCAACCGGCCTGCCGGACGCCACAGGGCGCCCGGGATGGCAAAAAGTGGCTCAGGCAACCGGCTTGAACGCCTCTGCCGAGGGGTGCCGCACCCGGAACCACGCGGCGTACATGGCCGGCAGCGCCAGCAAGGTCAGCGCCGTGGCGGCGATCAGCCCGCCCATGATGGCCACCGCCATCGGCCCCCAGAACACGCTGCGCGAGAGCGGAATCATGGCCAGCACCGCGGCCGCGGCCGTCAGCACGATGGGCCGGAAGCGCCGCACTGCCGATTCGACGATGGCCTCCCAGGCCGGCACGCCACGCAGACGGTCCTGCTCGATCTGGTCGATCAGGATCACCGAGTTGCGCATGATCATGCCCACCAGGGCGATGAAACCCAGCATGGCCACGAAGCCGAAGGGCCGGTCCAGCAGCAGCAGCGCGGCCGCCACGCCGGCGATGCCCAGCGGCGCGGTCAGCACCACCAGCATGGCGCGCGAGAAGCTCTGCAGCTGCAGCATCAGCAGCGTCAGCATCAGGAAGGCCATGACCGGCAGGCCGACCATGATGGAGCCTTGGCCCTTGGCGCTCTCCTCCACCGCGCCGGCCAACTCGATGCGCATGTCCGGCGGCATGCGCTGCTGCAGGGCCTGCAGTTGGGGCCACAGGGCCATGCTCACGGTGGCACCCTGCACGCCCTCAATGACATCGCCCTGCACGGTGATGGCGTACTTGCGGGCGTCGCGCCAGAGTACGCCGGGCTCCCAGCCCTGCTCCCAATGGGCGATCTGGCCGAGCGGAATGGCCCGGCCGCTGCTGGTAGCCACGTAGGTACTCTCGAGCTGGCTGACGCTGTGCCGCTCCTCGGGCGGCTGACGCAGCACGATGCCGATCAGCCGATCCTTCTCGCGGTACTGGCCGATGGTGCGGCCGCTGTACAGCGTCTGCGTAGCCTGGGCGATGGACTGGCTGGTGACACCCAGGGCGCGGGCCTTGTCCTGGTCCACCGACAGGTGCACCGCGCGCACCGGCTCGTTCCAGTTGTCGTTCACCCCGCGCATGCGGGCGTCCGCGCGCATCAGGGCCTTGACCTCGTCGGCCCAGTGGCGCACGGCCTGGGTGTCGTCACCGAGCACCCGGAACTGCACCGGATAGGCCACCGGAGGACCGTTGGGCAGCAGCTTGACCCGCCCCCGCACCTCCGGGAACTCGGTGGCCAGCAGTTCGGGCAGACGCTTGCGCAGGGCCTCTCGGGCCGCCAGATCCTTGCTCAGCAGAATGAACTGGCTGACGTTGGTCTGCGGGAAGATCTCATCGAGCGGCAGGTAGAAGCGCGGTACGCCACGGCCCACCCACTCGGCCACGGATGCCAGCCCCTGCTCCTGCAGCATGCGCTGCTCGAAGCGGCGCGCCACCCGCTCGCTGTCCTGGATGGTCGAGCCCTCGGGCAGCCACAGGTCCACCAGGATCTCCGGCCGGCTGGAATCGGGGAAGAACTGCTGCTGCACCCGGCCCATGCCCGCCACGCCCAGCACGAAGACCAGCACCGTGATGCCGATGGTCCACCAGCGGTGGCCCACGCACCAGTTCACCGCGGCGCGAAAGCGGTTGTAGAACGGCGTGTCGAAGAGTTCGTGCTCGCCCCCTTCGGCATGGACGGCCTTGGTGCGCAGCAGCCAGGCCCCCAAGTAGGGCACGAAGTAGACCGACACCACCCAGGAGATGACCAGGGCCGCCGCGGTCACCGCGAACATCGCGAAGGTGTATTCGCCCACGGTGGACTTGGCCATGCCGATGGGCAGGAAGCCGGTGGCGGTGATCAGGGTGCCGGTCAGCATCGGCATCGAGGTCACCTCGTAGGCATGGGTGGCGGCGTGCAGGCGGTCGTAGCCCTCCTCCAGCTTGCGCACCATCATCTCGACCGCGATGATCGCGTCGTCCACCAGCAGGCCCAGCGCCACGATCAGCGAGCCCAGCGAGATCTTGTGCAGGCCCACGCCCCAATAGAACATGGTGACGAAGGTGATGGCGAGCACCAGGGGGATGGTGATGGCCACCACCAACCCCGGCCAGACATCGATGCGCAGCGGCCGGGTGTGCAGCCCGAGGCTCAGAAAGCTCACCGCCAGCACCACCACCACCGCCTCGATCAGCACATGGACGAACTCGTTGATCGAGTGGCTCACGGCCTCGGGCTGGTTCTGGATCTGCCCCAGCGTCACCCCCACCGGCAACTCGGCCTGGATGGCCTTGACTTCCTTCTGCAGCGCCTCTCCCAGCGCGATGATGTCCCCGCCCTTGGCCATCGAGACGCCCAGCGCCACCACCGGATGCCCCTGGAAGCGCACCAGGGTGGTCGGTGGGTCCACATAGCCCCGATGGATGTCGGCAATGTCTCCCAGCTTGATGGTGCTGGCGACGCCGGTCGTCGGGTTCACCGCCCGGATGGGCATCTGGCGCAGCGCATCGATGGAATCCAGCGCCCCTTCCACCCGGATCTGCACATTGCGGCTGCCGGTGTCCACCACGCCAGCCGCTTGCACCGCGTTCTGGGCATTGAGCTGGGAGACCACCTGGTTCATGTCCAGCCCCAGCTGCGCCAGGCGCCGCGCCGAGATCTCGACCTTCACCTCTTCGGCCTGCACGCCAAACAGCGCCACCTTGGCCACGCTGGGCACGCGCAGCAGGCGCGAGCGCACATCCTCGGCGAAGACGCGCAGTTCCTCGTCCGAGAAGCCATCGGCCGAGAGCGCGAAGATGGAGCCGTACACATCCCCGAAGTCGTCGTTGAAATACGGCCCCTGCACCCCCGAAGGCAGCGTGGGCGCCATGTCGCCGATGCGCTTGCGCACCTGGTACCAGGCCTCGCTGACCTCCTTGGGCGGCGTCGAGTCCTTCACCTGGAACAGGGTCAGCGACTCACCCGGCTTGGTGTAGCTGCGGATGGTGTCCGCATAAGGCACTTCCTGCAGAGTGCGCTCGATCTTGTCGGTCACCTGCTCGGCCACCTGCTGGGCAGTGGCGCCGGGCCAGTAGGCCTGCACCACCATGGCCCGGAAGGTGAAGGGCGGGTCCTCGTCCTGCCCCAGCTGGAAGTAGGCGAACAGGCCCAGCACCATCAGCACCACCATCAGGTAGCGCGTCAGGGGCGCATGCTCCAGCGCCCAGCGGGAAACATTGAAGCGCTCGCGGCGCGGCTCTTGCGTCGGTTCCATCGTGTGTCCCCGCCTTCGCTCAGCGGGAAGCCGCCATCGCGGGCGGTGCCACGAAGCGCTTGACGACCTGCCCCGGAGCCAGCAGGTGGGTACCGGCGGTCACCACCTCGTCGCCGGCCTTCAGCCCCGAGGCCACGATCACTTCGGCGCCTTCCGTGCGGGCCACCTTCACCGGCTGCACCCTCACGCTCAGGCTGGCGCCGTCCAGCAGCCACACCGCGTCCTGACCGTTCTGGCTGAACAAGGCCGTCAGGGGCAGACGAATGACCCCGGCCTCCTCGGCGCGAGGCAGCGACACCGTGGCGGTGCGGCCCAGCCGCAGCTTGGCGGCACCGACATCGGCCTTGGCCAGGAAGGTGCGCGTGACCGGGTCGGCCGCCGCCGCC
This sequence comes from Ideonella dechloratans, assembly GCF_021049305.1. Taxonomy (GTDB): domain Bacteria; phylum Pseudomonadota; class Gammaproteobacteria; order Burkholderiales; family Burkholderiaceae_C; genus Ideonella; species Ideonella dechloratans. The sequence goes on from NZ_CP088081.1 coordinate 2,420,762, forward strand.
ACCTCCCGCAGGGTGGCGGGCCAGCGCTCATCACTGCCCCAGGCCGTCACGTTCACAGCGCCCGGACGCCCCAGCAGCGCCCGCGCCGCATCCACCTGGGTCTCCGGCAAGGCGAAGACCGCGTCACGCGGCCCCTCCTGCGCCAAGCGCAGCACCGGCGTTCCGGCAGCCACCACCTGCCCCGGCTCCGCGGCCACGGCGGTGATCACCCCGGCGGTATCGGCGCGCAGCACGGCGTAGTCCGCCTGGTGACGCTGGACCTGATTCTGGGCACGGGCCTGGTCCCATTGGGCACGGGCCGACTTCTCCGCCGTCTGGTAGCGCTCCAGCTCGGCCGCGCCGATGAAGCCCTGCGCATACAGTGCTTGGAAGCGCTGCAGATTGGCCGCCGCCAGGTCCAGGTTGGTGCGTGCCGCAGCTTCGGCCGCCTGCGCAGAGGCCTGACCCAGTTGCAGATCCTGCGCATCCAGCCGCGCCAGCACCTGACCCGGCTTGACCGCCTGCCCCAACTCGACCAGCCGCTCCACCAGCTTGCCACCCACCCGGAAGCCGAGATCGGACTCGGTGCGGGCGCGGATCTCGGCGGCATAGGCCACCTCGGGCCGGGCATCGGCCTGGCCCAGCTTCAGGGTGCGCACCGCGCGCACGGGCTCGGGGGCGGCAGGCTTGGGCGCGCAGGCCACCAGCAGCGCCGCAGACAGCGCCGCCGTCACGACCAGGCCTTGGCGAAACGAGAGAATCGTCATGGATGTGGGACGGGCAAGCCGCCAGTTAATGACCAATCGGTCAGTAATGTAGGCAAGGCCAACCCGCACGTCAATCCGCATCGCGCAGGGCGAGGCCGACACCGCTGCAGCGACAATCCGCCGTTGTGAGCGTCGAACATTACGAGAACTTCCCGGTCGCCTCCTGGCTGTGCCCGCCAGCCCTGCGTCCGCCCATCACCGCGATCTACTGGTTCGCGCGCCGCGCTGACGACCTGGCTGACGAAGGCGATGCCCCGGCGGCACAGCGTCTGGCCGATCTGGCGGACTACCGCGCCGAGCTCCAGAAGGCCGCCCGGGGCGAGGCACCGGGCCCGCGCTGGGCTGGCGTCTTCACCCCGCTGGCAAGACAGATCCGCACCCATGCCCTGCCCGTGGCCCTGCTGGACGACCTGCTGCAGGCCTTCGTCCGCGACGTGCCCAACCCCCGGTATGCGGACCGACCGGCCCTGCTGGACTATTGCCGCCAGTCGGCCAACCCGGTCGGCCGCTTGCTGCTGCACCTGCACGGCATCAGGGATCCGGAGGCCCTGGCCCAGTCCGACGCCATCTGCAGCGCATTGCAACTGATCAACTTCTGGCAGGACCTGAGCGTGGACCTGCCCCGCGGGCGTTGCTACCTGACGGACGAAGACCTGGCCCGCCATGGCATCGACACGGCCCCCTTGCCCGCCACCGACACCCCGGCCACCCGGGCCCTGGTGGCCGACCTCTGTGCCTGGGCCCGCGCCATGATGCTGTCCGGTGCCCCCCTGGTGCACCGACTGCCCGGCCGGGCCGGCTGGGAATTGCGCGGGGTGGTGCAAGGCGGGCTGCGCATTCTGGAGAAAATCGACGCCATGCAGCATTGCAGCCTGACACGACGCCCCACGCTCGGCCCGGCCGACCTGGCCCTGATGACCTGGCGCAGCCTGTGGATGCGCCGCCAGACCGCTCCCGCCCAGCCATGACACCCCAGCAGTACGTCGAGCAGAAGGCCGCCGCCAGCGGTTCATCCTTCTACTACGCCTTCCTGTTCCTGCCGCCCGAGCGCCGCGCCGCCATCACCGCCTTCTACGCCTTCTGCCGCGAGGTGGACGATGTGGTGGACGAGGTGCACGACCCCAGCGTGGCCGCGGCCAAGCTGGCCTGGTGGCGACGCGAGGTGCAGCAGGCCTTTGCGGGCCAGCCCAGCCACCCGGCGATGCAGGCACTGATCCCCCTGGCCCCGACCTACGGGATCTCCGCCGATCATCTGGACCAGGTGATCCAGGGCTGCGAGATGGACCTGAGCCAGACCCGCTACCTGGACTATGCCGGCCTGCAGCGCTACTGCCACCTGGTGGCCGGCGTGGTGGGCGAAGTGGCCTGCAACATCTTCGGCCGCACGCAGGAGGCCACGGTGCGCTATGCCCACACCCTGGGCCTGGCTCTGCAGCTCACCAACATCATCCGCGACGTGGGCGACGACGCCCGGCGCGGCCGCATTTACCTGCCCATCGAGGACCTGCAACGCTTCGACGTGAAGGCCCATGAGCTGCTCAAGCGGGAATCGCCCTGGGGCTACAGCGACCGCTTCCAGGCGCTGATGCGTTTCCAGGCCGAGCGCGCCCACCGCTGCTATGACGAGGCCCTGGCCCTGCTGCCGGAGGTCGACCGCAAGGCCCAGAAGCCCGGCCTGATGATGGCCAACATCTACCACGACCTGCTGCGCGAAATCGAGCGGGGCGGCTTCCAGGTGCTGCACCAGCGCATCTCGCTGACGCCGCTGCGCAAGCTGTGGATTGCCGCGCGAACCCAGTGGCGCGGGCGATGAGCAACGCAGCCCCGGCGCGCCGGCTGGCCGTGATCGGCGCCGGCTGGGCCGGCCTTTCGACCGCCGTGCGCGCCACCGAGGCGGGCGCCCGGGTCGTCCTGTTCGACATGGCCCGCCAAGCCGGGGGACGCGCGCGCAGCACACCTCAGGATGGCCTGGACCTGGACAACGGCCAGCACATCCTGATCGGTGCCTACCGCGAGACCCTGGCCCTGATGCGCCAGGTTGGGGTCGATGTGGATCAGGGCTTCTGGCGGCAGCCGCTGGCCCTGGTGTCACCGGATGGCTTAGGCCTGCGCCTGCCGGGCGGCCCGGCCGTGCCGGCCTTCGTGCGCGGCGTGCTGGGCTGGTCGGAACTGCCCTGGCGCGCCCGCCTGGCTCTGTTGGCCCATGCCGCACGCTGGCGACTGGGTGGCTTTCGCTGCCCCGCCGACTGGAGTGTGGCCCGTCTTTGCGAGCACCTGCCCCGGGCCGCCTTCGACGCACTGATCGACCCGCTGTGCGTGGCGGCACTGAACACCCCGGCCCGGGAGGCCAGCGCCCAGGTGCTGCTGACCGTGCTGAAGGAGGCCTTGTTCGGCCCCCCGGGCGGCGCGGACCTCCTCCTGCCCAGGCGCCCGCTGCAGGACCTGCTGCCCGGCCCGGCGCTGGCCTGGCTGCAATCACATGGGACCCTGTGGCGGCCTGGCTGTCGGGTGCAGCATGTGGCACCCCAGGCCGGCGGCGGCTGGCAGGTGGACGGCGAAGCCTTCGACGCGGTGGTGCTGGCCTGCAGTGCCATCGAAGCGGCGCGACTGCTGGCCAGCCTGGCGCCGGAATGGTCGAGCACCGCCGCAGCGCTGGCCTACCAACCCATCGTCACCGTCTGGCTGCGGCACCCCGGCCTGCACTGGCCGCAGGCGATGATGTCCTTTCCGGCCCAGGCCACGCCCGGCCTGCCAGCCCCGGCCCAGTTCGGCTTCGACCTGGGGCGTCTGGGCCTGGCGCCCGACACCTTCGCGCTGGTGATCAGCGGTGCGGCCGAGTGGGTCGCTCGCGGGACGGAGGACACGGTGCAGGCCCTTCGCCGCCAACTGCAACACGCTTTTGCGGGCAGCACACCGGCCTGGCAGGACGAACGGGTGTCGCTGCTGGCCGTGCGCACCGAGAAGCGGGCCACCTTCGCCTGCACGCCCGACTTGCACCGACCATCGGCCAGCCCCCTGCCCGGTCTGGCGGTGGCGGGCGACTACGTGGCCGGTCCCTTCCCGGCCACGCTGGAGGGCGCCGTGCGCAGCGGACGCCTGGCCATCGAAGGCCTGCTGCAAGCTTGATTGGACGGCCTTCCATTTTGCTGCAGCGCAACAGTGGCGACGATTGACCTTTTCGCCATATAAAATCCGCACCTCTCTTGGTCGGATTGCCATGCAAAAGAAAGACCCGCAGACCCCGAGCATCCAGGTTCTCTCCCGTGCGTTCGCCTTGCTCGACGTACTGGCTTCCCAACAGGATCCGGTGCCGCTGAAGGACCTCAGCGAGCGTACCGGCCTGCATCCGTCCACCGCCCACCGCATCCTCAACGACCTGGCCGCCGGCCGGCTGGTGGACCGCCCTGAAGCGGGCACCTACCGCCTGGGCATGCGCCTGCTGGAACTGGGCAACCTGGTCAAGGCCCGGCTGGACGTGCGCGAGGCGGCCATCGGCCCGATGCGCGAGCTCAACCGCTTCACCAATCAACCGGTGAACCTGTCGGTGCGCCAGGGCGACGAGATCGTCTACATCGAGCGGACCTACAGCGAGCGCTCCGGCATGCAGGTGGTGCGGGCGGTGGGCGGCCGGGCCCCGCTGCACCTCACCTCCGTGGGCAAGCTCTTCCTGGCTTACGAGGAACCGCAACGGGTGCGCAGCTACGCCACCCGCACCGGGCTGAGCGGCCACACCCGCAACAGCCTGACCACCCTGCCTGCCCTGGAGCGCGAGCTCGCCCAGGTGCGCCGCCTGGCCGTGGCGCGGGACGACGAGGAACTGGAACTGGGCGTGCGCTGCATGGCCGCGGGCATTTTCGATGACCAGGGCAAGCTGGTGGCTGGCCTGTCGATCTCCGCCCCCAGCGACCGGCTGGAGGAATCCTGGATGGAGCGGGTCAAGGCGACGGCGGCCCAGATCTCCGCCGCCCTGGGTTATCGGGGCCCGAGCACCCCGACCACCGCCTGAGGCCGCCCGGCGCATCTGGGTCACATCATGAAAAAAGGCAGCCTTCATGGCTGCCTTTTTTTCATGGCCAATCCCGAGATTCAGCTCGTCGGCTTGAGCTTGCTGTCCAGCGTGCCGATCGGGGTGGGCGTGGTCGTGGCAGAGGTGGAGGGGTGGTTGCTCAGCAGCCACTTGCGGATGCGCTCGGCATCGGCAATGCGGGAATACTTGCCGGCCGAATCCAGCAGCACCATGATCAGCTTGCGCCCGGCCAGCTTGGTCTGCATCACCAGACACTGGCCAGCCTCGGTGATGTAGCCCGTCTTCTGGACACCGATGTCCCAGTTGGGGCTCTTCACCAACCGGTTGGTCGTGTGGTACTGCAGTTGCCGGGAACCCACCTCCACCTGGTATTCCGGCGAGGTGGAGAGCTCACGGATCAAGGGAACCTGGGCAGCCGCCTTCACCAGCACGGCCAGATCCTGCGCACTGGACTGGTTCTGGCTCGACAGGCCGGTCGGCTCCACATAGCGGGTGTCGTGCATGCCCAGTTGGCGCGCCTTGGCGTTCATCGCGGCCACGAAGGCCGAGATGCCACCGGGATAGGCGTGACCCAACGCGCTGGCCGCCCGGTTCTCAGAGGACATCAGCGCCAGATGCAGCATCTCGCCACGGGTCAGCTTCGTGCCCACACGCAGGCGCGAGGAACTCATCTTCTCGGTGTCGACATCATCCTGCGAGATGGTGATCGTCTCGTCCATCGGCAGATGTGCCTCGGTCACCACCATCGCCGTCATCAGCTTGGTGATGGAGGCGATGGGCAGCACGGCCTGGGAATTCTTGTTCAGCAGGACCTCGTTGGTGTCTTGGTCCAGCACATAGGCCACGCTGCTGCGCAAGGACAGCGGATCCTCGGTGTGGTGCAGGCCGTACATCTCGCCGAAGGAGCGGACCCCCGGGCTGAAGGAGGCGGGCTCCACCGGCTTGCGGGTGCTGGCCACGGCCTTGGTGGCCCGGGTGGGCTTGTGGGACGAGACCGATGCGGTGCGCGTGCGCGTCTTGCTGCTGGTCGTCGTCGACTTGGATTTGGACTTGGCTGCAGAGGACGCCGAAGAGGCCTTCTTGGCCTTGGCGTTCGAGGCCTTGCTGCCGGCCGTCGCCTTGGCCGAGGCACTGGCCTTGCGGTGGGAGGCGTCCTTGGCATCGGCCGCCCAGACTTGCGTCGCTGTCACCGACGCCAACAAGCAGCAGACCGCCAACCAAGCCTTGCGAAATTTCATCTTCATTCCTCGCGTCGCCTCTCGCGATCCAACGTCCTCAACGGTGCGCTAACCCGCACAGGCATGACCAAAATCATTCTTACGGGAGAATTATCCTCCCGAAGAAGCCGACGGCGCAATGAAAAAGACATGCAAGACGCCAACTTGCACGTCATTTTTCAAGTACGGACGCTGGTCAACCCTGGGCGGGGACGCGCTCGACGCCGGCGTGCAGCTTGCTCAACGCGGACAGGTACGCCTTGGCTGACGCCACGACGATGTCCGGATCCGAGCCGACGCCGTTGACGATGCGACCACCCAACTGCAGACGGAATGTCACCTCGCCCTGGGATTCTGTGCTGCCCGAGGTGATCGCGTTGACCGAATAAAGCACCATCTCGGCACCACTTTGGACCTTGGACTCGATCGCCTTGAGGGTCGCATCCACCGGCCCGTTGCCGTCGCTCTCGACCACCACCTCTTCGCCCCCGACCATAAGCACGACACGTGCCTGCGGACGCTCGCCGGTTTCGGAGTGCTGGGACAGCGAGACGAAGCGGTAGTGATCCGGCTCGGCGGCGCGGGCGCTGTCGCCCACCAGGGCAATGATGTCTTCGTCGAAGATCTCGCTCTTGCGGTCGGCCAGGTCCTTGAAACGGGCAAAGGCGGCGTTCAGATCGGCTTCCGAGGCGACATCCACGCCCAGTTCCTGCAGGCGCTGCTTGAAGGCATTGCGGCCCGAGAGCTTGCCCAGCACCAGCTTGTTGGCCGCCCAGCCCACGTCCTCGGCCCGCATGATCTCGTAGGTGTCACGGGCCTTGAGCACGCCGTCCTGGTGGATGCCCGAGGCATGGGCGAAGGCGTTCGCGCCGACCACGGCCTTGTTGGGCTGCACCACGAAACCGGTGGTCTGGCTGACCAGGCGCGAGGCCGGCACGATCTGGGAAGTGTCGATGCCCACGTCCAGGCCGAAGTAGTCGCGGCGGGTCTTGACCGCCATGACCACCTCTTCCAGCGAACAGTTGCCCGCCCGCTCGCCCAGGCCGTTGATGGTGCACTCCACCTGACGGGCGCCGCCGATCTTCACACCGGCCAGCGAATTGGCCACCGCCATGCCCAAGTCGTTGTGGCAGTGCACGGACCAGATGGCCTTGTCGGAGTTGGGCACCTTCTCCCGCAGCTGGCGGATGAAGTTGCCGTACAGCTCGGGGATGGCGTAGCCCACCGTGTCCGGGATGTTGATGGTGGTGGCGCCTTCGGCGATCACCGCCTCCACCACGCGGGCCAGGAAGTCCAGCTCCGAGCGATAGCCGTCCTCGGCCGAGAATTCGATGTCGCCACACAGGTTGCGGGCAAAGCGCACCGACAGGCGGGCCTGTTCCAACACCTCTTCCGGCGACATCCGCAGCTTCTTCTCCATGTGCAGCGGGCTGGTGGCAATGAAGGTGTGGATGCGGCTGCGGGCGGCACCGGCCAGCGCCTCGGCGGCCCGGCTGATGTCGCGGTCGTTGGCGCGGGCCAGCGAGCAGACGGTGGACTCCTTGATCTGCCCGGCAATCGCCCGCACGGCCTCGAAGTCGCCGTTGGAGGCCGCGGCAAAACCGGCTTCGATCACGTCGACACGCAGACGCTCCAGCTGACGTGCGATGCGCACCTTCTCCTCGCGGGTCATCGAGGCACCGGGGGACTGCTCACCGTCGCGCAGGGTGGTGTCGAAAATGATGAGCTTGTCGGTCATGCGGGAATCTCCTGGAACGCGGCGGCAGCCGGGGCGGCTGCGCGGGGGAAGCGACGGTCAAAGGTCATGGACATCTCCGGGGAAGGTGCACGCAGCCGGAGGACAAAGAAAAACGGCCCGCTGCGATGCGCTGGCGGGCCGTGATCCGAAAAATGGTTCGGTGAACTTCGATGGACGTGTTCGATCAGCGTGCCCGCAGACTGGCTAGGGGCAGCGATAGCAGCAGAGCGCGGGCCATCACGATCGAGTTCATGGTTTGAGTATACCGCCTCAGTGCAGGCCGCGCTCGTCGGGTTCGTCCTTGGAGGTGGAGATCACGCTCACCGGCTTGCCCTTCAGGCGCTTGTAGCCGTAGACCACGTAGCCGGAAACACCGTACACGCAGAACAGGCCGAACAACACGATGGGCGGGTGGATGGTGATCACCGCGAAACCCAGCGCGATCAGCACGATCACGATGAAGGGCACGCTGCGCTTGAGGCTGATGTCCTTGAAGCTGTAGAAGGGCACGTTGGTGACCATGGTCAGCCCGGCATAGAGCGCAAAGGCGAAGGCCGTCCAGGTCAGGGCCGGCGAGCCCACCACGTCCTTGACGCCATGGTCGTCGACCACCCAGATGAAGCCCACCACCATGGCCGCCGCGGCCGGGCTGGGCATGCCCTGGAAGAAGCGCTTGTCGACGATGCCGATGTTGGTGTTGAAGCGGGCCAGGCGCAGGGCCGCGCAGGCGCAATACACGAAGGCGGCAATCCAGCCGGCCTTGCCCAGGCCCTTCAGGGCCCATTCGTAGACGATCAGCGCTGGCGCCGCGCCAAAGCAGACCATGTCGGACAGGCTGTCCATCTGCTCGCCGAAGGCGCTCTGGGTGTTGGTCATGCGCGCCACGCGGCCGTCCAGGCTGTCCAGCACGGCCGCACAGAAGATGCCCACGGCCGCCATGTCGAAGCGGGCGTTCATGGCCATCACGACGGCATAGAAGCCGCCGAAGAGCGCACCCAGGGTGAAGAGATTCGGAAGGATGTAGATGCCACGACGCCGACGGCGCGGCGGCATGTCGTCCAGGTCCTGGTCATCATCGTCCAGGGCGTCCGGAACGTTCGGGGTCAAATCGGTCATAAGGGGAAAGGATAACTCAGCGCCCGGCCCCGGCACGGCCAGAAACGACACGGGCCGCCCGAAGGCGGCCCGCTTCTCGCAGTCAGGCGGCCCAAGCCACCTGCCACGATCAGTTGCGGCTCTTGTCGACCAGCTTGTTGGCCTTGATCCAGGGCATCATGGCGCGCAGCTTCTCGCCCACCACCTCGATCTGGTGCTCGGCGGTCAGGCGGCGGCGCGAGGTCAGCGTCGGGGCGCCGGCCTTGTTTTCCAGGATGAAGCTCTTGGCGTACTCACCGGTCTGGATGTCCTTCAGGCACTGACGCATCGCGTTCTTGGTGTCTTCGGTGACCACGCGCGGGCCCGTCACGTACTCACCGTACTCGGCGTTGTTCGAGATCGAGTAGTTCATGTTGCCAATGCCGCCTTCGTAGATCAGGTCGACGATCAGCTTGAGCTCGTGCAGGCACTCGAAGTAGGCCATCTCGGGCGCGTAACCGGCTTCGGTCAGCGTCTCGAAGCCGGCCTTGATCAGCTCGACAGCGCCACCGCACAGCACGGCCTGCTCGCCGAACAGGTCGGTTTCGGTCTCTTCGCGGAAGGTGGTTTCGATGATGCCGGCCTTGCCGCCGCCGTTGGCCACGGCGTAGCTCAGGGCCAGGTCACGCGCCTTGCCGGTCTTGTCGGCGTAGACGGCGATCAGGTGCGGCACACCGCCACCCTGGGCATAGGTGCCGCGCACGGTGTGGCCGGGGGCCTTGGGGGCCACCATCCAGACGTCCACGTCCTCGCGCGGCACGACCTGGTTGTAGTGCACGTTGAAGCCGTGGGCGAAGGCCAGCGAGGCGCCGGGCTTCAGGTTGGGGGCCACCTGGCTGTTGTACACGTCGGCGATCTGCTCGTCGGGCAGCAGGATCATCACGACGTCGGCGGTCTTCACCGCGTCGGCGATCTCGGCGACCTTCAGGCCGGCGTTTTCAGCCTTGCTCCAGGAGGCGCCGCCCTTGCGCAGGCCGACGGTGACCTTCACGCCGCTGTCGTTCAGGTTCAGCGCGTGGGCGTGGCCTTGCGAGCCGTAGCCGATGATGGTGACGTTCTTGCCCTTGATGAGGGAGAGGTCGGCGTCCTTGTCGTAGTAAACCTTCATGGGATGTCTCTTCTTCGGTTGAAGTCAGGTCAGATAGCGGGATGGAGCGATCGCGGGGATCAGACGCGCAGGATGCGCTCGCCGCGACCGATCCCGCTGGAGCCGGTGCGCACGGTTTCGAGGATGGCGGTGCGGTCGATCGCCTCGATGAAGGCGTCGAGCTTGCCGGCATCCCCGGTCAGTTCGATGGTGTAGCTCTTCTCGGTCACGTCGATGATGCGGCCACGGAAGATGTCGGCCATGCGCTTCATCTCCTCGCGTTCCTTGCCCACGGCGCGGACCTTGATCAGCATGAGCTCGCGCTCGGTGTAGTGGCCTTCGGTCAGGTCCACGACCTTGACCACGTCGACCAGGCGATTCAGGTGCTTGGTGATCTGCTCGATCACCTCGTCGGAACCGGTGGTGACCACCGTCATGCGCGACAGCGACGGATCTTCCGTCGGCGCCACGGTGAGGCTCTCGATGTTGTAGCCGCGGGCAGAAAACAATGCCACCACGCGGGACAGGGCGCCGGGCTCGTTCTCGAGCAGCACGGCGATGATGTGTTTCATGTGCAGTCTCCTGACGCGCTCTTCAGACCGACGGCGGTAACCGTCGTCCCTTGGCCACGTCGCTAGGCACGGTTGGGAAGAAGTGGTCCTCGGCTGGGAACCTGCCCTCCCCGGCGCCAGCAGTGGTGCGGTAACACCACCACCCCGCCGGGTTGGTCGGGTTCACAGATCCTCGGACCCGAGCAGCATCTCCGACAGACCCTTGCCCGCCTTGACCATGGGCCAGACGTTCTCGGTCGGGTCGGTCCGCACGTCCAGGAAGACGGTGCGGTCCTTCAGACGCATCATTTCCTTGAGGGCCGGTTCGATCTCCGAGGGCTTCTCGATCTTGATGCCCACGTGACCATAGGCCTCGGCCAGCTTCACGAAGTCCGGCAGCGCGTCCATGTAGCTGCTGGAGTAGCGGCCCTCGTAGTCCAGCTCCTGCCACTGGCGCACCATGCCCAGGTAGCGGTTGTTCAACGCGATGATCTTCACCGGCGTCTTGTACTGCTGGCAGGTGGAGAGCTCCTGGATGCACATCTGGATCGAGCCTTCGCCGGTGATGCAGAACACATCCGACTGCGGCTTGGCCAGCTTGATGCCCATCGCATAGGGCAGACCCACGCCCATGGTGCCCAGACCACCGGAGTTGATCCAGCGCCGTGGCTCGTCGAAGCGGTAGTACTGGGCCGCCCACATCTGGTGCTGGCCCACGTCCGAGGTGATGTAGGTGTCGGTGCCGCGGGTCATCTCCCACAGGGCCTCGACGACCTGCTGTGGCTTGATGACGTCCGGGCTGGTGCGGTAGGCCAGGCACTCGCGGCGGCGCCACTCGTTGATCTGGCTCCACCACTGGGAGATCACCGCGGTGTCGGGTTTCTGCTGGGCTTCCTTGATCTGGGCGATCAGCTCCTGCAGCACATCCTTCACGTCGCCGACGATGGGGATGTCCACCTTGACCCGCTTGGAGATCGACGAGGGGTCGATGTCGATGTGGATGATCTTGCGCTCCACCGAGGCGAAGTGCTTGGGGTTGCCGATCACCCGGTCATCGAAGCGCGCGCCCACAGCCAGCAGCACATCGCAGTTCTGCATGGTCATGTTGGCTTCGTAGGTACCGTGCATGCCGGGCATGCCCAGGAACTTCGGGTCCGAGGCCGGCGTGGCGCCCAGGCCCATCAGCGTGTTCGTGACCGGGAAGCCCAGCATGTCGCACAGCTGGCGCAGTTCGGCCGAGGCCTCACCCAGGATGACGCCGCCACCCGAATAGATGTAGGGTCGCTTGGCGTTCAGCAGCAGTTGCACCGCCTTGCGGATCTGCCCCCCATGCCCCTTCTTGACGGGGTTGTAGGAGCGCATCTCGACGTGCTCGGGATAGTGGAAGTGCGCCGTCTTCAGCGAGACGTCCTTGGGGATGTCCACCACCACCGGGCCGGGACGACCGGTGCGCGCGATGTGGAAGGCCTTCTTGATGGTCATCGCCAGGTCACGCACATCCTTCACGAGGAAGTTGTGCTTGACCACCGGACGGGTGATGCCCACCGTGTCGCATTCCTGGAAGGCGTCCAGGCCGATGGCCGCCGTGGGCACCTGACCGGTGATGATCACCAGGGGGATGGAATCCATGTAGGCGGTGGCAATGCCGGTGACGGCATTGGTCACACCCGGGCCGGAGGTGACCAGGGCCACACCGACGTCACCCGTGGCACGGGCATAGCCGTCGGCGGCATGGACAGCGGCCTGTTCATGACGGACCAGCACGTGCTGGATGCTGTCCTGCTGGTACAGCGCGTCGTAGATGTACAGGACCGAGCCACCCGGGTAACCCCAGATGTGCTTGACGCCCTCGGCCTGCAGGCAGCGCACGAGGATCTGGGAGCCGTTGAGCTCCTTGGGGGAGGAAGAAGACGTGGAGGAAGCGTTCGGAGAGGTGGCGCGCCCATCGGAGGGGGCGGCACGCTTGACGTCCGCGGCAGACATGTTCATTTTCGAACCTCTGTGAATTTCTCTGACGAAAAACCTTCGGTGCCCCTCCCCGCGCCCTTGTGAGGCGGGATCGGAACCTGCGCGATCAACAACTGCCGACACCCGCTGTCGGGGCGGCCTGAGGACCCATTCGCAATAGTGCGATTCCTTATTATGGCATCAACCCGAACCGGTTCCGCAGCGCACCCCACTGCCGATGACATAATCCGCGGTTCTCAGCCCGGTCGATCCGCCTTTCAGGCCGGTGAGGTCCCATCTTGGCCACCGACAAAGAACTTTCCGACTTCCTGGTCAGCGTCGAGAAACGCGCCTTCAAACGCACGGTCTACACGGTGCGTGACGAGGATGCTGCCCTGGACATCGTCCAGGACGCCATGATCCGTCTGGCCGAGAAGTACGCGACCCGTCCGGTGGCCGAATTCCCGATGCTGTTCCAGCGCATCCTGTCCAACGCGACGATGGACTGGTTCCGCCGACGCAAGGTGCGGCAGGCCGTCGAACAGAACATGTCCGACTTCGAAGGTGCCGACTCGGGAGATGGCGCGGACTTCGACCTGCTGGAAATGCTGGAAACCGTCGAAGGCAGTCTGGGTGCCGAAAGTGCCGCGGACACCGTCGGACGGGAACAGATCCTGCTCAAGATCGAGCAGGAGGTGGCCCAACTGCCCGCCCGTCAACGGGAAGCCTTTCTCCTGCGTTACTGGGAAGAACTTGATGTGGCCGAAACGGCCAGTGTGATGGGATGCTCTGAAGGCAGTGTGAAAACCCACTGCTCCCGGGCCGTGCATGCACTGGCCAAATCGCTCAAAGCCAAAGGTATTGCGCCGTGAACACCCGCTCCATTGCCCCGCAGCGGCTCCCCCAGGATGCCGCCAACCTGGAACTCCGGTTTGGCCTGCGCGTCGGTGCGGCCCTGTCCGAGCGCAGCGCCACACCGGGTCACGATGTGTTCGAGCGCCTGCGGGTGGCCCGCGAGCAGGCGCTGGCCCGCGCGCGCGAGGCCCGCGCCGCCCTGCCCGCCCGTCAGGCGAAGGAAGCCGGCAGCGTGCTGGTGCAGAGCCAGGGCACCCTGGCCTTGGGGGGCTCGCCGCTGTCCGAGGGGTTCCGCTGGTGGGCGCCGCTGGCCTCCCTGGTGCCGCTGCTGCTGCTGGTGCTGGGCTTGGTTCTGATCGACCAGTGGCATGACCGCCTGCAGACCGCCACGGTCGCCGAGGTCGATTCGGCCCTGCTGTCGGACGACCTGCCGCCCGACGCCTACACCGACCCCGGCTTCAGCGAATTCCTGAAGGCCCCGGAGCAGCACTGACCCCCACTCGATGACGCCCGCCCTCTTCTCCCGACGGTTGCAGCGCCAGGCGCTGGGTGTGGCCCTGTGCCTGCTCGCCAGCGCCTGCGTCTGGGCCCAGCCGGCCTCGGCCGCGGCGGGCGTGCGCTGGCAGGAACTCCCCCCGGCGCAGCAGCGCGCCCTGGCCCCGCTGGCCCATGACTGGGACCAACTGCCCGAGGAGCGCCAACGCAAGTGGCAGGATGTGGCCCGCCGTTTCGACCACATGACGCCGGCCCAGCGGCAGCGCGTCCAGCAACGCATGACCGAATGGGCCCGGATGAGCCCCCAGGAGCGGGACCGGGCCAGGTTGAATTACCAGAAGGCGCAGGAGCTCTCGGCCAGCGAACGGCAATCCCGCTGGGAGGCCTATCAGGCGCTCAGCCCCGAGCAGCGCAAGGCCCTGGCCGCCAAGGCCAAGCCCGCCTCGGCCACCGGCGACGCGAACGCCCTGCGCAAGCTGCGCCGGGCACCGGTGGATGCCCTGGCCCCCAAGTCCAACATCGTCAGCCCCACCAAGGGGCCTGGCACGGCACCCCGGTCGGTGTCGCCGGTGATGGTGCAAGGCCGGCCCGGCGCCAGCACCTCCCTGGTGAACGAGCGGATGAAGCCCCCCGCCCACCAGCCGGCGGGACAACCCAAGATCACCGCCTCGCCGTCCCAGGTCGATCGGCACACCCTGCTGCCTCGCCAGCCGCAGCCCCCCGCCGCGGTCAAGCCGGGGCAGGCCCCGACCGGCCCAGGCGCCAAACCTTGAAGATGCCGACACAGCGCGCCGCCGAACCCGCTCCCGGCAACCCAACCGGCCCGTTGACCACGCCATCGATCCAGCGGCGCCTGGCCGCCTTCGTCTACGAAGGAGTGCTGCTGTTTGGCGTGCTGTTCGTCGCCGGATGGCTGTATTCCACCCTCACCCAACTGAAGGATCCCGGGCGGCAAGGCACGCTGGGCCTGCAGTTGTTCCTTCTGCTGGTGTTGGGGGTGTATTTCGTCTGGTTCTGGAGCCGCGGTGGCCAGACGGTGGCCATGAAGGCCTGGCACATCCGGTTGGTGGATCGCCAGGGCCGCCCCGTCAGCCAGGTCCGCGCGCTGGCCCGTTTCGCCCTGGCCTGGCTCTGGTTTGTGCCCGCACTGCTGACGGCCAAGATGGCCGGCCTGCATGGCGGGGCCCTGTTCGGCCTGCTGTTCGTCGGCGTGCTGGCCTATGCCGCGCTGGCGCGGCTGCACCCGGACCGGCAGTTCTGGCACGACGCTGCCTGCGGCACGCGTCTGGTGGACTGGCGCCCGGCCCGATGACCTCGCCCTTCCAGCGCCGCACCGGCCTGTCCCGCATCCTCCACGCCTTCGGCTATTCGCTGGCCGGGCTGGCATCCGCCCTGCGCAGCGAAAGCGCCTTCCGCCAGGAAACCGCCCTGGCCGTGGTCCTGCTGCCCGCCGCTTTTTGGCTGGGTCGCGGCTGGGTCGAGATCGGCCTGCTGGCCGGCTCGGTCATCCTGGTGTTGGTGGTGGAACTGCTGAACACCGCGGTGGAGTCCGCCATCGACCGGATCGGACCGGAGCGGCATGAACTCTCCGCCCGCGCCAAGGACCTGGGCAGCGCCGCCGTGCTGCTGAGCCTGCTGCTCGCAGGGGGTCTGTGGACGGGCGCCCTGTGGCAACGTTTTGGAGGCAGCGGCGCATGAGCCAGCGACCGTTCTCGGTGTGCGTGTACTGTGGCTCCCGTCCTGGCAGCCAGGCGGTCTACGCGGACAGCGCCAAGCGCCTGGGCACCGAACTGGGGCGGCGAGGCTGGCGCCTGGTCTACGGCGGCGGGCACGTCGGGCTGATGGGCATCGTGGCCGATGCCGCCCTGGCAGCCGGCGCGCCCGTGCTGGGCGTCATCCCGCAGCGCCTGCAGGCCCGCGAGGTGGGCCACCGGGGTCTGACCGAGCTGGTGGTGGTGGACAACATGCACCAGCGCAAGCAACGCATGGCCGAGGAGGCTGACGCCTTCATCGCGCTGCCGGGCGGGCTGGGCACCTTCGAGGAACTCTTCGAGGTGTGGACCTGGCACCACCTGGGCTACCACAGCAAGCCCATCGGCCTGCTGAACGTGGCCGGCTTCTACCAGCCGCTGCTGGATTTCATGGCCGCGGCCCACAACCAGGGCTTTATCGACGCCAGCCAGCAACAGGCGCTGACGGTGGATGACACCCCTGGCCGCCTGCTGGACCGCATCGCCGCCCGCGCCGGCCTGCCGGGGCAACCCTCAGGCACCGAGGACTACTCCGCCATCTGAGGCGGCGTCAGGCTCAGACCGCGTTCGCGTCCGTCTCGCCGGTGCGGATGCGCACCACCTGCTCCACGGCCGTGACGAAGATCTTGCCGTCGCCGATCTTGCCGGTCTTGGCCGCCTTCACGATGGCATCGATGGCGTGGTCGAGGTCCTCGTCGCGGACAACGACCTCGACCTTCACCTTGGGCAGGAAGTCCACCACGTATTCGGCGCCGCGGTAGAGCTCGGTGTGGCCCTTCTGGCGACCGAAACCCTTCACCTCGGTCACGGTCAGGCCCGACACCCCCACGCTGGCCAGTGCCTCGCGCACTTCTTCCAGCTTGAAAGGCTTGATGATGGCGGTGATCTGCTTCATGTGTGTTCTCCGTGTGGGGGATGCGCGGATGCGTGTTGCGCAGATTTAAGCACGGAACTTCGACGTGATCGGATAGCGCCAATCCCGCCCGAATGCCCTGTGGGTGATTCGGATGCCCACCGGCGCCTGGCGGCGCTTGTACTCGTTGATCTTGATGAGCCGGGTGACCCTTTCGACATCGGCACGCGCAAAGCCCGCCGCGACGATCTCCTCGATGCCCTGGTCCTCTTCCATGTAGCGCGCCAGGATGGCGTCCAGCACCTCGTAGGGCGGCAGGCTGTCCTGGTCGGTCTGGTCCGGCCGCAGTTCGGCCGAGGGCGGCCGGGTGATGATGCGCTCCGGGATCACCGGCCCGATGCTGCCATCGGCGCGCCGGGTCGGCTGGCGGTTCTTCCACTCGGCCAGACGGTAGACCAGGGTCTTGGCCACGTCCTTGATGACGGCGAAGCCGCCCGCCATGTCGCCGTAGAGCGTGCAGTAGCCGGTGGCCATCTCGCTCTTGTTGCCGGTGGTCAGCACGATGGACCCGGTCTTGTTCGACAGGGCCATCAGCAGGGTGCCGCGGATGCGGGCCTGGATGTTCTCCTCGGTCGTGTCCTCCGGCAGGCCGGCGAACTGGGCCGCCAGCGCCTGCTTGAAACCGTCGAACACCGGGGAAATGGCGATCTCGTCGTAACGCACGCCCAGGCGCTCGGCCATGTCGCGGGCGTCCAGCCAGGAAATGTCCGCCGTGTAGGGCGAGGGCATCATCACCGCCCGCACCTTGTCGGCCCCCAGGGCGTCCACCGCAATGGCCAGCACCAGGGCCGAATCGATGCCACCGGACAAGCCGATGATGGCGCCGGGAAAGCCGTTCTTGCCGATGTAGTCGCGCACACCCATCACCAAGGCCTGCCAGGCCTGGCCCTCCAGCGGCGGCAGGGGGGCCAGCGGGCCGCTGACACGGCCATCGGCGCTCACCGTCACCACCAGCGTGGCCGGCTCGAAGCTGGGCGCGCGGGCGCCCACCAGGCCCTGGGCATCCAGCGCGAAGGAGGCGCCGTCGAACACCACCTCGTCCTGGCCACCGACCAGGTGGGCATAGAGCAAGGGCAGACCCACCGCGCGCGCGCGCTGGGCCATGCGCGACTCGCGCTCGCCGTGCTTGTCCAGATGGAAGGGCGAGGCGTTGAGCACGCAAAGAACCTGGGCGCCAGCGGCCTTGGCGGCCTGGGCCGGCTCGTCGAACCAGGCATCCTCGCAGATCAACAGGCCGCAGCGCAGCCCGCCCACCTCGAAGACGACCGGCCCGCAGCCGGCATCCCGCCCGGAGGCGAAATAGCGTCGTTCGTCGAAGACCTGGTAGTTGGGCAGCTCGCGCTTGCAGTAGGTGGCCAACACCCGTCCCCCTGCCAACACCGAGGCCGCATTGAAGCGCCGCGGCAGGGAATAGGACTTCGACCTAACATCCTCCTGAGCATCCCAGTCCTGCGGGTGGCCGACGACCACGTGCAAGCCGGCGCAATCGGCCAGCTCGGCCGCCAGCTCGCGCAGGGTGCGGGCGCAGGCCGCCATGAAGGCCGGGCGCAGCAGCAGGTCCTCGGGCGGGTAGCCCGTCAGCGCCAGCTCGGGCGCCAGCACCAGCTGGGCGCCCTGCGCATGGGCCTCGCGGGCAGCCTGGGCGATCAGGCGGGCATTGCCGGCCAGGTCGCCGACGGTGGCGTTGATCTGGGCCAGGGCGACGGAAAGGGAGACCGGAGAGGACATGGCAGACGAGGGAAAAGACGCGTCGGATTATCACATCGGGGTTCATGCCCATCCCGACGAACTGGACGCCATCGCGTGGGACGCCCTGCTCGCGCAGCAGGCCCGGCCCACGCCCTTCATGCGCCATGCCTATCTGCGCGCCCTGGTGGCGTCCGGCAGCGCCACGGCGGACACCGGCTGGGCGCCCGTCTTCTTCAGCCTGCACCGGGCAGGCCGCCTGGTGGGCGCCACGGCTGCCTGGCTGAAGAGCCACTCCTATGGCGAGTACGTCTTCGACTGGGCCTGGGCCGATGCCTATGCCCGCCATGGGCTGGACTACTACCCCAAGCTGCTCGACGCCGTGCCTTTCACGCCGGTGCCGGGCAGCCGCTTGCTGGCCGAAGACGACACGGCCCGCCGCCTGCTGCTGCGCACCCTGCGGCAGTGGGCCCAGCAGACCGGGCTGTCCTCGGCCCATCTGCTCTTCCTGGACGAGGACGAGCAAGCCCTCGCCCAGGCGGAGGGCTACATGCTGCGCCAGGGGGTGCAGTTCCACTGGCACAACCGGCCCGACACGCCCTACGCGGATTTCGCCGAATTCCTGGCCACTCTGCAGCGCGAGAAGCGCAAGAAGATCCAGCAGGAGCGCCGCAAGGTGGAAGCCAGCGGCGTGCAGTTCCGGGTGCGGGAGGGCACGCAGATCAGCGAAGCCGACTGGGACTTCTTCCACCACTGCTACCGCCTCACCTACCGGGCGCACCGGTCCACGCCCTACCTGAGCCGGGACTTCTTCACCCGCATGGCCCGCGAGTTGCCGGCCCACTGGCTGATGTTCATCGCCGAGCGTGCCGGCGCGCCGGTGGCGGTGTCCCTCCTGGCCATCGACCGCGCCCGCGGCGCCGCCTGGGGCCGCTACTGGGGCGCCACCGAGACGATCGACTGCCTGCACTTCGAGGCCTGCTACTACCAGCCCCTGGCCTGGTGCATCGACCAGGGCTTCCGGCGCTTCGAAGGCGGTGCCCAGGGCGAGCACAAGATGGCCCGGGGCCTCTTGCCGGTGCGCACCGCCTCCGCCCATTGGCTGGCCCACCCCGAATTCTCCCGTGCGGTGGAGGACTTCCTGGCCCGGGAGGGCGCGGGCATGGCGGGCTACCTGGACGAGCTGCGCGAACGCAACCCCTTCAAGACGACCACCCCCGAGTGACGCCGCCATGAAAAAAGCCGCCAGGGTGTCCCCGGGCGGCTTTCATCTCGGATCGCGCCAAAGCGCGACCCAGCGCGCATCGATCAGGCCTTGTCGGCGTAGCGCTTGAGACCGTCGGTGATCTCGGTCTTGGCCGCTGCGGCGTCCAGCCAGCCTTCCACCTTCACCCACTTGCCCTTCTCCAGGTCCTTGTAGTGCTCGAAGAAGTGCTGGATCTGCTTGAGCACCAGCTCGTTCAGGTCTTCCAGCTTGGTGATGTGGGCGTGGCTGGGCAGCAGCTTCTCGGTGGGCAGCGCCAGCAGCTTGGCGTCGCCGCCGGCCTCATCGGTCATGTTCAGCATGCCGATGGCACGGCAGGTGACCACCGAGCCCGCCACCAGCGGGAAGGGGGTGATGACCAGCACATCCACCGGGTCGCCGTCGGCTGCCAGGGTCTGGGGGATGAAGCCGTAGTTGCACGGGTAGTGCATGGCCGTGCCCATGAAACGGTCCACGAACAGCGCGCCGGACTCCTTGTCCACCTCGTACTTGACGGGATCGGCGTTGGCCGGGATCTCGATGATGACGTTGAATTGCTCGGGGGCCTTGGCGCCCGGGGTCACATTGTTCAGGCTCATGCTGGTCTCGGTGGTGTGAGGAAGGGAACGGGATTGGGGCGACATTCTACGGATGCCGGCCAACGCCAGCTGACCGGGCCAAGCCACGATATGCTGCGCGCATGCAGCTGCCCTGGCTTGGCGAGCACACCCCCTTCCCCCCCACGCTGGCGGCGCTGGGGCCGGACAGCGACGCCCCGGGCCTGCTGGCGGCCGGCGGCGGGCTGGACGTGCCCCGCCTGCGCGAGGCCTACCGCCATGGCATCTTCCCCTGGTATGGCGAGGGCCAGCCCATCCTGTGGTGGAGCCCGGACCCGCGCATGGTGCTGCCGGTGGACGAGTTCCGCCTGAGCCGCTCGCTGCGCAAGACGATCCAGAAATTCCTGGCCACGCCGGGCTGCGAGATCCGCTTCGACCACGATTTCCGGGCGGTGATCACCGCCTGCGCCCAGACCCCCCGCGAGGGCCAGCCGGGCACCTGGATCGTGCCGGAGATGGTGGAGGCCTACGTCCGGCTGCACCTGGCCGGCCACGCCCACAGCGTGGAAACCTGGATCGACGGCCGGCTGGCCGGCGGGCTCTACGGCATCGGCCTGGGCCGCATGTTCTTCGGCGAATCGATGTTCGCCTGGCGCACCGATGCCTCGAAGATCGCCCTGGCCGCGCTGGTGGCCTTCTGCCGGGCTGAGCAGATCGGGATGATCGACTGCCAGCAGCACACCCAGCACCTGGCCAGCCTGGGCGCGCGCCTGCTGCCCCGCCCCCAGTTCGAGGGCCATCTGGCCGCCACGGTGGATGCGCCACCGCCCTGGCGCTGGTCCTATGATCGGGCCCATTGGGCGCGGCTGGGCATCGCCGTGCCCCCTTCGCTGGCCCAGAACATGCCGTGACCCACCCGAAAGAGCTTCCGTTCTCCTCGCTGCAGTTCTACGCCACGGCGCCCTACCCGTGCAGCTACCTGCCGGACCAGACGGCGCGTTCCCAGGTGGCCACGCCCAGCCACCTGATCCACGCTGAAACCTATTCCGCCCTGGTGGCCTGCGGCTTCCGCCGCAGCGGCCTGTTCACCTACCGCCCCCATTGCGACCAGTGCCAGGCCTGCGTGCCGCTGCGCATCCCGGTGGAGCGCTTCGAGCCCGACCGGAGCCAGCGCCGGGCCCGTGCGGCGCATCAGCAGTTGCGCAGCCGTGTCGCCCGGCTGGGTTTCTCGGAAGAACATTACGCGCTGTATCTGCGTTACCAGGCCGCCCGCCACGCTGGCGGCGGCATGGACCAGGACAGCGTGGACCAGTACACCCAGTTTCTGCTGCAAAGCCGCGTCAACTCCCGCCTGGTGGAGTTCCGGGAGCCAGCCGAACAGGGCCCCGGCGTCCTGCGCATGGTCTCCATCGTCGACATCCTGGCCGATGGCCTGTCGGCGGTCTACACCTTCTACGACCCTGACGCGCCGGGCAGCTACGGCACCTACGGCGTGCTCTGGCAGATCGAGCAGACCCGCCAACTCAAGCTGCCCTACCTCTATCTGGGCTACTGGATCGCCCAGAGCCCGAAGATGGCCTACAAGACCCGTTTTCGCCCCCATCAGCTGCTGGTGGGTGAACGCTGGGTCGATGCCCCACCGGCCGGTCGGTCGGCCCCCACCTGAGCTTCGTCGCCCCGGGCTGCAGTTCGTCGCACGAGCGCTTGCGGCCGAGCGCGTGTCCGCTAGCCTGTCGGCTTCACCCCATCAGGACGTTCACCATGCCCACCCTGTCGCGTCGCCATCTGCTCTCCTTGCCCCTGTTCGCCGCCACCCTGGCCTTGTCGACAGGGGCTCACGCCTGGTCCTGGAGCCCGGTTGGTGCGATCGAAGGCTCCGGCAAGGTGATCGAGGACAGCCGCAGCGTGCCGGCCTTCCAGAAACTGAGACTGGACGGCGGCTTCGATGTCCGGGTGCAGATCGGCGGGCCCGCCAAGGTCGTGGTGCGGGCCGACGACAACCTGCAGCCGCTCATCGTCACCCGCGTGGAAGGCGACACCCTGGTGGTGGGCACCGAGCAGGAGAAGAACGTGCACAGCCGCAGCAAGGTGCTGGTGACGGTCACCACCCCCAGCCTCTCTGCCGCCGCCCTGCGCGGCAGCGGCGACCTGACCATCGACGGCGCACGCGGTGGCCCCTTCGAGCTCTCGCTCAGCGGCTCGGGCGATGTCCGCCTGGGCGGTGCCGACCTGAGCCGGCTGTCGGTGGCGTTGGCCGGCTCGGGCGACGTGCATCTGCAGGGCCGGTCGGAAACCGCCAGCCTCTCGATCGCGGGCTCGGGCGACATCTTCGCCGCGGAACTGCAGACCCGCAGCACCAGGATCAGCATCGCTGGCAGCGGGGATGCTGAAGTGCGGGCCAGCGAGCTGCTGGACGTCAACATCGCCGGCTCCGGCGATGTGCGCTATGCGGGCTCACCACGGGTGCAGCGCCAGCTGGCCGGCTCGGGCGACGTTGCCCCCCTGCATTGACATTGATCTAGCCGCGGGCTCCGCAAGGCCGCGCTGGTTCACAATGCGGTTTTTGACTGGCGGGGGCCCCGGGGTCCCAATCAAGGCCATGAACCGCAACCGTGTTTTCCCGCTTCGCTGGCTGCTGCCGCTGAGCCTGTTCGCACTGGGCGCCTGCACCGCTCCCTCGCCGCACGTGCGTGTCGTGTTCCAGGTGGACGACGCCGGACACTGCCAGATGAACGGCCAGGCCCTGGCCTGTGACCATGCAGGCGCAGAGGCCTCCAGCCACTGGCTGGTGGCGCAGATCCATGCGGTGCTGCTGCCCTCGCCGCACGCCCCCCAGCCAGCGGTGCAGGCCCTGGATGACAGCCTGCGTGCGGCCCATGTGGCCCATGTGCAGTTCGGCGACCCCAGCACGTTCAAGTACGACCCGCACGAGAACGGCTTTCACATCTGACCTCGGCGGCCGCTCCGAGGCGGCTGCCGCGCGTGCATGACCAAACTCCAAGATCTCCGCGTGCGCCGGGTCGGCATCGACACCTGGCGCGAGAATGTCGCCTACCTGCACCGCAACTGCGCCGTCGTGCGCGCTGCCGGCTTCCAGGCCCTGTCCAAGGTGCTGGTCAAGGCCAATGGCGCGGCCATCAACGCCGTGCTCAACGTGGTGGACGACGACTGCATCGTCCAACCCGATGAGCTGGGTCTGTCCGAGGACGCCTTTGCCCGGCTGAACGTGGACGCCGGGCATCCGGCCCATGTCTCACCGGCCGAGCCTCCGCCCTCCCTGCCCGCGCTGCGGCGCAAGATCGCCGGCGAGCGGCTGGACCGCAAGGACCTGCACGCCATCATCCGCGACGTGGCCCAGGCCCGCTACTCCAAGATCGAGCTGGCCGCCTTCGTGGTGGCCACCAACGGCTACGACCTGGAGCGCGACGAGGTGCTCTACCTCACCGAGGCCATGATCGACGTCGGACGCCGCCTGGACTGGCAGCACGCGGTGCGCGGCGGCCCGGTGGTGGACAAGCACTGCATCGGCGGCATTCCGGGCAACCGCACCTCGATGCTGGTGGTGCCCATCGTCACCGCCCACGGCATGCTGTGCCCCAAGACCAGCTCGCGCGCCATCACCTCGCCGGCCGGCACGGCCGATACGATGGAGGTGCTGGCCGAGGTGGAACTGCCCTTCGAGCGCCTGCGCCACATCGTGCGCGACACCAACGGCTGCCTGGCCTGGGGCGGCACGGCCGGCCTGTCCCCGGCGGACGACATCCTGATCTCGGTGGAGCGACCGCTGGCCATCGATTCCCCCGGCCAGATGGTGGCCTCCATCCTCAGCAAGAAGATCGCCGCCGGTTCCACCCATCTGGTGCTGGACATCCCGGTGGGACCCACCGCCAAGGTGCGCTCCATCGACGCCGCACAGCGGCTGCGCAAGCTGTTCGAATATGTGGCGGGCGCACTGAACCTGCACCTGGACGTGATGATCACCGACGGCAGCCAGCCCATCGGCCGCGGCATCGGCCCGGTGCTGGAGGCGCGCGACGTGATGCAGGTGCTGCGCAACGAACCCGAGGCCCCCATGGACCTGCGCGAAAAGGCCCTGCGCCTGGCCGGCCGGGTGATCGAGTTCGACCCCGATGTGCGGGGCGGCGACGGCTGGCGCATCGCGCGCGACATCCTCGAATCGGGTCGCGCCCTGGCGCAGATGGAGGCCCTGATCGACGCCCAGGGGCGCCGCACCAGCCCCCCCACCCTGGGCGAGCTGACCCACGAAGTCTGCGCCCCGCAGGCCGGCGTGGTCCGGGCCATCGACAACCTGCAACTGGCCCAGGTGGCCCGCCTGGCCGGCGCCCCCCAGGTGCCCGGTGCCGGCGTGGACCTGCTGTGCAAGGTGGGCGATGCGGTGCAGGCCGGCGCGCCGCTGTACCGCATCCATGCCCAGTACCCGGCGGACCTGGGCTTCGCCCGTGACCGTTCGGGCCGCGACAGCGGCTACACCGTGGGGGCGGCATGAGTCCGCGCTGGCCCTCCGCCACGGCCGTCCTGGCCTTCGAGGACGAGCAGCGCCCCGCCCAGGCCCTGGCCACGGCCCTGGGGCTGCCCTTGCGCCTCGTCCAGCGCCACCGCTTTCCCGACGGCGAACTCAAACTGACCCTGCCCACGCCACTGCAGGGCACGGTGCTGCTGTACCGCAGTCTGCACCAGCCCAACGAGAAGCTGGTGGAGTTGCTGATCAGCGCGCCCGCCGCACGGGCACTCGGTGCCGAGCGCCTGCTGCTGGTCTGCCCCTATCTGGCCTACATGCGCCAGGACATCGCCTTCCACCCGGGCGAGGCAGTGAGTCAGCGCCACATCGCCGGCCTGCTGGCCGGGCACTTCGACGGCCTGGTGACGGTGGACCCGCACCTGCATCGCATCGCCTCGCTGGACGAGGTGATGCCCGGCTGCCGCGCGGTCTCGTTGTCCGCCGCCGGGCTGCTGGGCCGCTGGGTCTGCCAGCACGTGGGGCAGCCGCTGCTGCTGGGCCCGGACGGCGAAGCCGAGCAATGGGTGCGCGAGGCGGCTTCCGCTTCGGGCTGCGACGGCGCCTGGTGCCTGAAGGAGCGGCATGGCGACCGCGAGGTGACGGTGCGCCTGCCCGAGGGCATCGACTTCCGCGGATGCGCCGTGGTGCTGATCGACGACATGGCCAGCACCGGCCGCACCCTGGTGGCCGCGGCTCGGCTGGCCCTGGCCGCCGGTGCCGCCTCGGTGGACGTGGCCGTGACCCACGGCCTGTTCGTCGGTGAGGCCATGGCCGAACTGGCGGCGGCCGGCGTTCGCCATGTCTGGAGCAGCGACTGCGTACCGCACACCAGCAATGCCATTCCCATGGCACCGCTGCTGGCGCAAGGGGTGGAAACGGTGCTGGCCGGCTGATCCCGCCCCGGGGGCCGCGCGCACGCCCCCCCCAGAAACAACAACACCCCGGCGCCTGAGGCTGCGGGGTGCGTTGAAAGACTGGAGACTTTGGTGGGCGGTGCAGGGTTCGAACCTGCGACCCCTGCCGTGTGAAGGCAGTGCTCTACCGCTGAGCTAACCGCCCGGTCTGCGGGTCTGGCTGAAGCGAATCTGGTGGGCGGTGCAGGGTTCGAACCTGCGACCCCTGCCGTGTGAAGGCAGTGCTCTACCACTGAGCTAACCGCCCGGCTGCTACCTCCGGGTCGACTGATTCAGTCAGGCCCTTCGGATCGCGAACAACCGCTTCAGCAAGAAGTCGTTCCCGGGAAAGTCTGCCATTATGCCATGGCCTTTTCCCACAGGGCAAGCACTTCGCCGGTTTTGTCGATGGACTTCATCACTTCGGCGTGGGCGGCCAGCTCGGCATCGGCCACGGCCACCAGCGGCAGGGCAAAGCTCGACAGGTCCTGCGAGCCCAGTTCCAGCGTGGGGCCGTCCCCCCCCTCGCTGGCGTCGATCACCAGGCTGCCCTGCCCGCGGGTCATGCGGATGTAGACCTCGGCCAGCAGTTCCGCGTCCAGCAAGGCGCCGTGCAGGGTCCGGCTGGAGTTGTCCACCTCCAGGCGCTTGCACAGCGCGTCCAGCGAGTTGCTCTTGCCGGGGAACATGTCCCGGGCCATCAGCAGCGAGTCGGTGACCGAGGCCACATGGGCGTGGAACAGCGGCTTGCCGATGCGCTTGAGCTCGGCGTCTAGGAAGCCCACGTCGAAGGCCGCGTTGTGGATGATGATCTCGGCCCCGGCCCAGTAGGCGATCAGGTCGTCCGCCACCGCCGAGAACAGGGGCTTGTCGGCCAGGAACTCGTCGGTCAGGCCGTGCACCCGCACCGCCTCCTCGTTGTTCTTGCGCTCCGGGTTCAGGTAGAAGTGGCGGTTGTTGCCGGTCAGCCGCCGGTTGACCATCTCCACGCAGCCGATTTCGACGATGCGGTCCCCGCTGTCGGGCGACAGGCCGGTGGTTTCCGTGTCCAGGAAGATCTGTCTCATGCGCGGGCTCCGGTGGATCCGACAGGACGGGCCCGGCGGGTGGCCCAGGCCCAGACCAGGGCGCCACCGACGATCATCGGCACGCACAGCCACTGGCCCATGCTCAGCCCGGTGGTGGCCGGCAGGTCACGCAGGAAGGAATCAGGCTCGCGGAAGTACTCGGCGATGAAGCGGAAGCAGCCGTAGCCCATCAGGAAGGCCCCCGACACCTGCCCGGCCCAGCGCGGCTTGCTGCCGTACCACCACAGCAGCGCGAACAGCAACACCCCCTCCATGCCGAACTCGTAAAGCTGGGAGGGATGACGGGGCAGCGGCGAGCCAGACTGCGGGAACACCATGCCCCAGGGCAGCGAGGGGTCGGCAAAACGACCCCAGAGCTCTCCGTTGATGAAGTTGCCGATGCGTCCACTGGCCAGGCCGGTGGGCACGCAGGGGGCGATCAGGTCGGTCACGTCCCAGAACGAGCGCTTGCGCAGCCAGCCGAACAGGGCCATCGCCGCCGTCACGCCCAGCAGCCCACCGTGGAAGGACATGCCACCCTTCCAGACCGAGAAGATCTCCAGCGGGTTGGCCAGGTAGAAGGCGGGCTTGTAGAACAGCACATAGCCCAGGCGACCGCCCAGCACCACGCCCAGCACGCCGAAGAACAGCAGGTCTTCGACGTCGCGCGCGGTCCAGCCAGCGTCGGCGAACCAGGGCTTGCGCACCCGCAGCCGGGCCAGCCAGAGGAACAGCCCGAACGCCACCAGGTAGGTGATGCCATACCAGTGGATCTGGACGGGGATGCCAAAACGCGTCAGGTCGAGCGCGATGGGGTTGAACTGCGGGTGAATCAGCATGGGGCGGCATCATAAGCGTCCCGGCTGCGCGAAAATACGACGGCTGTGCGGCAACCCTGCCCGCAGCGTGACCGCGTACTGCCTCGCCGCGCGCCCGACCAACGCCCATCAACGCTCCACAGCGCCTCCGCACATGCCCGCCTACCGCTCCAAGACTTCCACTGCTGGCCGCAACATGGCCGGTGCCCGCGCCCTGTGGCGCGCCACCGGCATGAAGGATGGCGACTTCAGCAAGCCCATCATCGCCATCGCCAACTCCTTCACCCAGTTCGTGCCCGGCCATGTGCACCTGAAGGACCTGGGCCAGCTGGTGGCCCGCGAGATCGAGGCCGCCGGCGGTGTGGCCAAGGAGTTCAACACCATCGCGGTGGACGATGGCATCGCCATGGGCCACGACGGCATGCTGTACTCGCTGCCCAGCCGGGACATCATCGCCGACTCGGTGGAGTACATGGTCAACGCCCACTGCGCCGACGCGCTGGTGTGCATCTCCAACTGCGACAAGATCACCCCGGGGATGCTGATGGCCGCGATGCGCCTGAACATCCCGGTGGTCTTCGTCTCCGGCGGCCCGATGGAAGCCGGCAAGGCACGTCTGGCCGATCCGACCACCCACACCGTCCAGATCAAGAAGCTCGACCTGATCGACGCCATGGTGATGGCCGCGGACAGCAAGGTGAGCGACGCCGATGTGGCCGAAGTCGAACGGTCGGCCTGCCCCACCTGCGGCAGCTGCTCGGGCATGTTCACCGCCAACTCGATGAACTGCCTGACCGAGGCCCTGGGCCTGTCCCTGCCGGGCAACGGCACGGTGGTGGCCACCCACGCCGACCGCGAGCAGCTGTTCCTGCGCGCCGGCCGCCTGGCGGTCGAGCTGTGCCGGCGCTACTACGAGCAGGGCGACGAGTCCGTGCTGCCCCGCAGCATCGGCAAGAAGGCCTTCGAGAACGCGATGACGCTGGACATCGCCATGGGCGGCTCGACCAACACCATCCTGCACATCCTGGCCACCGCCCAGGAGGCCGGCATCGCCTTCGACATGACGGACATCGACCGCCTCTCGCGCGACGTGCCGCAGCTGTGCAAGGTGGCCCCCAACACCAACAAGTACCACATCGAGGACGTGCACCGCGCCGGCGGCATCATGGCCATCCTGGGCGAGCTGGAGCGCGCCGGCAAGCTGCACACCGACGTGCCCACCGTGCACGCCAAGACCCTGGGCGATGCGCTGGCCCAGTGGGATGTGCGCCGCACCCAGGACGAGGCCGTCAAGACCTTCTACATGGCCGGCCCTGCCGGCATCCCGACCCAGGTGGCCTTCAGCCAGGCCACCCGCTGGCCCAGCCTGGACCTGGACCGCGCCGAGGGCTGCATCCGCTCCTTCGAGCACGCCTTCAGCAAGGAAGGTGGACTGGCCGTGCTGCGCGGCAACATCGCCCTGGACGGCTGCGTGGTGAAGACCGCCGGCGTGGACGACAGCCTGCTGGTCTTCGAGGGCCCGGCCCATGTGGTCGAGAGCCAGGACGAGGCGGTCGAGCACATCCTGAACGACCAGGTGAAGGCCGGCGACGTGGTGATCGTGCGCTACGAGGGCCCCAAGGGCGGCCCCGGCATGCAGGAAATGCTCTACCCGACCAGCTACATCAAGTCCAAGGGCCTGGGCAAGGCCTGCGCGCTGCTGACCGATGGCCGCTTCTCGGGCGGCACCTCGGGTCTGTCGATCGGCCACTGCTCGCCCGAAGCGGCGGCCGGCGGCACCATCGGCCTGGTGAAGAACGGCGACCGCATCCGCATCGACATCCCCGCGCGCTCGATCAACGTGCTGGTGAGCGACGAGGAACTGGCCCGTCGCCGCGCCGAGCAGGACGCCAAGGGCTGGAAGCCGGCCCAGCCGCGCCCGCGCAAGGTGTCGGCCGCGCTGAAGGCCTACGCCCTGCTGGCCACCTCGGCCGACAAGGGCGCGGTGCGCGATCTGTCCAAGCTGGAAGACTGACGCCCGCAGAGGGACCGGCCCGGGCGGGCCCGGCCGGTTCCACTCACTTGCGGCGGGAGTTCTTGACGCCCAGGCCCATCGCGTCGATGTTGCGACGCCGCCGCTCTTCCTTGCGTGCGGCGTCCTTGTCCATCGCGCGGCGGCGGGTCAGGCCCGTCGCATCGGCATAGCCCCACCAGGCCAGCGCCAGGCCGAAGGGCAGCAGCACCCAGACCCAGGACCAGCCGGCCACCGGCCCCCACTCGGCGAGCTTCATCACCAGCAACAGCACGCCCAGCACCACAAAAGCCATCGTGTTCTCCTTGCCTGCCTCCCGATCGGCCTCGAACGGACGGCCCGGCAGACTTCCCTAGGGAAGGTCTGCACAACTCGCAACCCGGCGTGGCTGCACGCTGAGACGATGGGAATGTGATGCTGTGGATGGCAAATTTGCTGCGATTTCCAGGTCTGCAGGCCCGAACAGGTCCGCGACCCGGGCCATTTGCCATGCTGCGGACGCACTCATGCCATCGCTCCGATGAGTTTGCGCCGCGCCATCCACAGATTGGCCAGCGCAAACAGCGTGTGCAACTGCGCCGTGTTCTTGGCCAGCCCGCGGTAGCGCACCTTGATGTGTCCGAACTGGCGCTTGATCACTCGGAACGGATGTTCGACACGTGCCCGGATGCCCGCTTTGACCTTCTCGAGCTGCTCGGTGAGGGCCTCGATCGGTTTGGCCGGGTTCAGTGTGCGACGCTTGCCCGGCCGCATGGCGATGTTCCAAGCCACACCCACCCTGGCGTCCGGACGCTTGTCGGCACCTCGATAGCCGGCATCGGCGTAGACCTCGCGGTCGCTCGGGCGCACCAGGCTGTTGGCCTCGGTCACGTCATTGACCGCTCCGCTGGTGCCGCGCACGGTGTGGACCAGGCCCGATTCGATGTCCACCCCGATGTGGCACTTCATGCCGAAGTACCACTGCTGGCCCTTCCTGCTTTGCTTCATTTCCGGGTCGCGCTCGCCGCTGCTGTTCTTGGTCGAGCTCGGTGCGGCGATCAGCGTGGCATCCACCACCGAGCCGCCCTTGAGCATCACGCCCTTGGCGCTCAGCAGGTCGTTGACGGTCTGCAGGATCTGCGCGGTCAGCTTGTGCTTCTCCAGCACATGCCGAAAGCGCAGGATCGTGCTCTCGTCGGGCAGCCGCTCGTCCCAGCCTTCCAGGCCCGCGAACTCGCGGAACACCGGCATGTCGTGCAGCGCTTCTTCCATCGCCGGGTCACTCAGCGTGAACCATTGCTGCATGAAGTGGATGCGCAGCATGGTCTCCGGCGAGAACGGCGGGCGGCCTCGCTTGCCATCGGGCAGGTACGGGGACACCAGCGCCACCAGATCCGACCAGGGCACGACCTTCTCCATTTCGTCCAGGAACTCCCGGCGTCGCGTTCGCTTGGTCGTCTGTCCCAAACCCAGGCTGTGCTGCTTCATGGCCCGTATCGTCTCAGCGCTTCACGTCCGCGCCAAGCACCACGGGTTGCGAGTTGTGCAGACCTTCCCTAGAATGGGTTTCCCACTGTAAATCACCCACCCTGGCTCCACCATGGGGCATCGGAAGGAGACTTGATGAAACAGCTGCTGCCCGCCGCCTTGCTGTGGCTTTCGGCATCCACCGTGCTGGCCGCACCGAATGCGCAGGCGCTGGCCACCAGCAAGAACTGCCTGGCCTGCCATGCCGTGGATCGCAAGCTGGTGGGGCCGTCCTACCAGGATGTGGCGGCGCGCTACGCCGGCCAGAAGGATGCCGTGAGCCGCCTGGCCGAGAAGATCCAGAAGGGGGGCTCGGGCAGCTGGGGCCCCGTGCCCATGCCCGCCAACCCGGTCACGCCGGAAGAAGCCCAGACCCTGGCGAGCTGGGTGCTGTCTCACAAGAAGTGAAGCTGGCGCCGCCCTGCGCGACCCCATGAAAAAAGCCCCGCACTGCGGGGCTTTTTGCTGGGCGCTTCGGCTCAGTTGTTCTGCGCCAGCTGGTCCAGGATGGCCGGGTTCTCCAGCGTGGAGGTGTCCTGGGTGATGGCCTCGCCCTTGGCGATCGAGCGCAGCAGGCGGCGCATGATCTTGCCCGAGCGGGTCTTGGGCAGGTTGTCGCCGAAGCGGATGTCCTTGGGCTTGGCGATCGGGCCGATCTCCTTGCCCACGTGGTCGCGCAACTGCTTGGCGATGGCCTTGGCCTCGTCGCCGGTGGGGCGCGGACGCTTGAGCACGACGAAGGCGCAGATGGCCTCGCCGGTCGTGTCGTCCGGACGGCCCACCACCGCGGCCTCGGCCACCAGCTCGGTGCAGCTCACCAGGGCCGATTCGATCTCCATCGTGCCCATGCGGTGGCCCGAGACGTTCAGCACGTCGTCGATGCGGCCGGTGATGGTGAAGTAGCCGGTCTTGGGATCGCGGATCGCACCGTCGCCCGCCAGGTAGTACTTGCCCTGGAAGTCGGCCGGGTAGTAGCTCTTCTTAAAGCGCTCCGGGTCGCCCCAGATGTTGCGGATCATCGAAGGCCAGGGGCGCTTGACCACCAGGATGCCGCCCTGGCCCCAGGGCACGTCCTTGCCGGTCTCGTCCACCACCGCGGCCTGGATGCCCGGGAAGGGCAGCGTGCAGGAGCCCGGCACAAGCGGGGTGGCGCCCGGCAGCGGGGTGATCATGTGGCCGCCGGTCTCGGTCTGCCAGAAGGTGTCCACGATGGGGCAGCGGCCGCCGCCCACATGCTGGTGGTACCACTCCCAGGCGGCCGGGTTGATCGGCTCACCCACCGAGCCCAGGATGCGCAGGCTCGACAGGTCGTAGCTCTTGGGATGCACGGCGTCGTTGGCCTCGGCGGCCTTGATCAGGCTGCGGATGGCGGTGGGCGCGGTGTAGAAGATGCTGACCTTGTGGTCCTGGATCATCTTCCAGAAGCGGCCGGCGTCCGGGTAGGTGGGCACGCCTTCGAAGACGATCTCGGTGCCGCCCAGGGCCAGCGGGCCGTAGGTGATGTAGCTGTGGCCGGTGACCCAGCCGATGTCGGCCGTGCACCAGAAGACATCGTCCTCGCGCAGGTCGAAGGTCCAGGAGGTGGTGAGCGCCGCATGCAGCAGGTAGCCGCCGGTGCTGTGCTGCACGCCCTTGGGCTTGCCGGTGGAGCCGCTGGTGTAGAGCAGGAACAGCGGATGCTCGGCCTCGACCCACTCGGGCTCGCAGCTGTCGGGCAGGCCGGCCACGGCATCGGCCATCCAGAGGTCACGGCCTTCCTTCATGGTCACCGCACCGCCGGTGCGCTTGACCACCAGCACCTTCTCGATGGCACCGCAGCCGTCCAGCGCCAGCGCTTCGTCCACGATGGCCTTCAGGGGCAGGTGCTTGCCGCCACGCACCTGTTCATCGGCGGTGATGACCAGCTTGGCGCCGGTGTCCTCGATGCGGTCACGCAGCGACTGGGCCGAGAAGCCACCGAACACCACCGAGTGGATGGCACCGATGCGGGCGCAGGCCTGCATGGCCGCCACGCCGTCGATCGACATGGCGATGTAGATGACGACGCGGTCGCCCTTCTTGACGCCTTGGGCCCGCAGCGCGTTGGCGATGCGGCAGGTGCGCGCCAGCAGTTCGCTGTAGCTGACCTTGGTGACCTCGCCGCCATCGGCCTCGAAGATCAGCGCAGTCTTGTCGCCCAGGCCGCGCTCGATGTTGCGGTCCAGGCAGTTGTAGGAGGCATTGAGCGTGCCGTCGGAGAACCACTTGAAGAACGGCGCCTCGCTCTCGTCGAGCACCTTGGTGAACGGCGTCTTCCAGGTGATCAGCTCACGTGCGCGCTTGGCCCAGAAGCCCTCGTAATCGGTCTCCGCTTCCTTGCAGAGCGCCTCGTAGGCGGCCATGCCCGAGACACGGGCCTGGGCTGCCACGGCAGGATCGGGGGCGTAGATCTTCAGCTCGTCGCTCATCGTGATGTCTCCTGTGTTCTCGATTCGAGTGCTTGAATGCACTTTCCGGCGCAACTGTGGCCCCCGGGTCTGACGATGGCCTTACTCTGAATCCTGCTGCAATGCAGCAAATTGACGGCAGATGCCGCCGTCATGGCGGTGTTGCGGGACAACCCTAGAATCCCGGCATTCCCGAGCTTCCGGCCTGTCACCGCGGCCATCCCCGACCCGATGAACACCCCGCCCCCCTCCGGACGGCCCATGCGCCCCCTGCCCGCCCTGATCTTCGCCAGCCGCTGGCTGCAGCTGCCGCTGTATCTGGGCCTGATCCTGGCCCAGGCCGTCTACGTCTTCCACTTCTGGGTGGAACTCGTCCACCTGATCGAAGCGGCCTTCGGCAACACCCAGGCCCTGGACACGCTGGTCAAGAGCGTGGGCTATCTTCCTCCCACCGATGGGCAGGTCAAGCTCAACGAAACCCTGATCATGCTCGTGGTGCTGGGCCTGATCGACGTGGTGATGATCAGCAATCTGCTGATCATGGTGATCGTTGGCGGCTACGAGACCTTCGTCTCACGCATGAACCTGGAGGGCCACCCGGACCAGCCGGAATGGCTGGACCATGTGAACGCCTCGGTGCTGAAGGTGAAGCTGGCCACGGCCATCATCGGCATCAGCTCGATCCACCTGCTGAAGTCCTTCATCAGCGCGGCCAACATCGACCAGAAGACCCTGCTCTGGCAGACGCTGATCCACCTGACCTTCCTGCTGTCGGCCCTGGCCATTGCCGCCACCGACCGCCTGCTGGGTCATGGCCACAAGCCGGCCGCGGGCGAAGAACACTGAGCTTCAGCGGGGGCGGCGCGCCAGCAGCAGCGCCCCCAGCACGCCCGACAGCACGGAGCCGCACAGCACGCCCAGCTTGACGGGCGTGTCATGGTCCCCGGGCAGGCCGACAAAGGCCAGGCCGCCGATGAACAGGCTCATCGTGAAGCCGATGCCGCACAGCACGCTCACGCCGAAGACCTGTCCCCAACTGGCCCCTGCCGGTGCGCTGGCCCAACCCAGCCGCACCATCGCCCAGACGCAGCCGAAGACGCCCAGCGTCTTGCCCACCACCAGGCCGGCGGTGATGCCCAGCGACACCGGCTGCAGCAGATCGGACCAGCTCAGGCCGGCCAGCGACACCCCCGCATTGGCGAAGGCGAACATCGGCAACACCCCAAAGGCCACCCAGGGGTGCAGGCCGTGCTCCAGGGCCTCGGCCGGCGAATGGCCGTCCTCGCCATCGCTGGGGATGAACAGGGCCGTCGCCACCCCGGCCAGCGTGGCGTGCACGCCCGACTTCAGCACGCAGACCCACATCACCAGGCCGATCACGATATAGAGATCGGCCCGGCGCACCCCCGCCCGGTTCAGCAGCGCCAGCAACACCAGGCAGGCCGCCGCGGCCCCCAGCATGGCCAGGGACAGCTGGGCCGTGTAGAAGACGGCGATGACCGCGATGGCCCCCAGGTCGTCGATGATGGCCACCGCGGTCAGGAAAACCTTGAGCGAAGGCGGCACCCGCGGACCCAGCAGCATCACGATGCCGATGGCAAAGGCGATGTCGGTGGCCGCGGGAATCGCCCAGCCGCGCAGGGCCGCCGGGTCGCCCCAGTTGATGGCCACGTAGATCAGGGCCGGCAGCGCCATGCCGCCCAGGGCGGCCACCGCCGGCAGCGCGGCCTGGGCCGGGCGCGAGAGCTCGCCATGCACGAACTCGCGCTTGATCTCCAGCCCGACCAGGAAGAAGAACACCGCCATCCACAGATCGTTGACCCAGACCTGCAGCGGCTTGGCCAGCACCAGCCAGTCGCCACCGATCCGCACCTCGCCCGGAATCTGGTCGAAGGCCACATACAGCGGGGCCCAGGGCGAGTTGCTGAAAATGAGCGCCGCCACCGTGGCCAGCGCCAGGACGATGCCCCCGGCGGTGGGGGCCGCGAAGAAGCGCTTGATTCCGTCGAACACGCTGGGTTGACTCCTCGTCGTTACACTGCCGGGTTGCGACCCTGGCCCATCTTGCTTCTGCTCCGGGCATTGGACCATGGCCAGCCCGCCGCCCTGGCGGCCATCATCGCAAAGACTCGACCGAGCCATCCACCATGACCACCACCATCCGCTACCAAGATCTGGTCGACAGCGTCGCCGGCGCGCTGCAGTACATCAGCTACTACCACCCGGCCGACTACATCGCCCACCTGGCGCGCGCCTACGAGCGTGAGGAATCGCCCGCCGCCAAGGACGCGATCGCCCAGATCCTGACCAACTCGCGCATGTGCGCGGAAGGGCGCCGCCCGATCTGCCAGGACACCGGCATCGTCAACGTGTTCCTGAAGATCGGCATGGACGTGAAGTGGGAAGGCTTCCCCGGCTCGATCCAGGACGCCGTCGACGAAGGCGTGCGCCGCGGCTACCTGAACCCGGACAACAAGCTGCGCGCCTCGGTGCTGGCCGATCCGATCTTCGAGCGCAAGAACACCAAGGACAACACCCCGGCGGTGGTCTTCATGGAGGTGGTGCCCGGCGACAAGCTGGACGTGACCGTGGCGGCCAAGGGCGGCGGCTCCGAGAACAAGTCCAAGGTCTACATGCTCAACCCGAGCGACAACATCGTCGACTGGGTGCTCAAGACCGTGCCGACCATGGGCGCGGGCTGGTGCCCGCCGGGCATGCTGGGCATCGGCGTGGGCGGCACGGCGGAGAAGGCCGCCCTGCTGGCCAAGGAATCGCTGATGGACGACATCGACATGTACGAGCTGCTGCAGCGCGGCCCGCAGAACAAGCTCGAAGAGCTGCGCATCGAGCTGTACGAGAAGGTCAACGCGCTGGGCATCGGCGCGCAAGGCCTGGGTGGCCTGACCACCGTGCTGGACGTCAAGATCAAGACCTACCCGACGCACGCGGCCTCCAAGCCCATCGCCATGATCCCGAACTGCGCGGCCACCCGCCACGCCCACTTCGTGATGGACGGCTCGGGCCCGGTCTACCTGGATCCGCCCAGCCTGGATCTGTGGCCCAACGTGCACTGGGCGCCGGACTACAACAAGTCCAAGCGCGTGGACCTGAACACGCTGACCAAGGACGAAGTGGCCAGCTGGAAGCCCGGCCAGACCCTGCTGCTCAACGGCAAGATGCTGACCGGCCGCGATGCCGCGCACAAGCGCATCCAGGACATGCTGGCCAAGGGCGAGCCGCTGCCGGTGGACTTCACCAACCGGGTCATCTACTACGTCGGCCCGGTGGACCCGGTGCGTGACGAGGTGGTCGGCCCCGCCGGCCCCACCACCGCCACCCGCATGGACAAGTTCACCGACATGATGCTGGAGAAGACCGGCCTCATCAGCATGGTGGGCAAGGCCGAGCGTGGCCCCGCCGCCATCGAGGCGATCAAGAAGCACAAGTCGGCCTACCTGATGGCCGTGGGCGGCAGCGCCTACCTGGTGTCCAAGGCCATCAAGGCCGCCAAGGTGGTGGGCTTCGCCGACCTGGGCATGGAAGCCATCTACGAGTTCGACGTGGTGGACATGCCGGTCACGGTGGCCGTGGACGCCGGCGGCACCAGCGCCCACATCGAGGGCCCCAAGACCTGGCAGGCCAAGATCGGCAAGATCCCGGTCAGCGTGGCCTGATCGGCCCCCGGCCTCGAACAGCAAACCCCGCCTCGGCGGGGTTTTTTCATGGTGTGGTGTTCATGATGGGATGCGCCAGGGTCAGCCCGCGGACGGCGGCTCGGCCGCCGGCAGCATCTGCACCACCCGCTGCGGGAAGGGGATCTCCACCCCCAGGCGGTTGAGCAGGCGCCAGATCGCCAGGTTCACCTCGGAACGCACGCCCCCCTGGCCATTCTCCGGATCGATGATCCAGAAGGTGATGGTCAACTCCAGGCCATCGGCGGCGAAGTTGGACAGCTGCACGCCGGGCTTGGGGTCGCCCAGCACGCGCTGGACGGAGGACACGGCCTCGATGATCTGCGGGAACAGCGTATCCAGGTCGGTGCCATAACCCACCTGCACCACGGTCGAGACCAGCACCTTGGGGTCGGCCAGGGAGGAGTTCTCCACCCGCTGGGTGATCAGCAGCTCGTTGGGCACGATGGCCTCGCGCCCGTTGAGGGCGCGGATCACGGTGTAGCGGGTGGTGATGCGGGAGATCGTGCCCTCGAAGTTGTCCACCCGCACCGTGTCGCCGATGCGCACCGAGCGCTCGGCCAGGATCACGAAACCCGAGACATAGTTGGAGGCCAGCTTCTGCAGGCCGAAGCCCAGGCCCACCCCCACCGCGCCGCCCAGCACCGACAGGGCCGACAGGTCGATGCCGGCCGAGGACATGGCCAGCAGCAGCCCGATGAAGGTGAGCAGGGTGCGGATCAGGTTGGCGCCGGCCATGCGCAGCGAGAGCTGGTCGCCGGTGGCCCCCTTGAGCAGCTGGGTCTCCAGCGCCGCCGAGATCCACAGCGTGATGACCATCACCACGCCCACGCTCAGCGCCCCCTCCAGCAGCGAGCGCACCGAGACCACCGAGTTGCCCAGCTTCCAGCGGATGTCGTCCAACTCGTTCAGCATCTCCGGCAGCACGCCGGTGATCCAGCCCACCACCGCCAGCCAGGCCAGCCAGGAGATCGTGCGCTCGACCACGCGCATCAGGTGGGACCCCGGGAAGGCCACGGTCAGCACCCGCACCGACAGCCGGATGCTGGCAAAGGAAATCAGCACCGGCAGCACGATCTTGAACATCGCCAGCGGCACGCCCCAGCCCAGCAGCGCCCGCCGCGCCAGGTAGGCCAGGCCCAGGGCCAGCAGGGGGAACAGCACCCCGTCGACGATGCGGCGCCCGTACCAGATGGAGCGCTCGGGCACCGTGGGGCCACGCACCACCCGCACCAGCACCCAGGCCAGGACCAGACAGGTCAGCACCACGGCGCCCTCGATCAGGGCGCTGGGGTGCGTCAGGGCACTGAGGAATTCGTCGAGGGTGAGGACGGGAATGACGGGGGCGGAAGTCATGCGCCCGATTGTCGCCTCAGCCCAGGGCGGAAGCCGAGCTCAGACGTCGGCCAGCGCGCGCAGATGGGCCACCACGCTGCGGGCCAGCGAGCTCAGCGCGTAGCCGCCCTCCAGGCAGGACACGACCCGTCCCTTGGCATGGCGCCGGGCCAGCTCCACCACCCGGCGGGTGATCCATTCGAAATCGGCCTCCACGAGGCCCATGCGGCCCATGTCGTCCTCGCGGTGGGCGTCAAAGCCGGCCGAGATGAAGAACATCTCCGGACGGAACTCCTCCAGCCGCGGAATCCAGTTGGCCTCGATCATCTCCCGCACCTCGCCGCCGCGGGTGTAGGGGGGCACCGGCAGGTTGACCATGTTCGAGCCCAGCGGCACGCCGCCGCTGAAGGGGAAGATCTGGTCCTGGAAGAAGCTCACCATCAGGATGCGCTCGTCGCCGGCCACGATGTCCTCGGTGCCGTTGCCGTGGTGCACATCGAAGTCGACGATGGCCACCCGCTTGAGCCCGCGCACATCCAGCGCATGGCGGGCCGCCACCGCGATGTTGTTGAAGAAGCAGAAGCCCATGGACTGCGAGCGCGTGGCATGGTGGCCGGGCGGGCGGATGGCGCAGAAGGCGTTCTCGGCGCGGCCATCGATCACCGCGTCGGTGGCTGCCACGGCAGCGCCGGCCGAGCGCAAGGCGGCCTGCCAGGTGTGCGGGCCCACGTAGGTGTCCGAGTCCAGCGCCCGGTGCTCGCCGGTCTCGATGGCCTGGCGGATGAACTCCTCCAACTCGGTGAGATAACCCTCGGTGTGGGCCAGCAGCAGGTCGCTGTGCGCGGCCAGCGGCACGTCGAAACGGGTGAGCGCCACGTCCACGCCGGAAGACAGCAACTGGTCCTCGATGGCGTCGAGCCGCTGGGGGCATTCGGGGTGGCCGGCACCCATGTCGTGCAGGCGGCAATCGGGGTGGGAGAAGTAGGCAGTGGTCATCGAAACAGGGCCAGCGCAGGATCGGGACAGGTCATTCCCAGCATGCCAGTGAAACCGGGCCGGGTAGGCTATCGTCTGCCCTCATGATCAGCACAAGCCTTCTCGCCCGATTGACGAAGCTCAAGGGACAGGTCAACAACGTGATCGCGGGCAAGACAACCCAGGTGGAGGATAGCCTGGCCTGCCTGCTGGCCGGGGGGCATCTGCTGATCGAGGACGTGCCGGGCGTGGGCAAGACCACCCTGGCCCACGCCCTGGCCGCCTCGCTGGGGCTGCGCTTCTCCCGCGTCCAGTTCACCTCCGACCTGCTGCCCAGCGACCTGGTGGGGGTGAGCGTGTTCGAGCGCCAGCGCGACGGCTTCGTGTTCCACCCGGGCCCGCTCTTCACCCAGGTGCTGCTGGCCGACGAGATCAACCGGGCCGGCCCCCGCACCCAGAGCGCCCTGCTGGAGGCGATGGAGGAGCACCAGGTCAGCGTGGACGGCAAGACCCGCCCGCTGCCCCAGCCCTTCTTCGTCATCGCCACCCAGAACCCGGCCGAGCAGCTGGGCACCTACCCGCTGCCGGAAAGCCAGCTCGACCGCTTCCTGATGTGCATCAGCCTGGGCTACCCGGACCGGGCCTCGGAGCGCGCCCTGCTGGCCGGCGAGGACCGGCGCGAAGCGGTGGCCCGCCTGCAGCCGGTGATGGAACCGGACGACCTGGTCGAGGCGATGGCCGCGGTGCGCACCGTGCATGCGTCCAGCGCCCTGCTGGACTACCTGCAGGCCCTGATCGAGGCCACCCGCAGCGGCCGCTGGTTCGTCCAGGGCCTGTCGCCCCGCGCTGGCATCGGCATCCTGCGGCTGGCCCGGGCCCGGGCCCTGCTGCAGGGCCGTGACCACGTGGCGCCGGACGACCTGCAGGCCCTGTTGCCCCAGGCCCTGGGCCACCGCCTGGTGCCGGTGGCCTCGGCCGGCCGCGGCCCGCGCGAGCAGGTCCGCGCGATGCTGGACGCCGTCCCCCTGCCCTGAACCGGCATGGCAAGCACCGGCCTGTGGCCCCTGTCGGCCCTGCAGCGGCGCTGGCGCCAGTGGTGGCAGGCGCGCCTGCAGCCCAGTGCCCATTGCACCCTGCGCCAGCGCAACCTCTACATCGTGCCCACCCGGGCCGGCCTGGTGTTCGGTCTGACCCTGCTGCTGCTGGTGGCGTCCATCAACTTCCAGCTCAACCTGGGCTACGCCCTCACCTTCCTGCTGGCGGGCAGCGCCATCGTGTCGATGCACATGACCCATGCCACGCTGCGCGGGCTGGCGCTGCACCTGGGGCCGCTGAGCCCGGTGTTCGCCGGCCAGCCGGTGAGCCTGGAGGTCCGCATGGACAACCCCGGCCGCACCCGCCATGGCCTGGCGCTGGCGGTGCAGGAAGACGAGGGCGAGCCGCAGCCGGTGTGGTTCGATGCCGGCGCCCAGGCCCAGACCAGCGTCACCCTGCACTGGATGGCGCCCGGACGCGGGCACTGGCCGGCACCGCTGCTGCGCATCGAGACCCGCTTTCCCTTCGGCCTGTTCCGCGCCTGGAGCCTGTGGCGCCCGGACGCCCAGGC
This sequence comes from Ideonella dechloratans, assembly GCF_021049305.1. Taxonomy (GTDB): domain Bacteria; phylum Pseudomonadota; class Gammaproteobacteria; order Burkholderiales; family Burkholderiaceae_C; genus Ideonella; species Ideonella dechloratans. Next base: position 2,461,557 of record NZ_CP088081.1, read on the forward strand.
CTGGGTCTATCCCGCGCCGGAGCATCCCGCGCCGCCCTTGCCCCCGGCCGCAGTCCAGGCCGGCTCGCCCGGCACGCCGGCCCTGGGCCCGACCGACGAGCATGACGGCATCCGCCCCTGGCGCCGGGGCGACCCGCTCAACCGCGTGGTCTGGAAGAAGGTCGCGCGCACGGGCGAACTGGTCAGCCGCGAGGCCGCGGGAACGGCCCGCCCCCCGCTGCTCTGGCTGGACTGGCAGCAGGCCGGCCCGGGCGATGCGGAACGGCGCCTGTCCCGCCTGTGCGCCTGGGTGCTGGCCGCGCAGGCGCGCCAGCAGCCCCATGGCCTGCGCCTGCCCGGCCGGGAATGGCCCTGGAACGACTCACCCACCCACCGGGACACCCTGCTGCAGGCGCTGGCGCGATGGTGATGCTGCCCCGCATCCGGGAGGCCCAGCTGCCGCGCGACACCCGGGACACCTTCTTCATGCTGGGACTGATCGCCTGGACGGTCGCCCCGCACCTGGCCCGCCTGCCGCTGGGCGTGGGGGGGCTGTGCCTGGCGGTGCTGGTCTGGCGCGCCGTGCTGGCCTGGCGGGACGCCGCCCTGCCCGGCCGCGGGCCCCTGCTCGCGGTGCTGCTGCTGGCCGCCGGCCTGACCTGGCGCGAGCACCACACCCTGCTCGGCCGCGACGCCGGCATCACCCTGCTGGTGGTGCTGATGGCCCTGAAGACGCTGGAACTGCGGGCCCGGCGCGACGCGCTGGTGGTCTTCTTCCTCGGCTTCTTCCTGGTGCTGACCCAGTTCCTGTACTCGCAGTCCCTGCTCTCGGCGGCGGCCATGCTGCTGTCGGTGTGGGGCTGGCTGACAGCGCTCACCCTGGCCCACATGCCCGCCGGACGACCGCCGCTGCGCGAGGCCGCCGGCACCGCGCTGCGGGCCGCCCTGCTGGGCCTGCCGGTGATGCTGGCGCTCTTTCTGCTCTTTCCCCGCATTCCGCCGCTGTGGAGCATGCCCGGCGATGGGGCCCGCACCGGCCTGTCGGACCACCTGCGCCTGGGCGACGTGGCGGAGCTGGCCCAGGACGACAGCGTGGCGCTGCGGCTGCGCTTCGAGGGCCCGCCGCTGCCGCTGGCCCAGCTCTATCTGCGCGGACCGGTGCTCTCCCGCTACGACGGCCAGAGCTGGCAGGCCGAGCCCTGGCCCCGGCGCCCGCCCGTGCCCGATCACGTGACAAGCTTCGCCCCTCCCCCTCGCGCCGGCCTGCGCTACGAGATGACGCTGGAGCCCCTGCGCATCGCCTGGCTGCCCCTGCTGGACTACGCCACCACGCCGCCGCAGGCCGAGCCCCCGCTGACCGGCCTGCGGCCCCCGGACGACGACAGCCTGCAGTGGCGCCTGCGCAGCCCCCTGGGGGAGCGGACCCGCCTGACCGCCGTGGCCGCGCCCGGCCGGCCGGAGGGTGGCGTGCTGTCCCGCTGGGACCGCCTGCAGCTGACCAGCCTGCCGCCGGGCCTGCACCCGCGCACCCGGGCCTGGGCGCGCGCCCTGGCCGCGCAGCCCGGCCTGCTGCATGCCGATGCGCAGACCCTGGTCCAGGCCGTGCTGCGGCACCTGCGCGAGGACGGCTATGCCTACACCCTGAGCCCGGGACCCTACGAGGGCGATGCCATCGACGAATTCTGGATGGACCGCAAGCTGGGCTTCTGCGAACACTACGCCAGCGCCTTCGTGGTGGTGATGCGCAGCCTGGGCGTGCCGGCGCGCATCGTCACCGGCTACCAGGGGGCCGATCCGGCGCCGGTGGACGGCTACTGGGTGGTGCGCCAGAGCAATGCCCATGCCTGGGCCGAGTACTGGCAGGACGGCCAGGGCTGGCTGCGCGCCGATCCCACCGCCGCCGTGGCCCCCGACCGCGTCCTGCGCAGCAGCGCGCTGCGCCCGGCCCCCGGTCTGGTGATGGGCACGCTGGACAGCGTGAGCCCCGGCCTGCGCCTGCAGCTGCGGCGCTGGCTGGAGACCTGGGACAACCGCTGGAACCAGTGGGTGCTGGGCTACGGCCGGCAGCAGCAGTTCCAGCTGCTGCGCGACTGGGGCTGGCCGGAGGTGGACGCCGCAGCCCTGGCCCGGCTGCTGGTCCTGTGCCTGTCCGGCCTGGGTCTGGCCGGGGCGGCCTGGGCGTGGTGGGATGGTCGCCGACAGGCGCCCTGGCCACGGCTGCAACGGCGCCTGGCCCGCCGGCTGGCGCGCTGGGGCGTGGTCCTGGCCCCGGCCGACAGCCCGGCCGCACTGGCGCGGCGCCTGGCCGAGCGCCACGGACAGGCCGTGGCACCCATGGTGGAAGCACTGCAGGCCCTGCAGCGCCAGCGCTACGCCCCAGGCCCCGCCGCGGCCACACTCTCCACCTGGTGGCGGACCTTCCGGGCCGCGGAGCGGCGCTGCGCTCCCCCGCGGCGCCCATAATCTCCGGCATGACCCTGTCGCTTCCCGTTCCGCTGCGGCGTGCCTGCCGCGTCCTGCCCCTGCTCGCTCTGGCCGGCCTGGCCTCCACCGCCCTGGCCGCGGCGCCCTCGGCCAAGCGCGCTCCTGTCAAAGCCGCAGCCGTCATCAGCGACGACAGCCCCGACGTGGTCATCTACGGCCAGCGCGAGGACGTGGTGCAGTTCGGCCGCACCCTGGCCGCGGCCAACCAACTGGACCCCGAATGGGTGGTGGCCCAGCTGGCCCAGGCCCGCTTCCAGCCCCGCGTGACCCAGCTGGTCATGCCCCCGCCGGTGGGCACGGCCAAGAACTGGGCGGCCTACCGGGCCCGCTTCGTCGAGCCGCAGCGCATCGGCGCCGGGCTGCGCTGGTGGCAGGACAACGCCCAGGCCCTGAGCCGCGCCGAGGCCCGCTATGGCGTGCCGCCGGAGATCGTCGCGGCCATCGTGGGGGTCGAGACCTTCTATGGTCGGCTGACGGGCAGCTTCAAGGTCATCGACGCGCTGGCCACGCTGTCCTTCGACTTCCCCAGCGGCCGCAGCGACCGCTCGGCCTTCTACCGGGACGAGCTGGGCGCCTTCCTGCGCTGGTGCGCCGCCGAGAAGCGGGACCCGCAGAGCGTGCTGGGCTCCTTCGCCGGCGCCATCGGCCTGCCCCAGTTCATGCCCAGCAGCATCCTGAAGTACGCGGTGGATTTCGACGGCGACGGCCGCATCGACCTGAACACGCACGGCGACGATGTGGTGGGCAGCGTCGCGCATTACCTGGCCGAATTCGGCTGGCAGCGCGGCCTGGTGCCCACCGTGGCCGTGACGCCCCCCGCGGACGTGCGGGAGAAGGCGCTGATGCTGGTCAACGACATCACCCCCAGCCTCAGTGCCAGCCAGATGCGCGAGCGCGGCGCGGTGCTGGACGCGGAGGCCACCGACGCCCTGGGGCCGCTGGCCTTGGTGGAGCTGCAGAACGGCGGCAACGCCCCCAGCTACGTGGCGGGCACCCGCAACTTCTACGTCCTCACCCGCTACAACTGGTCGGCCTACTATGCGATGGCGGTGGTGGACCTGGCGCGCGCCCTGCGCAGCGGACGCACCGACAGCACGGCCACGCCTGCCGCACCGGCCGCACCGGCCGCTTCGGCCGCGCCCTGAGGCGCCCGCGCTCGTGCCTACAATGGCCACCTCCCCGCTCGTTTCACGCACTGGCCCATGACCCGTCTGTCGGATCTTGCCGAGCGCATCGACCGCCTCGTGCTGCGGCACGAAGAGCTGGCGCGCACCAACGCCCTGCTGACCCAACAGGTGCAGGCCCTGCAGGCCGAACGCGACAGCCTCAAGTCCCGCCTGGCCGCAGCCCGCACCCGGGTCGAAGCCCTGCTGGATCGCTTGCCCACCGATCCCTCCTCCACCGGAGGTGATGCCGCATGAAGCAGATGGAAGTCACCATCCTGGGCCAGAGCTACCTGCTGGCCTGCCCCGAAGGCGGCGAGGACCTGCTGCGCCAGGCGGTGAGCCGGGTGGACCAGGAGATGAGCGCGATCCGCGATGCGGGCAAGGTCAAGGCGCGTGAGCGCATGGCCGTGCTGGCCGCCCTGAACCTGGCCTACCTGCTGGCCGAGCAGCGACAGACCCCGGCCGCAACGGTGCCGGTGCCCGCATCCCCCCCGCCCAGCCTCGAGGCCAATCTCGAGGAAGAGGCCCTGCTGGACCGCCTGATTTCCAAGCTCGACGCCACCCTGGGCGACGATGGACAGCTGCTCTAGCACAAGCCCGTTCCGCACATCGCCCGGATTCCGCACTGCGCCCGTGGCAATTGGCTCGCGGCGGGCATGGCGCTGGTTCTAGAATGGGCTCGTCCGTCGCATCCGCGTGGGTTTTATATTTCCTTGAACCGATGCTCTCGCGAGCCCGGGCTTGGAACATTGCCGGGCGGGCGTGATCGTCTCGCGTCAGATGAACCCGAAGCCCTGCTGACCTCGCCCACCTGAATCCCCTGGGTTCAGGAATGCGGCCCACGGTTTGCGATGGACACCCTCTTCCCGCCTTGCCCATGCCCCAGTACTGGCTGATGAAGATCGAGCCGGCCGAGTGCTCGATCGACGAGCTCGCGCGGCTGCCCGCCCAGACCGTGCCCTGGACCGGGGTGCGCAACTACCAGGCCCGCAACTTCATGCGCGACGCCATGCAGGTGGGCGACGGGGTGCTGTACTACCACTCCTCCTGCGCCGAACCCGGCGTGGCCGGTCTGGCCGAGGTGGCCAGCCCCGCCTACCCGGACGCCACGCAGTTCGATCCGGCCAGCCCCTGGTTCGACCCGAAGTCCACGCCCGAGCAGCCGCGCTGGCTGAACGTGGATGTGCGCCTGGTGCGCAAGACGCGTCTGCTGCCGCTGGCCCGGATGCGCAGCGAGCCGGCCCTGCAGAGCATGGTGCTGCTGCGCCCCGGCAGCCGCCTGTCGATCACCCCGGTGACCCCGCAGGAATGGCAGGCCGTGCTGGCCCTGCTGGACGCTTCCGCGGCATGAGTCCCAGCCTCGTCGTCGAGCTGCTGTGCCTGGGCACCTTCGGCGGTTTCATGGCCGGGCTGCTGGGCATCGGTGGCGGCATGGTGCTGGTGCCCTTCATGACCATCATCATCAGCCACCGCGGCGTGCCGGGCGACATGGCGGTGAAGATGGCCATCGCCACCTCGATGGCCACCATCCTGTTCACCTCGCTGTCCAGCATGCGGGCGCACCACAAGCGGGGCGCCGTGCGCTGGCCCATCGTGGCCAGCATCGCCCCGGGCATCCTGATCGGCGGCCTGCTGGCGGGGGCGGGCGCCTTCTCGCTGCTCAAGGGCCAGGCCCTGGCCCTGTTCTTCGCCGTCTTCGTCGGCGTCTCGGCCACGCAGATGCTGCGTCATCGGCCCCCCCGCCCGGGCCGCGAACTGCCCGGCCCGATGGGCCAGGCGGCCGCGGGCACCGGCATCGGCTTCGTCTCGGGCCTGGTGGGCGCCGGCGGCGGCTTCCTGAGCGTGCCCTTCATGACCTGGTGCAACGTGCCCATGCACCAGGCGGTGGCCACCAGCGCGGCGCTGGGCTTTCCGATCGCCCTGTCCAACACGCTGGGCTACCTGGTGGGCGGCTGGGCCCTGCCGGCGGCCCTGCCCGGCGCCGTGGGCTACCTCTACCTGCCGGCGCTGGGCGTGGTCGTGCTGGCCAGCATGAGCATGGCGCCGCTGGGCGCGCGGGCCGCCCACGCCATGGACGTGGCCCAGCTTCGCCGGGTGTTCGCCCTGGTGCTCTACGGGCTGGCGGCTTACATGCTGTGGAAGTCCTTCCACACTTGACGGCGGCGCGTTTTTGCATTTATCCCGCAGGCGAGGTAGAATCGCCTGCTTTGCTAGCAACCAACCGCGTGTCGATCCGGTGGACGGGATTTCCGGAACCGGCTTTGGCCTTTGCACCAAAGCAACGTCCATAACGGACACCGAGCGCAACTCACCGAAGGATTCTTCGCTCATGACCACCATCCGAGTCAAGGAAAACGAGCCGTTCGACGTGGCCCTGCGCCGCTTCAAGCGCACCATCGAAAAGCTGGGTCTGCTGACCGAACTGCGCGCCCGCGAGTTCTACGAGAAGCCCACTGCCGAGCGCAAGCGCAAGAAGGCTGCCGCCGTGAAGCGCCACTACAAGCGCGTGCGCAGCATGCAGCTGCCCAAGAAGCTCTACTGAGCTTGGTGCCCAAGACGCTGCACTGATCGAACGACCGTCCTCGGACGTCGCACAAAAAGCCCGCGCGGGACGCCGCAGCGGGCTTTTTTGCGTCTGGCCGACCTGCGCGTGCCTCCCTGCCTGCCCTCAGCCGAGTTGTGCCAGTTGCGCGCGCAGTTCCTCGACGGCCGCCGCCAGGGCTTGCTCGAACTCGGCACGCCAAGGATGCGCAGGCCGCCACCGCGGCACCACCTTGCCCAGGTGGAAGGGGATGCTGACCGAGAAGGGGCGCACCTGCAGGGCCTGCGCCGCCGCCATCTCCAGGGCGGTCAGCGGGTTCACGATGGCCACCCCCAGGCCCTGGCGCACCAAGGCGCACACGGACAGCGCGCTGGGTGTTTCCAGCTGCAGCTGGCGCGCCACACCCGCCTGGGCGAACACCGCATCCACCTGCTGGCGATAGGGATCGGTGGGTGCCAGGCTGATGAAGGACTGCCCCGCCAGATCGGCCGGGGCGATGACCCGTCGCTCGGCCAGTGCATGGCCGGGCGGCAGCACGCAGACCTCGTCGGCCACCAGCAGGGTGCTGAGCTGGCAGCCAGGCGGCGGCTCGCGCTGCTCGGTCAGACCCAGGTCGTGGCGCTGCTCGGTCAGGGCACTTTCCAGCTGGGGCGATTCCAGCGGGGCCAGGGCCACGGCCGCCGTCGGCCGGCCTTGCCGGTACAGCGCCACCGCGCGCGGCAGCAGGGCATGGGCCAGCGCAGGCAGGCAGGCCACCTGCAGGCGCATGGCACCGGCATCCCGCAGGTTGAAGGCCGTGGCAGCGATCCTCTCCAGCCCCTCGTAGGAACGCTCCACCTCGTCCAGCAGAGCCTGCGCCTGGGCCGTCGGCCGCAGCCGGCCCTTGACCCGCTCGAACAGCACCAGGCCCAGCACCTGCTCCAGCCGGGCCAGCTCGCGGCTGACCGTGGGCTGGGACGTGTGCAGCAGCTCGGCCGCCCGGGTGACATGGCCGGTGCGCATCACCGCGCGAAAGACCTCCACCAGGCGATGGGTCAGATCCATATCAGCCTTGAATCGAAGATTAAAGAAAAAGTATTTTTCAGTATGACAGAAGCGCCGCATCATCGCGGCATGAATCCGTTCGCCCCCGATCTGCTCCGCTCCCTGGCGCGCGCCCATGGCACGCCGCTGTGGGTGTATGACGCCGCCACCATCCGCCAGCGCATCGCCGAACTGCGGGCCTTCGACACCATCCGCTACGCCCAGAAGGCCAACTCCAACACCCACCTGCTGCGCCTGATGCGCGAGGCGGGCGTGGTGGTGGACGCGGTGTCCCGCGGCGAAATCGAACGGGCCCTGGCTGCCGGCTTCAGCCCCGCACCGGACGCCCAGGGGGCCGCCGGCATCGTCTTCACGGCGGACCTCTTCGACCCCGCCACGCTGGACACCGTGGTGCGGCACGGCGTCACCGTCAACGCCGGCTCGATCGACATGCTGGATCAGCTCGGCGCCGTCTCCCCCGGCCACCGCGTCTGGCTGCGCATCAACCCGGGCTTCGGCCACGGCCACAGCAACAAGACCAACACCGGCGGCGAGCACAGCAAGCACGGCATCTGGCACGCCGAGCTGCCGCAAGCCCTGGCTGCGGTGGCCCGCCACCGCCTGCATCTGGTGGGCCTGCACATGCACATCGGCTCGGGCGTGGATTACGGCCACCTGCAGCAGGTCTGCGCCGCCATGGTGGACCTGGTCAAGCGCGCCGGGGTGGCCATCGAGGCCATTTCCGCCGGCGGCGGCCTGTCCATTCCCTACCGCGACGGCGAGCCGCGCCTGGACACCGCGCACTACTTCCAGCTCTGGGACGCGGCCCGCCGCGAGATCGCCAGCCACCTGGGGCGCGATGTGCACCTGGAGCTGGAACCCGGCCGCTACCTGGTGGCCGAGTCCGGCGTGCTGCTGACCGAGGTGCGGGCCACCAAGCACATGGGGCGCCAGCGCTTCACCCTGGTCGACGCCGGCTTCTCGGACCTGATGCGCCCGGCCATGTACGGCGCCTATCACGGCATGAGCCTGCTGCCGGCAGACGACACACCCCGCGCGGAGGTCGACACCGTGGTGGCGGGCCCCTTGTGCGAATCGGGCGATGTGTTCACCCAGGCCGATGGCGGCGTGGTGCTGACCCGCCGCCTGCCCGAGGCCCGGGTGGGCGACCTGCTGGTGCTGCACGACGCGGGGGCCTACGGCGCCTCCATGTCCAGCAACTACAACACCCGCGGCCTGGCCGCCGAGGTGCTGGTCGATGGCGACACCCACCGCCTGATCCGCCGCCGCCAGACGGTGGAGGAACTGATCGCCCTGGAGAACGTCTGAGCGCGCTTCGGGACGACAATGCAGGCTTTGCTGCCAAGACATCGACCATGAGCACGCTGAAAGAACGCATCACCGAAGACATGAAGGCCGCCATGCGGGCCAAGGAAGCCGAGCGCCTGGGCACCATCCGCCTGCTGCTGGCCGCCTGCAAGCAGAAGGAAGTGGACGAACGCATCGAGCTCGACGACGCCGCCGTCATCGCCGTGGTGGACAAGCTGATCAAGCAGCGCAAGGATTCGGTGGCCGCCTACAGCCAGGCCGGCCGCAGTGACCTGGCCGACAAGGAAAGCGCCGAGATCGCGGTGCTCGAGGTCTACCTGCCCCAGCGCCTGAGCGAAGCCGAGATTGCCGAAGCCGTGGCCGCCACCGTGGCCGAGGTGGGCGCCACCGGCCCGGGCGACATGGGCAAGGTGATGGGCGCGGTCAAGGCCCGCCTGGCCGGCAAGGCCGACATGGGCCTGGTTTCGGCTGCGGTCAAGAAGGCCCTCCAACCCTGAACTCCCACGAGGACGCCACGATGCAGACTCAACTGCCCCTCCAGGCCATTGCGCCGGATGTCTATGTCGCGCCGCAGATGGCGCCCGAAGCCATGGCCGAACTCGCCCGCCTGGGCTTCAAGGCGGTGATCAACAACCGGCCGGACTTCGAGGGCGGGTCGGAGCAGCCCACCAGTGCCGCCGTGGAAGCCGCCGCTCTGGCCGCCGGCCTGCAGTACCGGCACCTGCCTGTGCAAGGCGCCTACCAAAGCCCGGAAGAGATCGCGGCCTTCGGTGCCCTGCTGGCCGAGCTGCCCCGCCCGCTGTTGGCTTTTTGCCGCTCCGGCGCCCGCTCGACCAAGCTTTTCACAGCGGCCCGCACCGTCTGAGTGCACCGCCGGGCGGCGCCAGCGTCCACCGTCCTAGGACTTTCCCGCGGTTGTTGTGAGCGATTGCTGCAAAGCGCCATGACTTCCGTACAGTGCGGCGATCCACCACCGGCCCCGGCCGGTGTTGCTTTACCTAGGAGACGCTGTGTCCGCATTGTTAGCCCTTTCACGATGGATCGACCGACTCAATGAGTGGGTCGGTCGCAGTGCCGCCTGGCTGGTCCTGGCCGCGGTGCTCATCAGTGCCCTCAACGCCATTGCCCGCAAGGCCTTCGACGTCGGCTCCAATGCCTTCCTGGAGATCCAGTGGTACCTGTTCGCCGGCGTCTTCCTGCTGGCCGCCGGCTACACGCTGCTGCGCCAGGAGCATGTGAAGATCGACGTGGTGCTCAGCCACTTCTCCAAGCGCACCCAGATCATCGTCGAAGCCGTCTGCATCGTCATCTTCCTGCTGCCCTTCTGCGGCGTGGTCATCGACCTGGTCCTGCCCCTGGTCAAGCAGGCCTATGAGACGGGCGAGACTTCCAGCAACGCCGGCGGCCTGATCCGCTGGCCGGTCTATGCCCTGGTGCCCGTGGGCTTCAGCCTGCTGGCCCTGCAAGGCGTCTCCGAGCTGATCAAGCGCATCGCCTTCCTGATGGGCCTGATCGAGGACCCGACCGAGAAGAAGCAGGAGAAGACCGCGGAAGAGGAACTGGCCGAAGCCATCCTGCGTGCCCAGAAGAACCAAGGAGCCGCGCAATGACCGAGTTCCTGCACGCCAACATGGCCCCGGTGATGTTCGGGGGCCTGATCGTCTTCCTGCTGATCGGCTTCCCCGTCGCCTTCTCGCTGGCTGCGGCCGGCCTGATGTTCAGCTTCGTCGGCATCGAGTTCGGCATCCTGCCTTCGTCGCTGATGCAGGCCCTGCCGCTGCGCATCTTCGGCATCATGCAGAACGAGACGCTGCTGGCGATCCCGTTCTTCACCTTCATGGGCCTGATCCTGGAGCGATCCGGGATGGCCGAGGATCTGCTCGACACCATCGGTCAGCTCTTCGGCCCCATCCGCGGCGGCCTGGCCTTCGCGGTGATCCTGGTCGGCGCCATGCTGGCCGCCACCACCGGTGTGGTGGCCGCCTCGGTGATCTCGATGGGCCTGATCTCCCTGCCCATCATGCTGCGCTACGGCTATGACCGCCGCATCGCCTCGGGCGTCATCGCCGCCTCGGGCACGCTGGCCCAGATCATCCCGCCCTCGCTGGTGCTGATCATCATGGCCGACCAGCTGGGCCGCAGCGTCGGCGAGCTCTACAAGGGTGCCTTCATCCCCGGCTTCACGCTGACCGCGCTGTACACCGGCTTCATCGTCCTGGTCGCCATCTTCCGCAAGCACTGGGTGCCCGCCCTGCCACCGGAAGCCCGCACCATCCGCGAAGACAACGGCTCCTCCGGCCTGCCCTCGCTGGGCCTGCTGGCCCTGCTCTCGGTGGGCGCGGCTGTCGCCTTCGCCAAGAGCCGTCCGGCCGAGACCCCCACCGACGAGTTGATCGTGGTGTCGATGTGTGTGGGCGTGGGTGTGGCCTTCGTGCTGTCGGTGATCAACAAGGTGTTCAAGCTGGGCCTGCTCTCGCGCATGGCCGAACGGGTGACCTTCGTTCTGATCCCGCCGCTGGGCCTGATCTTCCTGGTGCTGGGCACCATCTTCCTGGGCGTGGCCACGCCCACCGAAGGCGGCGCCATGGGCGCGGTCGGCGCGCTGATCATGGCCCTGCTGCGCAAGCGCATCGACATGAAGCTGCTGCGCCAGGCCATGGACTCGACCATGAAGCTGTCCTGCTTCGTGCTGTTCATCCTGATGGGCTCGACGGTGTTCAGCCTGACCTTCCAGGGGGTGGACGGACCGAAGTGGGTCGAACACCTGCTGACCAGCCTGCCGGGCGGCCAGGTGGGCTTCCTGATCGTCGTGAACATCCTGGTGTTCGTGCTGGCCTTCTTCCTGGACTTCTTCGAGCTGTCCTTCATCGTCGTGCCACTGCTGGGCCCGGTGGCGGACAAGCTGGGGATCGACCTGGTCTGGTTCGGCGTGCTGCTGGCGGTCAACATGCAGACCTCCTTCATGCACCCGCCCTTCGGTTTCGCGCTGTTCTTCCTGCGCAGCGTGGCGCCCAACAAGGAGTACAAGGACCGTGTGACCGGCAAGCCGACCGCCCCGGTGACCACCGGTCAGATCTACTGGGGCTCGGTGCCCTTCGTGATCATCCAGATCATCATGGTGGGCCTGATCATCGCCTTCCCGGGCCTGGTCTCCGGTGGTCTGGGTCCCAAGGAGAAGATCGACCTGGACAAGGTGCAGATCCAGATCCAACCCGAGAACGATTACGGCGGCGACAGCAATCAGGACGTCAATGCCCTGTTCGGCCTGCCGCCAGCGGCCAGCGGCGCCGCCTCGGGCGCGGCGCCCTGATCTCCACCCCCTCAAAGGCCTCCTCGGAGGCCTTTTTCATGACCAGGGCCATGGCGGCCGAGGATGAAAAAGGGCGCCCCGCGGGGCGCCCTTGTCGCGTCAGGAGCAGGTGTGCTCAGAGCTTCTGGGCCTGCATGAAATCGTCGAAGCTGGCCTCGGCGAAGCGGAACCACAGGTTCTCGTCGCGACGGAAGGTGGCGAAGTCCTCGTAGACCTTCTTCCAGCGCGGATTCTTGGCGCTCAGCTCGCTGTACAGGGCCATCGATTCCTTGAAGGCCAGTTCCATCACGTCCTTCGGGAAGCGCGCCAGCTTGGTGCCCGAGCCCACCAGCTGCTTGAGCGCCCCCGGGTTGCGGGCGTCGTACTTGGCCTGCATGTCGATGTGCGCCACCGCGGCGGCGGCCTCCACCATCGCCTTGTACTCGGCCGACAGGGCCGCGTAGGCCTTCTGGTTGATGAAGAGGTCGATCTGGGGACCACCCTCCCACCAACCCGGGTAGTAGTAGTGCGGCGCGACCTTGTTGAAGCCCAGCTTCAGGTCGTCGTAGGGGCCGATCCACTCGGCCGCATCGATGGTGCCCTTCTCCAGCGCCTGGTAGATCTCGCCGCCCGGGATGTTCTGCGGCACCCCGCCCATGCGCTCGATCACCTTGCCCGCAAAGCCGCCCACGCGGAACTTCAGGCCCTTGATGTCGGCCACCGACTTGATCTCCTTGCGGTACCAGCCGGCCATCTGGGCGCCGGTGTTGCCGCAGGGGAAGTTGATCATGTTGTAGCCGGCGTAGAACTCGCGCATGAGCTTCAGGCCGTTGCCTTCGAACATCCAGGCCGTCATCTGGCGCGAGTTCATGCCGAAGGGAATGGCCGCGCCCAGGGCGAAGGTCTCGTCCTTGCCGAAGAAGTAGTAGGGCACGGTGTGGCAGGCCTCGACGGTGCCGTTCTGCACACCGTCCACCACGCCGAAGGCCGGCATCAGCTCGCCGGCCGCATGCACCGTGACCTGGAACTTGCCCCCCGAGAGCTCGCCCACCTTCTTGGCGAAGACCTCCGCAGCGCCGAAGATGGTGTCCAGCGACTTCGGGAAGCTGGATGCGATGCGCCAACGCACGGCGGCTTGGGCATGAACGATGGCCGGTGCTGCACCGGCCGCCAGCACGCCAGCCAGGCCCGCGCTTCTCACAAACGAACGACGTTCCATCAGCAAGTCTCCTGTTGAGTGTTGCATGTTGCAGCACCATTCTCAGGGACACCTGACCCATGCGGCAGCCGGGGTATTCCCTTCACCCCCCCCTCATCCGGGGGACACACGCAAGAGGCATGAAAAAGGCGCCCAGAGGGCGCCTTGGACAGGAACACGGTTGTGTCGCTCAGAGCTTCTGGGCCTGCATGAAGTCATCGAAGCTGGCTTCGGCGAAGCGGAACCACAGGTTCTGATCGCGACGGAAGGTGGCCAGGTCCTCGTAGACCTTCTTCCAGCGCGGGTTCTTGGCGCTCAGTTCGCTGTACAGGGCCATCGATTCCTTGAAGGCCAGCTCCATCACGTCCTTCGGGAAGCGTGCCAGCTTGGTGCCAGAACCCACCAGCTGCTTGAGCGCCCCCGGGTTGCGGGCGTCGTACTTGGCCTGCATGTCGATGTGCGCCACCGCAGCCGCGGCTTCGACGATGGCCTTGTACTCGGGCGACAGGGCCGCATAGGCCTTCTGATTGATGTACAGGTCGATCTCCAGACCACCTTCCCACCAGCCAGGGTAGTAGTAGTGCGGCGCGACCTTGTTGAAGCCCAGCTTCAGGTCATCGTAGGGGCCGATCCACTCTGCCGCGTCGATGGTGCCCTTCTCCAGCGCCTGGTAGATCTCGCCGCCCGGGATGTTCTGCGGCACCCCGCCCATGCGCTCGATCACCTTGCCCGCAAAGCCGCCCACGCGGAACTTCAGGCCCTTGATGTCGGCGGCGGACTTGACCTCCTTGCGGTACCAGCCAGCCATCTGGGCGCCAGTGTTTCCGCAGGGGAAGTTCATGATGTTGTAGCCGGCGTAGAACTCGCGCATGAGCTTCAGGCCGTTGCCCTCGAACATCCAGGCGCTCATCTGGCGCGAGTTCAGACCGAAGGGAATGGCACCGCCCAAGGCGAAGGTCTCGTCCTTGCCGAAGAAGTAGTAGGGAGCGGTGTGGCAGGCCTCGACGGTGCCGTTCTGCACGCCGTCCACCACGCCGAAGGCGGGCATCAGTTCGCCGGCCGCATGCACCGACACCTGGAACTTGCCGCCCGACAGCTCGCCGACCTTCTTGGCGAACACCTCGGCCGCACCGTAGATGGTGTCCAGCGACTTCGGGAAGCTGGACGCGATGCGCCAGCGCACCGCCGACTGGGCATGGACAATGGCAGGCGCCGCACCCGCGGCCAACACGCCGGCCAGGCCAGCACTTCTCACAAACGAACGACGTTCCATCAGCATGTCTCCTGCAGGGTACTGCGCAAAGCAAAGTACCCATTTTTAGGGACAGCTTCCGCAAACGGAAGACGGGCTATTCCCAGCGCGAGAACAACCCTAACGTCAGCCTGTCGTCAGACTGGTCTCAACCACCCGCCACCTTCATGCGGTCGATCAGCACCGAGCCCACGGTCTTGGCGCCCAGGGTGTAGGCGTCCGCCCCCACGGCGACCACCCCGCACAGCATCTCGCGCAGGTGGCCCGCGATGGTGATCTCGTGCACCGGGTAGGCGATGCGGCCGTCCTCGACCCAATAGCCTGCGGCCCCGCGGGAGTAGTCGCCGGTCACGTAGTTCACGCCCTGGCCCATCAGCTCGGTGACGAACAGGCCGCGGTGCAGCTTGCGCAGCATCTCTTCGAGGTGGTCTCCGGGTCGGGTCAGGCGGCTGACCAGGCGCAGGTTCTGCGAGCCGCCAGCATGGCCGGTCGTGCGCATGCCCAGCTTGCGGGCGGAGTAGCTCGACAGGAAGTAGCCCTGCACCACACCGGCCTCGACCACGCGGCGGGCACGGGTGCGCACGCCCTCGTCATCGAAGGGCGCGCTGCCCTTGCCGCCGACGATGTGGGGATCTTCCAGCACGTCGATGTGGTCGGCCCAGACGGGCTGGCCCAGGCTGTCCTGCAGAAAGCTGGCCTTGCGGTACAGCGCGCCACCGCTGGTGCCCTGCACATAGGCGCCCAGCAGGCCGGCCGCCACGGTGGACTCGAACAGCACCGGCACCTCGCAGGTGCCGATCTTGCGGGACTTCAGGCGGGAGAGCGCCCGCTCGGCGGCGTAGCGGCCCACGGCCTCGGGCGAGGCCAGGTCCAGCGCATTGCGCATCGAGCTGTACCAGAAGTCGCGCTGCATGTCGCGACCCTTGCCGGCGATGGGCGAGACCGACAGCGAGTGGCGCGAACTGGCGTAGCCGCCGCGGAACCCCCGACTGTTGCCCGCCCAGAAATGCGACTGCTGGGCCGAGACCGAACCGCCTTCGGAATTGGTGATGCGCTTGTCCACGGCCAGCGCGGCGGCCTCGGCACGCCGGGCCAGTTCGGCGGCCTCCTCGGCCGTCACCTCCCAGGGGTGGAACAGGTCCAGGGGCAAGGCGGCTTCCTCGGCCGTGGCCAGGTCCGCCTCGTCGGGCAGGCCGGCGGCCGGGTCCTCAGCGGTGAAACGGGCAATGTCGTAGGCCGCCCGCACCGTCTGCTCCAGCGCCTGCTGGGAAAAGTCGGACGTGCTGGCATTGCCGCGGCGCTGGCCCAGGTAGACCGACACGCCCACCGACTTGTCACGGTTGCGCTCGACGTTCTCCACCTCGCCCTTGCGCACCGAGACGCTCAGACCACTGCCCTCGGACACTTCGACGCCGGCGTCCGAAGCCCCCAGCGCCTTGGCCATGGACAGCACGTCCTCGACGATCTGCTGGAACTGGTCACGGGAAAAGCCGAAGCCCTGGGTGGCGGAGGAGGTCATGGACAGATGGAATGGGGAACGATTGGGGGAACAGATGCGGGACAATCATAGCGACCCACCGATCTCCGCCGATTCCACTCCCCCACATGCGCGCTGCTCCGTCCCGTTCCGCCCCCGCCGACTCTGCCGATGACTTCGACACCGATGGCCGGCCCAGCAAGTCCGCGCTCAAGCGCCAGATGCACGAGCTGCAGGCCCTGGGTCTGGCCCTGGCCGAGCTGCCAGTCTCGCGCAGCAGCAAGCTGGACTTGCCCGAACAGCTGCGCGACGCGCTGAAGGAATACCACCGCACCCGCTCCCACGAAGGCCGGCGGCGGCAACTGCAGTTCATCGGCAAGCTGATGCGTCAGATCGACCCCGAGCCGGTGCGCGAGGCCGTGGCGGCCTTCAAGCTCGGCAGCGCCGCCGAGACCCTGGCCCTGCACGAGGTCGAGCGCTGGCGCGAGGAACTGATGGCCAGCGACGACGCGGTCACCCGCTGGATGGCCGACCATCCCGAGACCGACGCCCAGCAGCTGCGCAATCTGCTGCGTTCGGCCCGCAAGGATGCCGGCAAGGCCGCGCCCACCGATGGCCAGGGCCAGCGCCACGGCCGTGCCTACCGTGATCTCTTCCAGCTGATCAAGTCGGCGCTGACCGCCCCGGGCACGGCCCCGGCCGCCGATGAAGACGCGGATGACGAGGCCGACGATGAATGAGGCGGTGAGCAGCTCCTTCGAGCCCGTGCGCATCGGCGTGGTCTCGGTCAGCGACCGGGCTTCCAGCGGCGTCTATGAGGACAAGGGCATCCCGGCCCTGCAGGACTGGCTGGGCCGGGCCCTGCGCAACCCGATCACCTGGGAAACGCGGCTGATCCCCGATGAGCAGGACACCATCAGCGCTGCACTGCGCGAGCTGGTCGACACGGCCGGCTGCCATCTGGTGCTCACCACCGGCGGCACCGGCCCGGCCCCGCGCGACGTGACCCCCGAAGCCACGCTGGCCGTGGCCGACAAGCTCATGCCCGGCTTCGGAGAGCAGATGCGCGCCATCAGCCTGAACTTCGTGCCCACGGCCATCCTGTCGCGCCAGGTGGCGGTGATCCGGGGTCAGGCCCTGATCATCAACCTGCCGGGACAGCCCAAGTCCATCGCCGAGACGCTGCAGGGCCTGCCCCAGGCCAGCCCGCCGGTGCACGGCATCTTCGCCGCCGTGCCCTACTGCATCGACCTGATCGGTGGCCCCTACCTGGAAACCGACCCGGCCCTCTGCCAGGCCTTCCGGCCCAAGTCGGCTCAACGTCCGCCCCGAGCTTGAACCCCATGCGCCTGCTGGCCCTTCGCCATTTGCCGGGCCTGATGGCCCTGGGCTTGACCGCCCTCTCAGGCCTGCCCAGCCACGCTGGTCCCGCCCCCGAGCCGGTGCTGCACTACACGGTGCAGCCACGCGACACCCTCTGGGACCTCAGCGCCCGCTGGTTCCGCAGCCCCGCCAGCTGGCCGGAGGTGGCCCGCCTGAACCACCTGCCCCAACCGGACCGCCTGAGCCCAGGACAGACGCTCAAGCTGCCGCTGCACTTGATCAAGCCCGAGAACGTGCCGGCCACGCTGAGCCAGGTGGAAGGCCAGGTGCTGCTGGACGGACAGGCGGCCCAGGCCGGCACCCCCATCCAGCCCGGGCAGCAGCTGCAGGCGGGCCCCGACAGCTCGGCCGTGATCCAGCTGGGCGATGGCTCGCGCGCCAGCTTGCCGCCGCAAAGCGAAGTGACCCTGGCACAGCACCAGCGCTACACGCTGAAGGCCGCGCAACCGGTGCAGGACGAAGGCCTCTACGCCGCGACCTTGCGTCTGCTGCGCGGCACCCTGGAAGTGCTGGCCACCCAGGCCCAGCGGGCCAAACCGCTGGAGGTGACCACCCCCACCGCGGTGATCGGCGTGCGGGGCACCCGCTACCGCGTGCATGCCGATGCCCAACAGCCGCGCACCCAGACCGAGGTGCTGGAGGGACGGGTCTGGGCGCGCAACCAGGCCCAACCGCCAGCCAGTGCCATCCTCGATGCCGGCCAGGGCGCCGTGCTGCGCAACGACCAGACGGTCACCCCGCAGCCGCTGGCCGCCGCCCCCGATCTCTCCGGCCTGCCCGCGCGTTTCGAACGTCCCCTGCTGCGCTTCAACCTGCCCGGCCAAACTGGGGAGGTCCGGGTGCAGATCGCCGCGGACGAGGGCTTTCTGCGCATCGTGCGGGACCTGACCCTGCCCGCAGGCGAGGAAGCCAAGGTCGCCGGCCTGGCCGATGGCCGCTGGTACCTGCGCGCACGCCAGGTAGCGGCCGACGGACTGGAAGGCCTGGACGCCGCGCGCCCCTTCGTGCTCAAGGCCCGTCCGGAGCCGCCGCCCAGCATCGCCCCGCGGCCCCAGGCCCGGCAGAGCGTGGGCACGGTGGACTTCTCATGGACCAGCAACACCGAAGCCGCCCGCTATCACCTGCAGGTGGCCCGCGACGCGGCGTTCCAGGACATCGTGGTGCAGCAGGACGACCTGCGCGACACCCGCAGCACCGTGACCCTGGACACCGCCGGGACCTACCACTGGCGCCTGGCCAGCGAGCGGGCCGATGGCGACCGCGGCCCCTGGGGCGACGGTCAGCGCTTCGAGCTGCGCCCCCTGCCCGAGCCGCCCCAGGTGCACACCGGCGAGGACGGCCAGATCCAGCTCACTTGGAGCGCCCGCCCCGACGAAAAGCAGCAGGTGGAGCTGGCGCGCGACCCGGGCTTCAGCTCGGTGGTGACCAGTGCCGAACTCGCGGGTGGCCAGTGGACGTTGCCCAGCCTGCCGGTGCCCGGCACCTACTACTTCCGCTACCGCTATGTGGACGACCAGGGCTTCGTCTCGCCCTGGACGGCGCCGCTGGGCATCGACGTGCCGGTGGACTGGCACATGCTGCTGCTGGGCGCGCCGCTGCTGTTCGCGCTCTGATGCTTCAGCCGCCCCCGGGGGCGGCTGAGCTTCATTTGACCAAACGGTTCAGGCGCTCGGCGTCGAACTGCTCGGTGGTGCGGGCTTCCTGCGGCACGCAGGTGTCGGCCGGCAACTCGCGGGCCTGCATCGAGAGCTTCTCGATCGCCTGCCACAGCAGGGCGATCTGGTGCTCGTGCGAGGAGGCGTTGTCGATCAAGCCCTTCATGGCCTGGGCCACCGGATCGTCGCCACTGGTCAGACCATAGGCCGAGAAGCCCATGCGCGCGGCGGCGGCCTCGCGCTTGGCATCGGCCTCGGCCTGGATGATGCGGGCCGGGTTGCCCACCGCCGTCGCCCCGGCGGGCACCGGCTTGGTCACCACGGCCCCCGAGCCCACGCGGGCACCGGCGCCCACCGTGAAGCCGCCCAGCACCGCCGCGTTCGCGCCAACGATCACGCCGGCCTCCAGCGTCGGGTGGCGCTTGGCGCCCTTGACCAGCGAGGTGCCGCCCAGGGTGACGCCCTGGTAGATCGTGCAGTCGTCGCCGATCTCGGCCATCTCGCCGATGACGACGCCCATGCCATGGTCGATGAAGACGCGGCGACCGATGGTGGCCCCCGGGTGGATCTCGATGCCGGTGGCCCAGCGGGCGATGTGCGAGATGAAGCGGCCCAGCCACTTGAAGCCGCGCTGCCAGCACCAGTGGCCCAGGCGCTGCATCCACAGCGCGTGCAGGCCGGGGTAACAGGTCAGCACCTCCCAGCGGCTGCGCGCCGCAGGGTCGCGCTCCAGAATGCAGGCAATGTCTTCGCGCAGGCGGGAGAACATGGCGGCTCCGTGGGTGGTTGATTCGAAAAACGAGAAAGCAAAGTCAGTGTAGCCGGGCACCCCGGAACCCGACCGGGCTCAGGGCTCTTTGCCCTGTGCCGGGGAGAGCTTCTGCATGGCCCGGGCGATGCCGCGCAGGATGTGCACCTCCTCCTGGGTCAGCTGGGCGCGATTGGCCAGCTGGTTCAGGCGCGGCAGCAGCTTCTTGGGCGCGGCAGGGTCCAGAAAGCCGATGTCCACCAGGGCCGCCTGCCAGTGGGCCAGCAGGCCCTGGATGGCCGCGCCATCAGCCCACTGCACCGGCGCCGTGCGCGGCGCCACGGTGAAGCCCCCCAGAGCCTGGCGCCAGTCGTAGGCCAGCACCTGCACCGCCTGGGCCAGATTCAGCGAGCCGTAGGACGGATCGGTGGGAATGGACAGACAGGCGTGGCAGCGGTAGACGTCCTCGTTGCCCAGACCGAAGCGCTCGCTGCCGAACACGAAGGCCACCCGGTGGCCCTGCGGCGCCAGCTCGGCGAAATGGGCCCGTGGCGCGTGCGTGGGCGGGCCGAAGTCGCGCGGGGTCATGGCCGTGGCACAGGCCCAGGTGATGCCGTCCAGCGCCTCGGCCAGGGTGGGCACGATGCGGGCCTGCGCCAGCACGTCGGTCGCGCCACTGGCCATGGCCACGGTGTCCTCGTGCTGCAGCACGTCGGCAAAGCGCGGGGCCACCAGCACCAGGTCCGAGAAGCCCATCACCTTCATCGCGCGGGCCGCCGCCCCCACGTTGCCTGGATGGCTGGTGCGCACCAGCACGAAACGGGTGCCATCCGCCGGCCGGCCGGCCGTTTCGTGATCTTGTGCCGCAGCACCGGAGGGGGAAGCCAGGGGATGGGACATTGCCAAACGGGCGCTGAGCGCTAGAATCAAGGGTTTTCCGCAGCCCGTATTGTCGCTGCGATGCTCTTTGTCCATCGCCAAGATCGCTCCACGAGCGCACCCGCCACGCGCTGCACTATCCTTGCAGGTTGGCATGCCCTCGTCCCCCAGCCCGGGAACCCAGGCCGCACGCCGCCTTCCCCTTCGCAGGTTGAACCATGACCCAGCAGACCCTCCACCCCATGCTCAACATCGCCGTGAAGGCCGCCCGTGCCGCCGGAGCGATCATCAACCGGGGATCGATGGACCTGGATCTGCTGAAGATCAACACCAAGAGCCCCAACGACTTCGTCACCGAGGTCGATCAGCTGGCTGAGGAAGCCATCATCGACACCATCCTGCAGGCCTATCCCAACCACGGGATCCTGGCCGAGGAGAGCGGCCGCGAGCGGGGCAACAAGAGCAGCGATTTCGTCTGGATCATCGACCCGCTCGATGGCACGACCAACTTCATCCATGGCTTCCCGGTCTACTGCGTCTCCATCGCCCTGACCTTCCGCGGCAAGGTGGAGCAGGCGGTGGTCTACGACCCGAACCGCAATGACCTGTTCGTGGCCTCGCGCGGCCGCGGCGCCTACCTGAACGACAAGCGCCTGCGCGTCTCGCGCCGCACCCGCTTGCAGGACAGCCTGATCGGCACCGGCTTCCCCTTCCGCCGCGGCGACAACTTCCAGCGCTACATGAAGATGTTCGAGACGCTGATGCCGCTGTGCGCCGGCCTGCGTCGCCCGGGTTCCGCCGCGCTGGACCTGTGCTACGTGGCGGCCGGCTACTACGACGCCTTCTTCGAGACCGGCCTGAGCCCCTGGGACATCGCCGCAGGCTCGCTCATCGTCACCGAGGCTGGTGGCCTGGTGGGCAATTTCACCGGTGAACCCGACTTCATGAACCAGCGCGAGATCTTGGCCGGTGCGCCCAAGATCTACGGCCAGTTGGTGCCGCTGCTGAGCCCCTTCACCCGCGTGATCACCGAAGAGCCGGCCGCCGAGGCCCCCCCGGCGGGCGAGGCCCCGGCTGCGGAAGCGGCCGCCGAAGACGCCCCCAAGGTCCGCAAGCCGCTGCGCCTGCGCAAGAAGGCCGCGGAGGGCGACGACGCGACCCCGGCCACCGGCTCCGCCGAAGACGCCCCCTTCTGATCCCCGGGGCCCGGCGCGGCCTCAGTCAGCCCCCGGGCGTGTAGAGCACGGCCCGCGGCGGGCGACACAGGCCCCACAGCCGCACACCGGCGGCCTGCGCCGCCTGCACACCCAGGGCCGTGGGTGCCGACACCGTGGCCAGGGCCCTCAGGCCCACCCGGGCGCACTTGGCCACCAACTCGTGGCTGGCACGGCTGGACATCAGCACCAGCCCCGGCGCACCCAGCTGCCCCTGCCGGGCCAGCACACCGATCAGCTTGTCCAGTGCGTTGTGCCGGCCCACGTCCTCGCGAGCCCAGCGCACTTCACCGTCCAGATCGGCCCAGGCCGCCACATGCACGGCGCCCGCCTGGGCGTTGAGCGGCTGGAAGGCCGGCAGCCGGGGCATGACCCGGGCCAGCAAGGCGGCGTCGACACGGCCCAGCCATTCGGCGGCCGGCAGGGCCGCCGGCAACAGCTCCAGGGCCTGCAGGCTCTCGATGCCGCAGACGCCGCAACCGGTGCGTCCGGCCAACGTGCGCCGACGCAGCTTGAGGCCCTCCAGTCGGCGCGGCGACAGCTCGATGTGCACCTCCCAGGCCGGAGGGCTCCCCGGCGTCTGGCAGGCCGCGGGCCGGGCCTCGACATCCCGCAGCTCGTCGGCCGAAGCCACGATGCCCTCGCTGAGCGCGAAGCCCAGGGCGAAGTCCTCCAGCTCCAGCGGCGAAGCCATCATCACCGCATGCGAAATGCCGTTGAACACCATGGCCACCGGCACCTCGTCGGCCAGCCAGTCGTCGGCGGCCACCAGTTCCGCAACCGCTGCCCCGTCCTGCGGGGTGCGCTGCACGCGCTGGCGCACCAGGCCGGGCGGGACAGCGTCGTCAGGCAGGTGCGGGCTCCGGCTCATGGGGCATCCAACGGTACGGCAAAGGCGCAGACAGGGAGAAAAAGGGCGCAGCAGTGGCGGAAGGCAGCCGGAGTCGAACCGACCAGGGAGCGGCTGACGCCCCCTACCGGGTTTGAAGCCCGGGCGCACCACCGGATGCGTGTGCCTTCCAGAACAGGGACGCCGTCAAGGCGTCGGCGCGGATTGTAGGAGGGCCTGCTTCGCCAGTTCGGACTGGGGCCAACCGGCCTCGGCCCGCAGGACATGGGCGTCCTGCACGCGCCGGGTGTAGCCCACGCGGTCGAAGAACTCCAGCACCTGGATGGCCCGCTTGCGCCCCAGGCCGGTGTGGTCCCGGAAGACGCGGGCCTCCACCAGACCGCCCAGGCTGCGCGCTGCCAGCAAGGCCAGCAGGCCCGACAGCAGCTGCACCTGCGAGGCGGCATAGAACAGGTCCTTGACGACCTGGAAGAGCAGGCCCTGGCGGGCCAGCTTGCGCAGGAGCTGGCGCACCACCTCCTCCGCCACGCCGGCACGGCCCGCCAGGTCGCGCACCCAGGGCGGGTCGAAACCGCCCTCCTCCACCCAGGGCAGCAGGCGTTCGGCCAGCGCCCGCTCGCTGTCGCTCAGGCGCACCTCGTGCCCGGGCAGATGCAGCCAGGCGCCGCTGGACGCGATGGCGCCGTCGCGCAGCAGCGCCTCCAGCAAGGCGCGCCACAGGGCATCGTGCTGCGGCTGGGCCTGGCCCGGCAGGGCCATGCGGCGCAGTCGGGCGGCGTTCACCCCCGGTTCGTCGGGCGTGCGCTCGTGGAAGCGCGTCAGCGCCGCCAGCACCTGTTCGCGCCAGCGCTGCCAGACGACCTCGGCCAGCAGCAGCGCGTCATCCGGCCCGCTGGGCAACTGCACCAGCCCGGCATCTGCCAGGGCCAGCACCTCCGGCGGGCGGCCCATCAACAGCGCCAGGCGGCTGCGCAGCACGCCGGTGGGCGACTGCGCCACCAGATCGACCAGGGGACCGCCGGCCAGCGCCTCTTCCAGCGCGTCCAGATAGGCCTGCCGCTCGGGGCTGCGGCGCTTGCGTTCGGGGGCGAAGGGGTCGATCACCGCCCCGCCGCCGATGGTGCGGCTGGCCTGGGCGTTGCGCAGGATGAAGCGGTCGCCCGGCAGCACGAAGACCGGCTGTTCCAGGACCAGCTGCACCCGGGCGGTCTGGCCGGGCGCCAGCGCGGCATCGTCCAGCAGGGCCACGTGGGCCGTCTGGTGGCTGGTGCCCACATGCACATGCACGGGGGCCCACTGGGCCAGGGCCGGGGCATCCGGCAGCAGCTGCAGGCGCACGTCCATGCGGATGCTGGCCTGCAGGGCCCGCGGGTCGGCGATCCAGTCGCCGCGGCGGATCGCCTCGCGGTCGATGCCGGCCAGGTTCAGCGCGCAGCGCTGCCCGGCCACGCCGCGGTCTGTCGCCTGGTTCTGGGCATGGATGGAGCGCACCCGCACCTTCTGGCCGCTGGCGGAATGGGCCACCGTGTCGCCCACCGCCACCTGGCCACCGAAGACCGTGCCGGTGACCACGGTACCCTGCCCGGCCAGCGTGAACACGCGGTCCACCGCCAGGCGGAACAGGCCGTCCTGGCGGCGCTGGGCATGGTGCTCGGCCAGGGTCCACAGATGGGCCCGCAGCGCCGCCACGCCAGGGTCGCCTTCGGCCGTGGCGGCCGTCTCGAACACGGGGGCGGCGGCCAGCGGCGTGCCGGCCAGCAGCACCGCCAGCTCGGCCCGCACCTCGGCCACCCGGGCCGCTTCGGTGCGGTCCACCTTGGTCAGAGCCACCGTGCCTTCACGCACGCCCAGCAGGTCCAGGATGGCCAGGTGCTCGCGGGTCTGCGGCATCACGCCATCGTCGGCGGCCACCACCAGCAAGGCATGGTCCACGCCGACGGCGCCGGCCGCCATGGTGTGGACGAATTTCTCGTGGCCGGGCACGTCGATGAAGCCCAGCACCTCACCGCTGGCCAGCGGCGCATAGGCATAGCCCAGCTCGATGGAGATGCCGCGCGCCTTCTCTTCCTTCAGACGGTCCGTGTCCACGCCGGTGAGCGCGCGCACCAGCGTGGTCTTGCCGTGGTCGATGTGGCCGGCGGTGCCGATGATCATCGCGCACGGTCCTCCGCCAGCGCCTGCTGCAGGGCGCCGAACTGGGCCAGGAAGGCAGCCTCGTCACGCTCGTCCAGGCAGCGCAGGTCCAGCCACAAGGCGTTGTCGCCGATGCGACCGATCACCGGCCGCGCCAGGCCACGCCAGGCGGCTTCCAGGCGCGAGAGGGCCCGGCCAGCCCGTTTGACTTCGGTGGGCTCGATGCGCAGGCCCGCGCTGGGCAGGGTGTTGACCGGCAGGGCCCCGCTGCCGATCTGGCTGAACATGGGCGCCAGGGAGACCTGGTAGGCGCCGCCCAGCGCGGCCGCCAGCGGCGCCAGCAGGCGCTGGGCCTGGGCCTGCATGGCCGCCTGTGGGCGGGTGAACAGGCGCAGCGCCGGCAGGCGCTCGGCCAGGAATTCCGGCGCCTGGTACAGGCGCAGCACCGGCTCCAGCGCGGCCAGGGTGAGCTTGCCCACCCGCAGCGCGCGCTTGAGCGGGTTCCTTTTGATCTTGGCGATCAGGTCCTTGCGGCCGACGATCAGGCCGGCCTGCGGGCCGCCCAGCAGCTTGTCGCCGCTGAAGCTCACCACGTCGGCCCCGGCAGCCACCACGTCGCGCACCGTGGGCTCGTGCGGCAGACCCCAGTCGGCCAGGTCGATCAGGGTGCCGCTGCCCAGGTCCACCGCCAACGGCAGGCCCTGGGCATGGGCGATGCGGGCGACCTCGCTCTCGGCCACGCTGGCGGTGAAGCCGGTGACCGCGTAGTTGCTGCAGTGCACCTTCATCAGCAGCCCGGTCTTGGGCGTGATGGCGCCTTCGTAGTCGCGGGCATGGGTGCGGTTGGTGGTGCCCACCTCCACCAGCCTGGCGCCGGCGCGGGCCATGATGTCGGGGATGCGGAAGGCCCCGCCGATCTCCACCAGTTCGCCGCGGGAGACGATGACCTCCTTGCGCGCGGCCAGGGCGTTGAGCATCAGCAGCACCGCGGCGGCGTTGTTGTTGACCACGGTGGCGGCTTCGGCCCCGGTCAGCTCGCACAGCAGGTCGTTGACCAGGTCGTCGCGGTCACCGCGCCCCCCTGTGGCCAGGTCGTATTCCAGGTTGGCCGGGCTTGTCAGCGCCTGCACCACAGCCTGCACCGCCTCGTCGGGCAGCAGGGCCCGACCCAGGTTGGTGTGCAGCACGGTGCCGGTGAGGTTGAAGACCGCCCGCAGGCGGGGTGCCCGCTGGCGTCGCAGGTCTGCCTCCACGGCCTGCGCGAGCGCAGCGGGAGCCCCCAACTCCGCAGCCAGGGCCTCCCCACCGCGCAAGCGGCTGCGCAGGCGCTCCAGCTGGGCACGCACCGCCGCCGTCACCAGGCTCAGGCCGTGTTCACCCAGCACCGGCTGGAAGGCGGCATGGGTCAGCAGCTTGTCCACGGCCGGCAGCTGGGCCGGCGAGCTGAGCAACGCGTGGGCGTCGAGGGGGGTTGCGGCGCTCATGCGTCCTGCGTGTCCAGGTCTTCACCCGAGGGCTCGCCGGAGGCCAGCGCCAGCAGGGGGTTGCCGCTGGCACGAGCGTAGGCGGTGTCGGCCATCAGCAGGTCCAGGGTCAGGCTGGCCAGATCGTCAGCCAGTGGCTCGACCAGCGGGTCCTTCTCCTGGTTCACCTGCTTGCGGTAGGTGTGGCAGCTGTCGCAGGTCTCGGCCAGCACGGCCGGGTCGCCACCCTCGATGCCCTGGTAGCGCACGCCCTTCGTCGATTCGCAATGGCTGCACTTGACGCGCACCATGTGCCATTCGGTGGCGCACAGGCCGCAATGCAGGTAGCGATGGCCGCCCGCCTCGCCGCCGATGCGCAGCACGCTGACCACCGGCGCGCTGCCGCACACCGGGCAGATGGAAGCCGGATCCACATAGGCGATGCGCTGGGTGTCCAGGCGGCTGGCGATGTCGGCATAGACGACCTGCAGCGCGGCCATCACCAGCGGCTGGGCCGCCAGTTCGGCCGGCGTGGCCTGGTCGCCCAGGAAGGCCTGGGCCAGCGCCTCCAGCTCGGCGTCGCCACGAGCTGCCAGGGCCTGGGCGTTCTGGCGCAGGGCCTGCGGCAGGTCCTGCAGGGCCAGCACGCCGGCCAGCAGCTGCCGCAGCATGCCCAGCCAGGCCGGGTCGGGCCGCAGCGGCGCAGGCAGCACGGGCATGCCGTGGTCCAGCGATTGGGCGATCACCGCCTCGGGCACCGGCTGGGTGGCCACGGTGGCGGCGGCCTGCGCCTGGAGATCGACCAGATGAGCCAGGAAGCGCAGGTAGTCGGCAATCGGATGGCCGTCGGCCTTCTGGCGCAGGCGCGCCGCCCGCTCGGTGAACAGCACGGCCGGCTGCGGCAGGCGCAGCCGCGGGAACTCGATGCGGTCCAGCGATTCGATTTCGCCGGGTTGAAGAATGCGTTGCACGCCCAACTCCAATCAGAAAGAAACAGGCCGCCGGTGCTGGACAGCAGCCGGCGGCCGGGATGGGACGAAGCCGGTCAGCTCTTGTCGCCCGTCATCTGGCGGTACCAGCCACGGTGGTGCTGCTTGGCCCAGGCGCGGGTGACCGTGCCGTAGAGCATGGCCCGGATGGTGCCACGGGTCCAGATGGCCGCGTAGACGTGCATGATGATCAGGCCGATCATCCACACCGCGCCGACCGCATGCAGCAGCGAGGCCAGGCGCACCGCCGTCACCGGCGGGGTCCACCAGGCGCGCCACATCAGCAGGCCGGAGAGGAACAGGATGACCATGCCGATCACCAGGCCCCAGAACAGGACCTTCTGACCGCCGTTGTACTTGCCCTGCTCGGGCATGTCGTGGTCATTGCCGTCCACCATCTTGCGCACATTGCGCAGCCACTCCTTGTCGCGCGGCTCGATGACGTTGAGCTTCCAGAAGCGCCCGGCCATCACCACGAAGAACAGCATCATCACCACCCCGATGTAGGGGTGGAGGATGCGGGTCCAGGGGCCGCCCCCGAAGAGCTGGGTGAGCGGGAAGAAGGCCGGGTGGAAGAAGGCCAGGCCCGACAGCGCCAGCAGGATGAAGCAGATGCCCACCACCCAGTGGTTGGCCCGCTCCGAGGCGTTGTAGCGCTGCAGGTCACGAGGATTGCGTCTCATCGCTGTGACTCCTTCTCCAGGGCTTCCTGGTCTTTGCGCTCCATTTCATCCTCCAGTTCCTTGGACACCTCGTTGGGGCCCTTGGTGATGAAGTGGAACAGCCCGCCCAGCGCGGCCGCGCCCAGGGCCACCATCGCCAGCGGCTTGGTGATGCCCTTCCAGACGCTGACCATGGGGCTGATCTTGGGCTCGTCGGGCAGACCGTGGTAGAGCGAGGGCGTGTCCGCGTGGTGCAGCACGTACATGACGTGCGTGCCGCCCACCCCGGCCGGGTCGTACAGGCCCGCCTTCTCGAAGCCGCGCTCCTTCAGGTCCGCGATGCGCTCCTCGGCCTGGTCCTTCATGGCCTGCTTGGTGCCGAACATGATGGCCCCGGTCGGGCAGGTCTTGACGCAGGCCGGTTCCTGGCCCACCGCCACGCGGTCCGAGCACAGCGTGCACTTGTACGCCTTCTTGTCCCTTTGCGAGATGCGCGGGACGTTGAAGGGGCAGCCGGTGACGCAGTAGCCGCAGCCGATGCAGTTTTCCTCGTGGAAGTCGACGATGCCGTTGGTGTACTGGATGATGGCGCCCGGCGAAGGGCAGGCCTTCAGACAGCCCGGATCGGCGCAGTGCATGCAGCCGTCCTTGCGGATCAGCCACTCGAAATTGCCGGTGCTCGGGTTGTCGTACTCCGTGAAGCGCATCACCGTCCAGGCGTTGGCGGTGAGGTCCGCGGGGTTGTCGTAAACCCCCACGTTCTCGCCCGGCTCCTGGCGCAGGTCGTTCCACTCCATGCAGGCGGTCTGGCAAGCCTTGCAGCCGATGCACTTGGACACGTCGATGAGCTTGGCGACCTCGCCCGAGGCCGGGGTGCGCGCGCTGGGCGACGGCGTGGTCGTGGCCGAGCGCTGCTTGATGTCGAGAGATTGCAGTGACATGGCGCTCTACCTCAGACTTTCTCGACCTTGACCAGGAAGGTCTTGAACTCGGGGGTGTTGGTGTTGCCATCCCCCACGAAAGGCGTGAGCGTGTTGGCCAGGAAGCCCGGCTTGGTCACGCCCTTGAAGCCCCAGTGGATGGGGATGCCGACGTGGTGCACCGGCTTGCCCTCGATGGTCATCGGCTTGATCCGCTTGGTCACCACCGCACGGGCCTTGATGTAGCCCCGCTTGGACGAGACCTTCACCATGTCCCCGGCCTCGATGCCCAGGCTCTTGGCCAGGGCCTCGCCGATTTCCACGAACTGCTCGGGCTGCGTGATGGCGTTGAGCAGCGCGTGCTTGGTCCAGTAGTGGAAATGCTCGGTCAGGCGGTAGGTCGTGCCCACGTGCGGGAACTCCTCGGCCTTGCCGAAGGTGTCCCAGATCGGCTTGAACACCCGTGCCGCCGGCGAACTGGTCGCCTTCGGGTTCTTCGGATGCATCGGGTTGTAGCCCAGCGGGGTGTCGAAGGGCTCGTAGTGCTCGGGGAACGGACCTTCGGCCATGCCCTTCTTGGCGAAGAAGCGAGCCACCCCCTCGGGGTTCATGATGAACGGACCGGCCCCGGTTTCCGGCGCCAGCGTGGGCGCCATGTCGGGCACGTCCGCACCGCCCCAGGCCGTGCCGTTCCAGCCGATGAGCTTGCGCTTCGGATTGAAGGGTTTGCCGTTGACGTCGCAGGAGGCGCGGTTGTAGAGCACGCGGCGGTTGGCCGGCCAGGCCCAGGCCCAGTTCAGGGTGTTGCCGATGCCCGTCGGGTCGGCATTGTCCCGGCGCGCCATCATGTTGCCTGCGGTGGTCCAGCTGCCCGAGAAGATCCAGCAGCCACCGAGGGTGGTGCCGTCATCTCGCAGCTCGCCGAAACCGGCCAGTTGCTCGCCGGCCTTGCGGATCACCTTGGTCGGGTCCTTGGGGTCCATCAGGTCGACCAGGGCGCGACCGTTGTACTCCTTGGCCACCTCTTCCGGCGTGGGTTCCTCCGCCTGCGCGTAGGGCCACCACAGCTTGGTGATCGGGTCGGGGAACTTGCCACCGTCCTTGGCGTACATCTCGCGCAGACGCAGGTGCAGGTCCGACATGATGCGGATGTCGGTGCGCGCCTCGCCCGGGGGCTCGGCGGCCTTCCAGTGCCACTGCAGAACCCGCGAGGAACTGACCACCGAGCCCTCTTCTTCCGCGAAGCAGGTGGTGGGCAGCCGGAACACCGTCGTCTGGATCTTGTCGGTCTCGACGTCGTTGTACTCGCCGTGGTTCTTCCAGAACTCCGAGGTCTCGGTGGCCAGCGGGTCCATCACGACCAGGAACTTGAGCTTGGCCAGACCAGAGCGCACGCGGTCCTTGTTGGACAGCGCGGCCAGCGGGTTGAAGCCCTGGGCGATGTAGCCGTTGACCTTGCCCTGGTTCATCAGCTCGAAGACCTGCAGCATGTCGTACTGCTTGTCGAACTTGGGCAGGTAGTCGTAAGCCCAGTTGTTCTCGGCCGTGGCGGCCGGGCCGTACCAGGCCTTCATCAGGCTGACGTGGAACTTCGGGTAGTTCTGCCAGTAGCTCATCTGGCCCGGGCGCAGCGGCTTCTGCGTGCGGGTGTCGATGTACTTCTGGTAGTCCTGCTCGGCCTGGCTGGGCAGCGACAGGTAGCCCGGCAGGCTGGTGGACAGCAGACCCAGGTCGGTCAGGCCCTGGATGTTGGAGTGACCGCGCAGCGCGTTCATGCCGCCACCGGCCACACCGATGTTGCCCAGCAGCAGCTGCACCATCGCCCCGGTGCGCAGGATCTGCGCGCCAATCGAGTGCTGCGTCCAGCCCAGCGCGTACATGATGGTCATGGCGCGGCCGGGCACCGCCGTGCTGGCCATCTTCTCGCACACGTGCAGGAACTTGTCCTTGGGTGTGCCGCAGATGCTCTCGACCTTCTCGGGCGTGTAGCGGCTGTAGTGCTTCTTCAGGAGCTGATAGACACAGCGCGGGTGCTCCAGCGTCGGGTCGGTCTTGACGAAGCCGTCCGAGCCGAGTTCATAGTCCCAGCTGGTCTTGTCGTAGGTCCGCTTTTCCTCGTTGTAGCCCGAGTAGATGCCGTCCTCGAACGCGAAGTCCTCGCGCACGATGAAGCTCATGTCGGTGTAGTTGACGACGTACTCGCGGTGGATCTTGTCGTTCGTCAGCAGGTAGTTGATCACCCCGCCCAGGAAGGCGATGTCGCTGCCAGACCGGATGGGGGCATAGAAATCAGCGACCGAGGCCGAGCGGTTGAAGCGCGGATCGACCACCATGAAGTACGCCTTGTTGTGCGCCTTCGCTTCGGTGACCCACTTGAACCCGCAGGGGTGTGCTTCGGCGGCATTGCCGCCCATGATGAGGATGACGTCCGCATTCTTGATGTCGACCCAATGGTTCGTCATCGCTCCACGGCCAAACGTCGGGGCAAGACCTGCCACCGTCGGGCCGTGTCAGACACGGGCTTGGTTGTCGAATGCGAGCAGGCCCCAGGAACGGGCCACTTTGTGGGTGATGTAGCCGGCCTCGTTGCTGGAGGCCGAGGCCGCCAGCATGCCGGTGGTGAGCCAGCGGTTGACCGTCAGACCATCGTCGGTCTTCTCGACGAAGTTGGCGTCGCGGTCTTCCTTCATGAGCTTGGCGATGCGGCCCATGGCCTCATCCCAGGACACGCGCTTCCACTCGTTGCTGCCCGGCTCGCGCACCTCGGGGTACTGCAGGCGGTTGGGGCTGTTGATGATGTCCAGCAGGCTGGCACCCTTGGGACACAGCGTGCCGCGGTTCACCGGATGGTCCGGATCCCCTTCGACGTGGATGACCGCGCGCTTGGCGTTCTTCGCGCCATCGCCCAGCGAATACATGAGGATGCCGCAGCCGACCGAGCAGTACGTGCAGGTCTGGCGGGTGACCGTGGTCGCGGCGAGTTTGTACTGGCGGACTTCGGCCAGGGCGGTGGCGGGCGAAAAGCCCATCAACGCCAGGCTGGAGCCCGCCAAGCTTGAGCCAGTCACTTTCATGAACTGGCGCCTGGAGAGTTGCACCATGGGGCCCTCGTGATGAACATCAAGAATGATGCTGTCGATTCTAGGTTTCGGGTTGCCCCTGGGGTGATTCCAACCCTACGTGGTAATACGTAGAAGAGGGTCATCGGACCGCCCAGCGGCGAGCCCGGCCAGCGGTGGGCCTGTGCGAAGATCATGGGTTGCCCGAGGGCCCGCCTGCCCGCGTCTTGTCATGAACTCCACGCTTCCCCCACCCGACAGCCCCGAACTGGCCGCCTGGCTTGAAGGCCACACGCCGATGATGGCCCAGTACTTGCGGCTGAAAGCCGGCCATCCCGACACGCTGCTGTTCTACAGGATGGGGGACTTCTACGAGCTGTTCTACGACGATGCGCGCAAGGCGCACCGCCTGCTGGACATCACGCTGACCACACGCGGCCAGAGCGCCGGCGAGCCGGTGGTGATGGCCGGCGTGCCGGTGCACGCAGTGGAAAATTACCTGGCCCGGCTGCTGAAGTTGGGCGAATCGGTGGCGGTGGCCGAGCAGATCGGCGACCCGGCCACCAGCAAGGGACCGGTCGAGCGCAAGGTGGTGCGGGTGGTCACCCCCGGTACCGTGACCGACAGCGAGCTGCTGAACGACCGGGCCGACACCCTGCTGCTCGCGGTTTCCCGCCAGCGCACCACCTGGGGCCTGGCCTGGCTGGGCGTGGCCAGCGGGCAGTTGGGCCTGGCCGAGTGCGGGGAGCGCGAACTCGGCAGTTGGCTGGCCCGTCTGGCGCCGGCCGAGCTGCTGGTGGACCGGGACGAACTGCCCCCCGCCCTGCTGCAGTGCCGCGCCGCCCGCACCCGGCGCCCGGCCTGGCAATTCGACAGCGGCCTGGGTCTGCGCAAACTCTGCGAACAACTCAAGGTCGCCAGCCTGGCCGGCTTCAACGCCCAGGAACTGAGCAGCGCCCACGCAGCCGCCGCAGCGTTGCTGAGCTATGCAGAACACACCCAGGGCCGCGCCCTGGCCCACGTCAACACCCTGTCTGTGGAGCGCGGCAGCGAGCTGATCGAGCTGCCACCCACCACCCACCGCAACCTGGAGCTGACCGAGACGCTGCGTGGCGAGGCCTCGCCCACCCTGCTCTCGCTGATCGACACCTGCCGCACCGGCATGGGCAGCCGCGCCCTGCGCCACTGGCTGACCCACCCGCTGCGCGACCGGGCCCAGGCCCTGGCCCGGCACGGCGCCATTGCCCAGATGCTGGCCGACGGGGTGGAGCCGCTGCGCGAGCTGCTGCGCGGCGTCAGCGATGTGGAACGCATCTCGGCCCGCATCGCGCTGCGCCAGGTGCGGCCGCGCGAGCTGTCCGGTCTGCGCCAGACGCTGGCCGAGCTGCCGCGGCTGCGCGCCGTGGCCCCGCGCGGCAGCGCCCTGCTGGACAGCCTGCACGCCGAGCTGGCCCCGCCGCCGGCCGTGGGCGAACTGCTGGCCCGCGCCATCGCCGCCGAGCCCGCAGTGCTGCTGCGCGACGGCGGCGTCATCGCCACCGGCTTCGACGCCGAACTGGACGAGCTGCGCGCCATCGGCCAGAACTGCGACGACTTCCTGTTGGCCCTGGAGGCCCGCGAGCGCGAGCGCACCGGCATCGCCAACCTGCGGGTGCAGTTCAACAAGGTGCACGGCTTCTACATCGAGGTCACCAGCTCCGGCCGCGACAAGGTGCCCGCCGACTACCAGCGCCGCCAGACGCTGAAGAACGCCGAGCGCTTCATCACCCCCGAGCTCAAGGCCTTCGAGGACAAGGCCCTGTCGGCCCAGGACCGCGCCCTGGCCCGCGAGAAGTGGCTGTTCGAGCTGCTGCTGGACGAGTTGCAGGGCTTCCTGGGGCCGCTGACCGCCCTGGGCCGCGCCCTGGCCGCGCTGGACGCCCTGGCCGCGCTGACCGAGCGGGCCGCCACGCTGGACTGGTGCGCGCCCGAGTTCGTCAACCACCCCTGCATCGAGATCCAGGCCGGCCGCCACCCGGTGGTGCAGGCCCGCCTGGCCGAGACTGGCGCGGGCGACTTCATCGCCAACGACTGCCGGCTGGATGCCCGCACCCGGCTGCAGATCATCACCGGCCCCAACATGGGCGGCAAGAGCACCTACATGCGCCAGGTGGCGCTGATCGTGCTGCTGGCCTCCATGGGCTCCTACGTGCCGGCGCGCTTCTGCCGCTTGGGCCCCATCGACGCCATCCACACCCGCATCGGCGCGGCCGACGACCTGGCCAATGCCCAATCGACCTTCATGATGGAGATGACCGAGGCCGCCGCCATCCTGCACAGCGCCACCGAGCACTCGCTGGTGCTGATGGACGAGATCGGCCGCGGCACCTCCACCTTCGACGGCCTGGCCCTGGCCTCGGCCATCGCCACCCAGCTGCACGACCGCTGCAAGGCCTTCACCCTCTTCGCCACCCACTACTTCGAGCTGACCGAGTTCCCGCGGCGCCACGAGCGCGCGGTGAACCTGCACGTGAGCGCCGCCGAAAGCGGCGACGACATCGTGTTCCTGCACGCCATCGAGCCCGGCCCCGCCAGCCGCAGCTACGGTGTGCAGGTGGCCCGCCTGGCCGGCATGCCGCCGGCGCTGATCCGCCAGGCCCGCGCCACGCTGGAAGCGCTGGAGAGCCAAGCGCAGGCGCGCGAGGCCCAGGTGGACCTGTTCGCCCCGCCGCCCACCCCCACGGCCCCGGTGCCCTCGGAACTGGAGGAGGCCCTGGGCGCGATCGACCCCGACGCGCTGACCCCCCGCGAGGCCCTGGACGCGCTCTACCATCTCAAGAAACTGCAGAAAGCCCACCCATGACCTACTGCGTCGGCATCCGGCTCAACGCCGGCCTGGTGTTCCTGTCCGACTCCCGTACCAACGCGGGCGTGGACGCGATCAGCACCTTCCGCAAGATGATCGTCTACGAAAAGCCGGGCGACCGCTTCATGGTGCTGATGTCGGCCGGCAATCTGAGCATCTCGCAGTCGGTGCGGGAGATCCTGCAGGTCGAGAAGCTGCCCAATGGCGACGACGAGCCGATCACCATCTGGAACGCCAAGAGCATGTTCGACGCCACCCGGGTGCTGGGCGCGGCCGTGCGCCGCGTCTACGAGCAGGACGGCCCTTCGCTGAAGGCCGCCGGCATCGACTTCAACTGCAGCATGATCTTCGGTGGCCAGATCGGCGACGAGGCCATGCGCCTGTTCCTGGTCTATTCGGCTGGCAACTTCATCGAAGCCACCCGCGAGACCTGCTTCTTCCAGATCGGCGAGAGCAAGTACGGCAAGCCCATCCTGGACCGCGTGCTCACCCCGCACACACCGCTGGACGAGGCCGCCAAATGCGCCTTGGTGTCCATGGATTCGACGCTCAAGTCCAACCTCTCGGTGGGCCTGCCGCTGGACCTGCTGGTCTACGAGGCCGGCCGGCTCAAGAGTGACCACATCGCGGTGCTGGACGAGCACAACCCCTACTTCCAGATGATCCACACCACCTGGGGCCAACGCCTGCGCGAGGTGTTCGAGAGCATCGACGACCCGCAATGGGACGGCGCCGAAGCCGACCACCCGCTGCTGGCACCCAGCGAACGGTTCGAGCCGATGCGCAAGATCACCAGCCCCGACGAAAAGATCATCTGAACCCCATGAACGGCACCCTGGTCTTCTCGCACGGCAACAGCTTCCCGGCCGGCACCTACCGGCAACTGCTGGACATCTGGGCCGAGGCCGGCCTGACGGTGCGGGCGGTGCCGATGTTCGGCCACGACCCGGCCTACCCGGTGGCCAGCAACTGGCGGGCCCTGCGCGACCAGCTGATCCAATTCATCGAAGACCAGCAGGCTGGTGAACCGGTCTGGCTGGTGGGGCACTCGCTGGGCGGTCTGCTCAGCCTGATGGCGGCCTGCCGGCGCCCGGACCTGGCCCGCGGCTTGGTGATGCTGGACTCGCCGGTCATCACCGGCTGGCGGGCGCAGAGCGTGGCCGTGTTCAAGCGCAGCGGGCTGATCCGGAAGGTCTCGCCAGGCAAGGTGGCGCAACAGCGGCGCCACCACTGGCCGGATCTGGCCAGCGTGAAGCAGCACTTCGCCAGCAAGCCGGTGTTCGCCCGCTGGGACCCGCGGGTGCTGGATGACTATGTGGCCGCCGGTTTCGTCGAAGCCCCGCAAGGCGGCGTGCAACTGCGCTTCAGCCGCGAGGTGGAAACGCGCATCTACAACACCCTGCCCGACCATCTGGGCGCCCTGCTGCGCCGCCACCCGCCCCGCTGCCCGGTGGGCTTCATCGCCGGCACCCAGTCGGCCGAGATGCGCCAGGGTGGCACGGCCGCGGCACGGGCCCTGGCCCAGCACCGCTTTGTCCGCTTCGAGGGCACGCACCTCTACCCGATGGAGCGTCCCCAGGACACGGCACAGCAGGTGCTGGCCCTGCTGGCCGACATGGCGTGAAGTCCTGCATTCCGGCCCGGACGGGCGGGCCGATATAATGCCGATTTACCACCACAGCGCACGTGCATGTCTGCCTGGGCGGGTCCGTTGATGGAACCGGCGTCCGGCAGGGGTGTGAGCGTGCGCTGCACGACATGACCAAGTTCGTCTTCGTCACCGGCGGTGTGGTGTCCTCCTTGGGCAAGGGCATCGCGTCGGCCTCTCTCGCAGCGGTCCTGGAATCGCGCGGCCTCAAGGTCACCCTCATCAAGCTGGACCCGTACCTCAACGTGGACCCGGGCACGATGTCCCCGTTCCAGCACGGTGAGGTCTTCGTCACCGACGACGGCGCCGAAACCGATCTGGACCTGGGCCACTACGAACGCTTCATCACCACGCGGATGAAGAAGGCCAACAACTTCACCAGCGGCCAGATCTACAAGACCGTGTTGGAGAAGGAACGCCGCGGCGACTACCTGGGCAAGACGGTGCAGGTCATCCCGCACGTCACCAACGAAATCCAGGAATACGTCAAGCGCGGCGCCGGCTTCGGCACGCCCGAGGCGGTGGATGTGGCCATCGTCGAGATCGGTGGCACCGTGGGCGACATCGAGTCCCTGCCCTTCCTGGAGGCCGTGCGCCAGCTCAGCCTGAAGCTGGGCCCGACCAACACTGCCTTCGTGCACCTCACCTACGTGCCCTACATCAAGGCCGCGGGCGAGCTGAAGACCAAGCCCACCCAGCACACGGTGCAGAAGCTGCGCGAGATCGGCATCCAGCCCGATGTGCTGCTGTGCCGCGCCGACCGCGAGGTGCCGGCCGACGAGCGCGAGAAGATCTCGCTGTTCACCAACGTGCCGCTGCACGGTGTGATCTCCATGTGGGACGTGGACACCATCTACAAGGTGCCGCGCGTGCTGCACGAGCAGGGCCTGGACGAGCAGATCTGCATGAAGCTGCAGTTGCTGACCAAGCCGGCCGACCTGAAGATCTGGGACGACCTGGTCTATGAGGTGGAGCATCCGCGCGGCGAGGTCACCATCGCCATGTGCGGCAAGTACACCGACCTGTCGGACTCCTACAAGTCGCTCAACGAGGCCCTGCGCCACGCCGGCCTGAAGAACCACGTGCGGGTCAAGATCGAATACGTCGATTCCGAGACCCTGACCCCGGAGAACGCGGCCCAGGAACTCGGCGCCTATGACGCCGTGCTGGTGCCCGGCGGCTTCGGCAAGCGCGGCGTGGAAGGCAAGATTTGCGCGGCCCAGTTCGCCCGCGAGACCCAGGTGCCCTATCTGGGCATCTGCCTGGGCATGCAGGTGGCCACCATCGAATACGCCCGCCACAAGGCCGGCCTGGCCGGTGCCAACTCCACCGAGTTCGAGCCCGAGGCCCCGCACAAGGTCATCGCCCTGATCGACGAGTGGCAGGATGCCGACGGCACCATCCAGAAGCGCGACGCCAGCTCCGACCTGGGCGGCACGATGCGCCTGGGCGCCCAGAGCTCCGACGTCAAGCCCGGCACTCTGGCCTTCGACATCTACGGCCCGGTCGTGACCGAGCGCCACCGCCACCGCTACGAGGCCAACGAGCACTACCTGGACGCGCTGCAGAAGGCTGGCCTGGTGATCTCGGCCATCACCCAGCGCGAGAAGCTCACCGAGATCGTCGAGCTGCCGCGCCAGGTGCACCCCTGGTTCGTCGGCGTGCAGTTCCACCCCGAGTTCAAGTCCACC
This sequence comes from Ideonella dechloratans, assembly GCF_021049305.1. Taxonomy (GTDB): domain Bacteria; phylum Pseudomonadota; class Gammaproteobacteria; order Burkholderiales; family Burkholderiaceae_C; genus Ideonella; species Ideonella dechloratans. The sequence goes on from NZ_CP088081.1 coordinate 2,499,435, forward strand.
CCCTGGGATGGGCATCCGCTGTTCAACAGCTACATCAAGGCCGCGCTGGACCACCAGGCCGCGCGCGCCAAGGCCTGAAGGAGACCGGCATGCAACTCTGCGGATTCGAGGTCGGTCTCGACAAGCCCTTCTTCCTGATCGCCGGTCCCTGCGTGATCGAGAGCGAGCAGTTGCAGATGGACGTGGCCGGCCGCCTGAAGGAGATCACCTCGGCGCTGGGCATCCCCTTCATCTTCAAGAGCAGCTACGACAAGGCCAACCGCTCCTCCGGCAGCTCGCCCCGCGGCCCGGGCATGGAGAAGGGCCTGGAGATCCTGGCCAAGGTCCGCAAGGAGCTGGGCGTGCCGGTGCTGACCGACGTGCACACCGAGGCCGAGGTGCCGGCCGTGGCCGCCGTGGTGGATGTGCTGCAGACGCCGGCCTTCCTGTGCCGGCAGACCGATTTCATCCGCACCGTCGCCCAGTGCGGCAAGCCGGTGAACATCAAGAAGGGCCAGTTCCTCGCGCCGCACGACATGAAGAACGTGATCCAGAAGGCACGGGACGCGGCTCGCGAGGCCGGCCTGACCGAGGACCGTTTCATGGCCTGCGAGCGCGGCGCCAGCTTCGGCTACAACAACCTCGTCTCCGACATGCGCAGCCTGGCGATCATGCGCGAGACGCAGGCGCCGGTGGTGTTCGACGTGACCCATTCGGTGCAACTGCCCGGTGGCCAGGGCACCAGCTCGGGCGGCCAGCGCGAGTTCGTGCCGGTGCTGGCCCGTGCCGGCGTGGCCGTCGGCGTGGCCGGGCTGTTCATGGAGACGCACCCGGACCCGGCCCATGCGATGTCGGACGGCCCCAACGCCGTGCCGCTGCACCACATGAAGGCCCTGCTGGAGCAGCTGGTGGCCCTGGACCGCGTGGTCAAGACCCAGCCTCTGCTCGAGAACGATTTCAGCTGCTGAGGCGCTCGTGCGCACTGACAGCCCAGACCCCGTTTCAACATCAATGGAGAGAACATGAGCGCCATCGTTGACATCGTCGGCCGCGAAGTGCTGGACAGCCGCGGCAACCCCACCGTCGAGTGCGACGTGCTGCTGGAAAGCGGCACCATGGGCCGCGCCGCCGTGCCCTCGGGTGCCTCCACCGGTTCGCGCGAAGCCATCGAGCTGCGCGATGGCGACAAGAGCCGCTACCTGGGCAAGGGCGTGCTCAAGGCCGTCAACAACATCAACACCGAGATCAGCGAAGCCGTGCTGGGCCTGGACGCCTCCGAACAGGCCTTCCTGGACAAGACCCTGATCGACCTGGACGGCACCGAGAACAAGAGCCGCCTGGGCGCCAACGCCATGCTGGCCGTCTCGATGGCCGTGGCCCGCGCCGCCGCCGAGGAATCCGGCCTGCCCCTGTACCGCTACTTCGGCGGCATGGGCGCGGTGCAGCTGCCCGTGCCGATGATGAACGTCATCAACGGCGGCGCCCACGCCAACAACAGCCTGGACCTCCAGGAATTCATGATCATCCCGGTGGGGGCCCCGACCTTCCGCGAAGCCCTGCGCTACGGCGCCGAGGTCTTCCACGCGCTGAAGAAGCTGGTCGACGCCAAGGGCATGAGCACCACCGTCGGCGATGAAGGCGGCTTCGCCCCCAGCCTGCCCAGCCACGAGGCGGCCATCCAGCTGATCCTGGAAGCCATCGACAAGGCCGGCTACACCGCTGGCAGCCAGATCGCCATCGGCCTGGACTGCGCCGCCAGCGAGTTCTACAAGGACGGCAAGTACCACCTGGAAGGCGAGGGCCTGCAACTGACCGCCGCCGAGTGGACCGACATCCTGGCCACCTGGTGCGACAAGTACCCGATCATCTCGATCGAGGACGGCATGCACGAAGGCGACTGGGAAGGCTGGAAGCACCTGACCGAGCGCCTGGGCAAGAAGGTCCAGCTGGTGGGCGACGACCTGTTCGTCACCAACACCAAGATCCTGAAGGAAGGCATCGACAAGGGCATCGCCAACTCGATCCTCATCAAGATCAACCAGATCGGCACGCTGAGCGAGACCTTCGCCGCGATCGAGATGGCCAAGCGCGCCAACTACACGGCCGTGGTGTCGCACCGCTCCGGCGAGACCGAGGACAGCACCATCGCCGACATCGCCGTTGGCCTGAACGCCGGCCAGATCAAGACCGGCTCGCTGTCGCGCTCGGACCGCATGGCCAAGTACAACCAGCTGCTGCGCATCGAGGAAGACCTGGGCGACGTGGCGGTGTACCCGGGCCGCAGCGCCTTCTACAACCTGCGCTGACGGCCGTCTGCCGCGGCCGACCGCGTCGGCTGCGGCATACTCCCGCCCCATGCGTGCCCTGCCGATTGTCCTGACCGCCTTGCTGCTGGTCGTGCAGGCCGAACTCTGGTTCGGCCGGGGCGGGGTGTCGCACGTGATGGAGTTGCAGCGCGAAGTGGCCGCGCAGCGCGCCGCCAACGACCAGGCCCGCACGCACAACGAGCGCCTGCAGGCCGAAGTGACCGACCTGCGCGAAGGGTTGGAGATGGTCGAGGAAAAGGCCCGCATGGAACTGGGCATGATCCGGCCCGACGAGATGCTGGTGGTGGTCGCCCCCAACGTCACCCACTGAGCCCAGCGTCACCCCTTTCGCCGCGGCCCCGTCCGGCCTTTCCACGATGGATGCACTGCACGACCTGGTCGGCCTCTGGCTGCAGCCGGCCTTCTCGCTCTGGGGCAGCCCCATCACCTGGACCGAGCTGCTGGCCTGCGCACTCTCCCTCTGGATGGTGGGCTGCAACATGCGCGTGCACCCGCTGGGCTGGCCGCTGGCCATCGTGAGCTCCCTGCTCTACGCCGCACTCTTCCTGCACTACCGCCTCTACGGCGAAGCCAGCCTGCAGCTGGTCTTCGTGGCGCTGGCGGCCTGGGGCTGGTGGGAGTGGCTGAACGGCCGCGGCGAGGATGGCCAGAGGCTGACCGTGCACCGCCTGGGCGCCCGCGCTCGACTGCAGGCCACACTGCTCACCGTCGCAGCCTGGCCCCTGCTGGGCCTGCTGCTGCACCGCATGACCGACAGCGATGTCCCCTTCCTCGACGCCCTGCCCACCGTGGGCAGCGTGGCCGGACAGATCCTGCTGGGACGCAAGCTGATCGAGAACTGGCCGGTGTGGGTGGCGGTGAACCTGGTGAGCGTCGGACTCTTCGCCTACAAGGGACTGTGGCTCACCGTGCTGCTCTATGGGCTGTTCGCCCTGCTGGCCGTCTGGGGCTGGCGGCGCTGGCAGGCCCTGGAGGGGCAAGTCCATGGCTGACACCGGCCGCATCGTGGCCATCGTCGGGGCCGAGAGCACCGGCAAGAGCACGCTGGCCCGCGCCCTGGCCGAGGCCCTGCCCGCGCTGACCGGCTGGCGATGCACCTGGGTGCCCGAGGTGCTGCGCGAGTGGTGCGAGGCCGCGGGTCGCACGCCGCGTGAAGACGAACAGGCCGAGATCGCCGCCGAGCAGGCCCGGCGCATTGAAGCGGCGGCCCGCACGCATGCCCTGGTGCTGGCCGACACGACACCGCTGATGACCGCCGTCTACCACCACCAGGTCTTCGGCAGCAGCGCGCTGGATGCACAGGCCCTGGCCTGGCAGCAGCGGCACTGCAACATCACGCTGCTCACCGCACTGGATCTGCCCTGGCAGGCCGATGGCCTGCAACGGGACGGCCCCCATGTGCGCCAGCCGGTGGACACACGCCTGCGCCAGTTGCTGGTGGGACACGGCCTGCCCTTCACGGTGGTGGCCGGCCAGGGGCCGCGCCGCACCGATGCGGCCCTGGATGCTCTGGGCATGCTGTGGCGGCGGCAGGCGAGCCCATCGAGCGCTCCGCGCGCGGCCGGTCTGTTCAGCCGTCTGGACGAGCGCGAGGCCCGTCAGCCGGCCTGGCAATGGACCTGCAGCGACTGCGACCAGCCGGACTGCGAGCACCTCGCCTTCCAGCGCCGCTGAAAGGCGCGCGGCGAACGGTCAGTGCACCGTGGACGAACCGGGCGGCTGGTTCTGCCCGGGGGTGAACAGTTCGCCCACATCGACGGCATCGAAGCGGTACTGCCGGCCGCAGAAGTCGCAGCCCACCTCCACCTGCCCCTGCTCGGCCAGGATGTCCTGCACCTCGTCAGGCCCCAGGCTGGTCAACATGCCCTTGACCCGCTCGGTCGAGCAGGTGCACGAGAAGCGCGGCGCCAGCGGCTCGAAGCGCTGCAGCGGCTCCTCCCAGAAGAGGCGGCGCAGCACGGTGTCGGCGTCCAGGGTCAACAGCTCGTCCCGGGTCAGCGTGCTGGCCAGGTGGGCGATGCGGTTGAAGGCCTCGGACAGGCCGATGTCGTCCTCGTTGCGACGCCCGCCCAGATTGCCCTCGCCCTCGACCGGCAGACGCTGGATCAGCAGGCCGGCAGCGATGTCGTCGTTGGCGGCCAGCACCAGGCGGGTGTCGAGCTGTTCGGACTGCAGCATGTAGTGCTCCAGCACCTGGGAGAGCTGCTGCAGCGGCTCGCGCTGGTCGCCGTGCAGCGGCACCACGCCCTGGTAGGGCTGCTGGCCGGGCAGGCGGTCCTGGGGATCGAGCGTGATCGCGCAGCGGCCCTGGCCATGGACGTTGAGCATGGCCTCCAGCCGGGCATCCTCCGGCACATCGCCCACCACCTTGGCCGTCACGCGAAAGCCCAGGTCCGAGCGCGACTCGGCCACCGCCAGCTTGACCGGGCCGTCGCCGAAGACCTGCAGGATCAGGGCGCCGTTGAACTTGATGTTGGCCTGCATCAGCGAGGACGCCGCCGCCATCTCCCCCAGCAGCGCGCGCACCGGCGCGGGAAACTCACCGGCCTCTTCGCGCCGGGCCAAGACCTCGCGCCAGCTGTCGGTCAATCGGACCAGCATGCCGCGCACCGGCAAGCCTTCGAACAGGAATTTGTGGAGTTCGCTCATGAAGCAGGATCAGGGGTGACCGATAATTTTACGGATGGAACTGAGGACACAGGCGCTCAAGGTTTTGTGCGAGACCGACCCGACGCGCAAGGCCGAGCAGGCGCGGGCGCTGTACCTCGCGCCCCCGCCGCTGGACACCGAGATGAGGCTGTCGGCGCCCCAGGGCCTGCCCGGCCGGCCAGACCGCCCTCTTTTGGTGCCCGCCGACCAGGTGCCCACCCGATCCCCGTTCACGCCTCTGGGCCGGGCTGCGCTGCTGCACGCCATCTGCCACATAGAATTCAACGCCATCAACCTGGCCCTGGATGCGCTCTGGCGCTTCCCTGGCATGCCGCAGGACTTCTACCGCAACTGGCTGCAGGTGGCCGGCGAGGAGGCCCTGCACTTCAGCCTGCTGCGCGAGCACCTGCGCAGCCTGGGCCACGACTACGGCGACTTCGACGCCCATGACGGCCTGTGGCAGATGGCCGAACGCACCCGCGACGACGTGCTGGCCCGCATGGCCCTGGTGCCGCGCACGCTGGAGGCCCGCGGCCTGGACGCCACGCCCCCCATCCAGGCCAAGTTGCGCAAGGCCGGCGACCTGCGTGCGGTGGAGATCCTGGACATCGTCCTGCGCGACGAGATCGGCCATGTGGCCATCGGCAACCGCTGGTACCGCTGGCTGTGCGAAGCCCGTGCGCTGGACCCGGTGGACCTCTATCCCACCCTGGTCGCCCGCTACGAGGCCCCGCGGCTGCGCCGCCCCTTCAACCTGGAAGCCCGCGAGGCGGCCGGCTTCTCGCCCGAGGAACTGGCCTGGCTCGACCAGGACGGCGCCCCTGGTCCGGTGCGCCACACACCATGATGGTGCGGGTACACCCCAGCCCCGCGTGGCGTGGAATTTGCAGCCCGCGTTTTACACTGTGCGATGCGCACATACGCCACTTGGTATTAACCCGAGGAATCCCATGTCTTCCATGAGTACCCGTCATTTTCTGAAACTCGCCAGCACGCTGGCAGTGGGTCTGGTCCTGGCCGCCTGCAGCAAGCAGGAGCCGGCCGCCCCGGTCGAAGCGGCCTCCGCCCCGGCCTCCGAACCCGCGCCCGTCAAGGTCTACACGGTCGGCACCGACGCCGCCTACGCGCCGTTCGAGTACCAGAACGAGAAGGGCGAGATCGTCGGCTTCTCGGTCGATCTGCTCAATGCCGTGGCCGAAAAGGGTGGCTTCCAGGTCAAGTTCATCAACACCCCCTGGGAAGGCATCTTCAATGCGCTGACCCAGGGCGACCGTGACCTGCTGATCTCGTCGATCACCATCACCGACGAGCGCAAGCAGACCATGGACTTCTCCGACCCGTACTTCGATGCGATCCAGCTGATCGCAGTGAAGGCCGACTCCAAGGTCGCCAAGTTCGAGGACCTGAAGAAGCTGAAGGTGGGCGTGCAGACCGGCACCACCGGTGACGAAGTCGTGACCAAGCTGCAGGGCAAGACCTCCACGCTGATCAAGCGCTTCGAGTCCACCCCGCTGGCCCTGAAGGAACTGGAAGCCGGCGGCGTGGACGCCGTGGTGGCCGACAACGGCGTGGTGATCCACTACGTGGCCAACAACCCGGATGCCAAGTTCAAGACCGTGGCCGACACCAAGTCCTTCGCGCCCGAGCAGTACGGTATCGCGGTGAAGAAGGGCAATGCCGAGCTGCTGGCCCTGATCAACAAGGGTCTGGCTGCCGTGAAGGCCGATGGCACCTACGCCGCGATCTACAAGAAGACCTTCGGCACCGAACCGCCGGCCGCCGCTGCACCGGCCTCGGCCGCATCGAACTGATCGCCCCGCACTGAAGAGAGAAGCGTTCCGTGGATTTGCGTTGGGACATTCTGGCGGGCTACGGCCCGCTGTTTCTGGAAGGCCTCTGGACCACGATCGAGCTCACCCTGGTGGCCATCGCCTGCGGGTTGGCATTGGGCGTGCTCCTGGGCCTGATCAGCAGTTCGCGGGACGCGCCACCACCCAAGTCGGTGGCGCTGCGCTGGGTGCTCAAGGGCGTGCGGGGCCTGGCCCTGGCCTATGTGACCTTCTTCCGTGGCACGCCGCTGTTCGTGCAGATCCTGCTGGTTCACTTCGCGGTGATGCCGGCGCTGATCCACCCGGACCACGGCCTGCTGCTCTCGGGTGAGGCGGCTCGCCAGTTCCGGCAGGACCACGGTGCCTTCTTCTCGGGTGCCGTGGCCTTGAGCCTGAACGCCGGCGCCTACATCTCCGAGATCTTCCGGGCCGGCATCCAGAGCATCCACCAAGGCCAGACCCAGGCGTCCTGGAGCCTGGGCCTGACGCATGGCCAGACCATGCGCTATGTGGTGCTGCCCCAGGCCTTCCGGCGCATGGTGCCGGCCCTGGTGAACGAAGGGGTGGCCCTGATCAAGGACTCGTCCCTGGTCTCGGCCATCGGTCTGGCGGAGCTGGCCCTGGCCGCGCGGACGGTGGCCGGCGCCTACTCCCGCTACTGGGAGCCCTACCTGGCCATCTCGGCCCTGTATCTGGCGCTGACCATGCTGCTGTCGCTGGCGGCACGCAAACTGGAAGCCCCCAGCCACCTGCGTGGCCGTTGAAGGCAACCGCGCCCGCGGTCCCCACACGAAAAACGCGCCCTCGGGCGCGTTTGTTTTTGGAACGGTGCGCGGACACCCGCCTCAGCTGGGATCGAAGAAATAACGCTTGAGGCCGGCCAGCACCATCTCGACCGCGATGGCCGTCAGCACCAGCCCCATCAGCTTCTCGATGGCATTGACCATCTGCGAGCCGATCCAGCGGCGAATCGGCTCGGCCAGCACCATCACCGCCCCGCAGACGATCATGGCCAGGGTCAGGGCGCCGATCCAGTAGGCCAGCCGCTCGGGCTGACGCGAAGCCAGCAGCAGCACCGTGGCCATGGCCGAGGGGCCCGCCAGCAAGGGCACGGCCAGCGGGAAGATCATGGGCTCGCGGTCACCGTCGGTGGCATAGATCTCGCCACCACTGGCGAAGATCATGCGGATGGCGATGATCATCAGGATCACGCCACCGGCCACCTCCAGGGAGCGCTCCGACAGGTGCATCAGGCGCAGGAAGCCCTCGCCCGACAGCATGAAACCCAGCAGGACGAAGAAGGCGATCAGCACCTCGCGGATGGCCACGCGGGTGCGGCGTTCGGGGGCGACGCCCTTGAACACGGCGACGAAGATCGGCAGGCTGCCGAACGGGTCGAGCACCAGCAGCAAGAGAACGAAAGCGGAGACAAAGGTGTGGTCCATTTCCGGATTGTCCCCTTGCGGAAGAGTCTTCGCTTGCCGCGTCGGCAGGCCCTTGCCGTTGCACAAGCACAACAAAAGAGGTCACCAGGAGGCACCAAACGACGCCTGCCATGGGGCAAACCCGAAATGCACGGCTAAACCCGATTTCACAGTGCTGTCACACGGCACTTCCGAGTTTCGGCGTCCTGCGCTGAGTGCACAGACGTGAGACTCCTTTGTTTCATTCACTGACCAAGGGTCCTTCAACATGAAGAAATCTCTCGTCCTGACCGCGATCGCGGCCACCCTGGCGGCTCCCGCCTTTGCTCAAAGCTCGGTGACCATCTATGGTCGTCTGAACGTGTCCGTCGAAAGCTTCAAGTTCGACGGCGCCAGCAAGCGCGACTGGCAGCAAGTGGACAACTCGTCCCGCATCGGCTTCGCCGGTGAAGAAGACCTGGGCGGCGGCAACAAGGCCATCTTCAAGATCGAGCACGGCTTCGACGCTTCCACCGGCACCGTCAAGGGCGAGCGTTTCTGGGGCCGTGAGTCCACCGTGGGTCTGGCCACCCGCTACGGTACCGTGAAGCTGGGCAACCTCGACAACAACGAGGCCTACCACGCCACCGCCGACTACGTGTCCTGGGTCAACCACGACACCGGCACCACCGCCGACGTGCTGTACCGTGGCCCGAACTACTACGGCTCGCTGCAGAACTCCGTGTCGTACAACACCCCCGACCTGAACGGTTTCGTGGGCTGGGTGCAGACCGGCGAAGCCTACGGCGGCGAAAAGAGCAAGCCGCTGGCCCTGGCCGCCTACTATGACCGCGGTGCCCTGCACCTGGGCGCTGGCTACGACAAGCACGGCGACGACAAGGTTTCGACCGTCCGCGCCAACTACGATCTGGGCGCCTTCGGTGTCGGCGGCTACTTCAGCCACGCCACCGGCTCCTACGAGTTCAACACCTGGCGTCTGGTGGGCATGTACACCCTGGGTGCCAACGAGTTCCACCTGAACTACGGCGGCACCAACAAGGTGACGATCGCTGGTCTGGGCGAAGCCAGCAAGGCTTGGCAAGCCACTGCCGGCTACAACTACAACCTGAGCAAGCGCACCAAGGTCTACGCCTTCGTGACGAAGGTGAAGGACGACGACGGCGCCTTCACCGGCACCTTCAACGACTTCGGCGTTGGCGTGCGCCACAACTTCTGATGCCTGAGGCCTTCGGGCCTCTGCTCAGCAAGTGCAGAAAGCCGACCCTCGGGTCGGCTTTTTTCATTTCAGTTCCGTGTCTCGTCAGGCTCGGGGATGGTGGCGCGCGTGCAGGGACTTCAGCCGCTCGCGGGCCACATGCGTGTAGATCGTGGTCGTGGAGATATCCGCATGACCCAGCAGCATCTGCACCACTCGCAAATCGGCGCCATGGTTGAGCAGGTGCGTGGCAAAGGCATGCCGCAAGGTGTGCGGTGACAGCGGCACGGTCACCCCGGCCTGGCCTGCATAGCGCTTCACCAGGGTCCAGAACATCTGCCGGGTCATGCCCTCACCGCGCCCGGTCACGAAGAGCGCGGCGGACTGACGCCCCTTGAGGATCTCGCCCCGGGCCTCGGCCAGATAGCGGCGAATCCAGCCCTCGGCCTCCTGCCCGAACGGCACCAGACGCTCCTTGCGCCCCTTGCCGGTGACGCGCAGCACCCCCTCGGCCAGCCCCACCTCCACGGAGGACAGCGCCACCAGTTCCGACACCCGCAGACCACTGGCATACATCAGCTCCAACATGCAGCGGTCGCGCAGGCCCAGCGGGGTAGCGACATCCGGCGCGCGAAGCAGCGCCTCCACCTGGGCCTCGGTGAGGGTCTTGGGCAAACGCAGCGGCTGGCGGGCCGATTGCAGCTGCAGGGTCGGATCCTCGGTCACATGGCGTTCCCGCACGGCCCAGCGGAAGAAGCGGCGAAACACCGCCAGGCGGCGATTGGCCGTGGTGCTGCGGGTGCTGGCGTGCCGATCGGCCGCGTAAGCCAGCAGGTCGCTCAAACGCACCGTGCGCAGGCCCGCCGGGGCATCGTGCCCCGCCAGCCAGAGGGCCAGCGCGCTCAGGTCACGCCGGTAGGCGGCCAGCGTGTTCCGGGACAGACCATCCTCGATCCACAGGGCAGCGCAGAACGCATCGATCAGCACCGCATCTTCCGGCGAAAGGATCTGGACCGCGGGCGACGAGGCTTCAACAGAGGACAAGACAGACGTCATTCAGGAACCACCACAGAGGGCCGAGGCCGACCCTTGGCCAGGCCGCACGCGCCGCAGCGCTTGCTGGCACACTCTCGACCCCATGAGCCAAGTGTTCCTGCTGCTGCCCGATTTCCTGCTGATTGTGCTTGGCTGGGCCCTGTGCCGCCACACCATGCTGGACCGCACAGTGTGGGACGGGGTCGAGAAGCTGGTGTACCACCTGCTCTTTCCGGTCCTGCTGTTCGTGGCCATCCTGCGCCAACCCCTGCAGCCCGGCGCGCTGATGACGCTGGCCGGCTGTGGCCTGACCGTGGTGGCGGTGGGCATCGCCCTGTCCTATGCCTTGGGGCGCTGGCCCGGCGTGGATCCGCGCACCCATGCCTCCGGTGCGCAGACGGCCTTCCGTTTCAACTCCTACGTGGCCCTGGCCCTGGCCGAGCGCCTGGGCGGTGTGCAGTCGGTGGCCTGGATCGCCTTGCTGATCGCGCTGTGCGTGCCGGTGTGCAATGTGGCGGCCGTGTGGCCCCTGGCCCGCCATGCCGGACACAACTTCCTGCGTGAACTGGCCCGCAACCCGCTGATCGTCGGCACCGTGGCCGGCCTGCTGGCCAACCTGCTGGGCCTGCGGCTGCCGGGCCTGCTGGAGATCACGCTCAGCCGCATCGGGGGCGCCGCCCTGCCCCTGGGCCTGATGGCGGTGGGTGCCGGCTTGCGCATGGGCGCCCTCAAGGAGGCGCCGGGCCTGGCCGCCGCGCTGCTGGGCATCCGACACCTGGTGCTGCCGGTCGTGGCCATCGCCCTGGTGCTGTTCATCGGCCTGCCGCCGGCACAGCAGACCGTGGTGGTGGCCTTTGCCGCCCTGCCCACCGCCTCCAGTGCCTATGTGCTGGCCGTGCGCATGGGCGGGCATGGCAGCTATGTGGCCGGCCTGATCAGCGTCTCCACCGTGATCGGCATGGCTGGCCTGCCCCTGGCCCTGAGCGCACTGGACGCCCTGCGCTGAACGGAAGGCCCCTCAGGCGCCGGCCTGCTGCGCCAGGGCCCAATCGATGTGCTCGGCCACCATCGCGCTGGCCTGGGGGCGTGCGGCCTGAAGCAGCGCGGCCAGGGCCTGCGCGCCGGGCGCCCGGGCAGCCAGCGCATTGCCCATGGCCACGGCCAGGTTGCGCCGCCAGCGCTCGAAGCCGATGCGCCGGATCGGGCTGCCCTCCATCTCGCGCAGGAAGCGGGCCTCGTCCCAGCCCCACAGCTCGGCCAGGGTGGCGTCCGCCAAGGCCGCCCGGGCATCGAAATCGACCAGCCGGCTGGGCTCGGCGAACTTGTTCCACGGGCAGACCAGCTGGCAGTCGTCGCAGCCGTAGATGCGGTTGCCCATCTGCGGCCGCAGGACCTCTGGGATCGGGCCGTCGTGCTCGATGGTCAGGTAGGAGATGCAGCGCCGCGCATCCAGGCGGTAAGGGGCCACGATGGCCCCCGTGGGGCAGGCCTGGATGCAGGCCTCGCAGCGCCCGCAATGGCCCTCCACCGGCGCACTCAGGGCCAGCGGCGCATCCACGTAGATCTCGCCCAGGAAGAAGGTGGAGCCAGCGTCGCGGGACAAGGTCAGCGTGTGCTTGCCCCGCCAGCCCAGGCCGCTGCGCTGGGCCAGTTCCACCTCCAACACGGGGGCCGAATCGCAGAACACGCGGTGCCCCAGCGGCCCGATGGCCTCCGCCAGCCGGTCGGCCAACTGTTGCAGGCGCGCACGCAGCACCTTGTGATAGTCGCGCCCCCGGGCGTAGAGTGAGACATTGGCGCGCGCCGGCTGGCCCAGCCGCTGCCATTCGATGGCCTGCCAACCCGCGGGGGTCTGGCGTGGCAGGTAGTCCATGCGCGCGGTGATGACACGCACCGTCCCCGGCACCAGTTCCGCCGGGCGGGCCCGCTTCAGGCCATGGCGGGCCATGTAATCCATCTGGCCATGGAACCCGGCCTGCAGCCAGGCACTCAACCCAGCCTCGGCCGAAGACAGGTCGACGTCGGCCACGCCGATCTGGGAAAATCCCAGCGCGTGTGCCCAGTCCCGCAATGCCTGCGTGAGATCCAGCTCCGCCCGATCGCCTTGAGTCATTTGCCGATTCTAGAAACCCGCTCCCTGTCCTGGCCCGATGAAGCGGCCTGTGGCCAGTTCGCCCTGGCGCTGGCCGGTCACCCGGGCATCGCCGATGCCTGCATCGAACTGGACGGACCGCTGGGCGCCGGCAAGACGACGCTGGTGCGTCACTTGCTGCGCGCGCTGGGCGTCCAGGGGCGCATCAAGAGCCCGACCTATGCCGTGGTCGAGCCCTATGAGGTGGTGTACGCGGGCCAGCCCCTGGCCATCTCGCATTTCGATTTCTACCGCTTCAGCGACCCGCGCGAATGGCTGGATGCCGGCTTTCGCGACATCTTCGCCCGGCCGGGCCTGAAGCTGTGTGAATGGGCCCAGAACGCCGGGCCCGAACGTCCGCCGGCCGACCTGCGACTGGAGATCCAACCCCAGCCGGACGAGAGCCGACGGGTGCTCGCTCATGCCATGAGCCAGCGCGGAAAGGAGTTGCTCGCATGAAACGACGCGAAATCCTCGCCCATGCCGGCCGCCTGGGCCAGGCCGCCTTGCTGCTGGGGCCGGCACAGCTGGTCTGGGGCGCCAGCATCGTCTCGGTCCGCGTGTGGCCGGCCACCGAATACACGCGGGTCACCATCGAGTCCGACCAGCCGCTGCAGGCCCGCCACTTTCTCACCGAGGACCCCCAGCGCCTGGTGGTGGACATCGACGGTCTGGAGCTCAGCCCTGCCCTGCGTGAGCTGGTGGGCAAGGTCAAGCCCGACGACCCCTACATCGCCGGCGTGCGGGTGGGACAGAACCAGCCCCGGGTGGTGCGCCTGGTCATCGACCTGAAGCAGCCGGTGAACCCGCAGCAGTTCGCCCTGGCGCCCGTGGCGGCCTACCAGAACCGTCTGGTGTTCGACCTCTATCCCCTGCAGGCCCAGGACCCGCTGTTGGCCCTGGTGAAGGACAAGCTGCAGGCCGAGCGCGAGGCCGCCCAGACCATGGATGACGCCCTGGGCGAGTTCATCCACCGCATGGACCGGCCGCTGGCGGCCACGGAGGCCAGCCACCCGCCCAGCCCCCCCATCGCGGCGGCCACGCCGCCCAAGCCGGGCCTCACGCCGGCGCCCGCCCCGGCGCCTCGGCCCACTGCGGCGCAGCGCGACCGGATCAACCGCCTGATCGTGGTGGCCATCGACCCGGGCCACGGCGGCGAAGACCCGGGGGCCATCGGCCCCTCGGGTCTGCGCGAGAAGGACGTCGTGCTGCAGATCGCCATGGCCCTGCGCGACCGGCTGAACGACCGGCCCAACATGCGGGCCATGCTGACCCGCGACGCCGACTTCTTCGTGCCGCTGCAGGAGCGGGTGGCCAAGGCCCGCCGGGTGCAGGCCGACCTCTTCGTCTCGGTCCATGCCGATGCCTTCTTCACGCCCCAGGCCCGGGGCGCCAGCGTGTTCGCGCTGAGCGACCGCGGCGCCAGCAGTGCCGCCGCACGCTGGATGGCCCAGCGGGAGAACGCCGCCGACGTGGTGGGCGGCGTCAACGCCAACACCAAGGACGCCCAGGTGCTGCGCGCCATGCTGGACATGAGCACCACCGCCCAGATCAAGGACAGCCTGCGGCTGGGCAAGGAAGTGCTCTCGCGCATCGGCACGGTGGGCAAGCTGCACAAGGGCGAGGTGGAGCAGGCCGGCTTCGCGGTGCTCAAGGCCCCGGACATCCCGTCCATCCTGGTCGAAACCGCCTTCATCTCCAACCCGGAGGAAGAGAGCCGCTTGAAAGACCCCGGCTACCAGCTCAAGCTGGTCGAGGCGCTCTACACCGGCATCGACCGCTACTTCGCCAAGAACCCGCCGCTGGCGCGCAACCGTCAGGTCTGAGGACCGGGGCTGAGACGCTGGATCAGGCCCTGGGCAAGGGCTGGGCGTCCAGCACGCCCCGCAGGGCGTTGCAGACGCGCCAGGCCAGCACACGGGGCAGCTCGTCGCGGTGCACCGAGCGCTCCCGCAAGCCCAAGCGGGGGTCAGCCAACAGTTGCGCGCGCATCACCCCGGGCAGCAGGCCATCGGACACCGGCGGGGTCACCCAGCCCTCGGGCAGGCGCAGCAGCACATTACTGCGGCCGCCTTCCAGCAGCCAGCCATCGTCGCTGAACAGCAGCGCATCGAAGGCGCCTTGCGCCTCGGCCTGCGCCACCAGCTGGTCGTAGAGGGCCCGTGCAGTGGTCTTGTGCCGGGCCAGTTGCTGGCCCCGCGGCACAGTGCGGTCGGCCCAGGCCAGGCGCACCGGCCCGGCAGGCAGTTCGGTCAGCGGCGCGTGCCGCAGCGCCAACCCACCCTGGGCGGACCAGTCCAGCCGGACCCGGTGCCGCCCCTGGCGCAAGGGGCCGGCCAAGGCCTCCTGCAACAGCCGCTCGGCTTCGGCTCGGTCCAGCGCGAAGCCCAGGGCCGCCACGCTGGCATCCAGTCGCTGCAGATGGGCCGGCCACAAGAGCACCCGGCCGGCCTCGGCCCGCATCGTCTCGAACAGGCCCAGGCCCGGGTCCAGCGCCGACAGGAAGCGGGCCTTGAGCAGACACTCCGCCCGTTCGGGGCGGGCCTGGCTGTCCAGCACGATGCCGGCGCCGACCCCCAGCGTGAGCGGCCGGGTGTCGGCCTGCGCCGGGCCCAGCGTCAGGGTGCGGATGGCCACCGACAGCGCGGCCCGTCCCAGGCCGTCCCCCGGCTCCACCCAGCCGATGGCCCCGCAGTACAGGCCGCGCGGCGCCGTCTCCAGGGCCTGGATCAGCTGCATCGTGCGGTGCTTGGGCGCACCGGTGATGGACCCGCAAGGGAAAGTGGCCCGCCACAGGGCCGGCCAATCCACCTCCGGGCGCAGGCGGGCCTCGATGGTCGAGGTCATCTGCCAGACGGTGCGGTAGCCCTCCACCTCGAACAGGGCCGGCACCCGCACCGAGCCCGTCTCGGCCAGCCGCCCCAGGTCGTTGCGCAGCAGGTCCACGATCATCAGGTTTTCGGCCCGGTTCTTCACGTCCTGTTGCAGGGACCGGGCCCGCTGCGCATCTTCGACCGGATCGGTGGTTCGCGCAGCCGTGCCCTTCATCGGCCGGGCCATCACCTGCCGGCCCTCGACCTTCAGGAAGAGCTCGGGCGAGCAGGACAGGACCCAGCGGTCCCCGGGCAGGGCCAGCAACGCGCCATAGGCCACCGGCTGGCGTTCGCGCAGGCGGCGGTACAGCTCCAGCGGCGAGCCGAAGGCCTGGCCGTTCAACCGGAAGGTGTGGTTGACTTGGTAGGTCTCGCCGCGCCGGATGGCCTCCTGGATGGCGTCGATGGCGGCGTCGTAGGCGTCATCGTCCACATCGGGCCGCAGGTCCAGCACGCCCGCGGGCGCAGGCGTGTCCGTGTCCGCCACGGCCGCCAGCCAGGCCGGCACCTGCGCGGCATCCAGCCGGTCGCAGCGGCGGAACATCAGCACCCGCAGCCGGCCCGCCTCAGCAGCTGGCTGGCGCGGGGCCAGGCCCTGCAGCGCCACGCCCCATTCATAGTCGGCCAGCACCACGGCCCACAGGCCGGCGCGCAGGTCGGCGTCCACGGCCTGCCAGCAGGCGGCCAGGTCCTCCGGCCCCCGGCTTTCATGGCGGGCGGCCAGCCCGGTCAGCAAGCGGCAGGCACCGGGCGCCGGGCCCAGGGCATCGTCCAGCAGCGCGAAGGCCTCGCCCGGCTGCGGGCATGGCCACGCCCCGCCCATCAGGCCACGGCCCCTTTGCGGCGGGCGCGCCAGGCACCGGCAATGGCCAGCACGCTGGGCACCAGGATCAGCGCCCAGATGATCTTCTCGAGGTTGCCCTTGACCCAGCCGATGTTGCCGAACCAGTAGCCGGCCATCAGCACACCCACCACCCACAGCGTGCCACCGGCCAGGTTGTAGGCCGTGAAGCGGGTGCGCGACATGGCCGCCACGCCGGCCACGAAGGGTGCGAAGGTGCGGATGAACGGCATGAAGCGGGCCAGCACGATGGTGATGCCGCCATAGCGTTCGTAGAAGGCATGCGCCTGGGCAAAGGCCGCCTTGTTGAAGAAGCGCGAGTTCTCCCACTGGAAGACGCGTGGCCCGAGTCGGCGCCCGATGCTGTAGTTCAGCTGGTCGCCCAGCACCGCGGCCAGCAGCAGCACGGCCAGGCTCAGCGGCAGGTTCATCAGACCGGCACCGGCCAGCGCCCCGACCACGAAGAGCAGCGAATCGCCGGGCAGCAGGGGCATCACCACCAGCCCCGTCTCGACGAAGACGATCAGAAACAGCAGGGCATAGACCCAGGGACCGTACTGGGCCACGAACTCGGCCAGGTAGCGGTCCACATGCAGGATGAAATCGATCAGAGTCGGCAGCAGGTCCATGGCGCGGCATTATCGGCGCCCGTCATGGCGCCTCTCTACAATCCGGGGATGAATTCCCCCGCGAACGGCCCGCTGGACGCCCCCCGCCGGCCCATCCGAGAACTGCCCGACGAACTGGTGAGCCAGATCGCCGCGGGCGAGGTGGTGGAGCGCCCGGCCTCGGTGGTGCGCGAGCTGGTGGACAACGCGCTGGACGCGGGCGCCGACCAGATCACCGTGCGGCTGGTGGCCGGGGGCATCCGGGCCATCGTGGTCGAGGACGACGGCTGCGGCATTCCGCCCGAGGAGCTGCCGCTGGCCCTCAAGCGCCACGCCACCAGCAAGATCGGCTCACTGGCCGAGCTCGAGGGCGTGACCACCATGGGCTTCCGGGGCGAGGCGCTGGCCGCCATCGCCTCGGTGTCGGAGACCGCCATCGTCAGTCGCCCGGTCGATGCCCCCCAGGCCCGCCGGCTGGACGCCCGCAGCGGCGAGTTGCAGCCGGCCGCCCGCGGCCAGGGCACCAGCATCGAGGTGCGAGAGCTGTTCTTCAGCACCCCGGCACGGCGCAAGTTCCTGAAATCCGAAGCCACCGAGCTGTCGCACGCGGTGGAGGCGGTGCGCCGCCACGCCCTGGCCCGGCCCGACGTGGGCTTTGCCATCTGGCACGAAGGCAAGCTGGTGGAGCAATGGCGCCGCGCCACCCACGAGCAGCGCATGGCCGACGTGCTGGGCGCCGACTTCGTGGACCAGAGCCGCCCGGTGGACTTCCAGGCCGGGCCGATGCGCATCCTGGGCCGGGCCGGCCTGCCGGAGGCCGCCCGCAACCGCAGTGACCACCAGTATGTCTACGTCAACGGCCGCTATGTGCGCGACAAGCTGATCCAGCATGCGCTGCGCAGCGCCTACGAGGACGTGCTGCACGGCCAGCGCCAGCCGGCCTACGTGCTGTTCATCGACATCGAGCCCACGCGGGTGGATGTGAACGTGCACCCCACCAAGATCGAGGTACGCTTCCGCGAGTCGGGCGAGGTCTACAGCACGGTGCGCCGGGCGGTGGAACGCACGCTGGCCCTGCCGGCCGGCGCGGCCCTGCCCGCGGCACCGCTGGCCACGCCCACGTCGGCCAGCCTGGATGCGTCCGCCGCGCTGCCCCAGCCCGGCTGGGCGCCCACTTCTGCGCGGGCCGAGGCGCCGGCCACACCGGCGGGCCTGCCCTTCGGTGCCCAGCAACAGCGGCTGAGCCTGGCCGACCTCTCGCTGCTCTACGCCCGCGAGGAGCCGCGCACGCCCTGGGCCGCACCCGCCCCGGCGGTGGCCGGCCTGTCCCCGGCTCCCTCCGCCCCCCTGGCGCCGCCGGACCGCGGCGACCCGCCCATGGACCGCGCCGCCGTGCTCAACGGCGACTGGCCGCTGGGCCGGGCCCTGGCCCAGCTGTCCGGCGTCTACGTGCTGGCCGAGAACGCCCACGGCCTGGTGGTGGTGGACATGCACGCCGCCCACGAGCGCATCGTCTACGAGCGGCTGAAGGCCGAGGCCCGCGCCACCGGCATCGCCGCCCAGCCGCTGCTCATCCCGGCCAGCTTCGCGGCCACCGGGCTGGAGATCGCCACCGCCGAAGCCCGCCAGGCCGATCTGCACGCCCTGGGCCTGGACCTGAGCCCCCTGGGGCCGACGACGCTGGCCGTGCGCTCGCGCCCGGCGGCCCTGGCCGACGCAGACCCGGTGGACCTGGCGCGTTCGGTACTGCACGAACTGGCCGAACTGGCCGAGGCCGACGCCGGCCACCTGATCGAGCGGGCCCGCGACGAGCTGCTGGCCACCATGGCCTGCCACGGCGCGGTGCGGGCCAACCGCCGCCTGACCCTGGAAGAGATGAACGCCCTGCTGCGGCAGATGGAAGCCACCGAGCGTTCCGAACAATGCAACCACGGTCGCCCGACCTGGCGGCAGCTGACGATGAAGGAACTGGACGCCCTGTTCCTGCGCGGCCGCTGACACGCCCTCTGCCGACCTGAAAGACCCCCATGCGCTCCGACCGCAACATCCAACGCCCTCCTCGCCGCGCCACAGCGGCACGCGACTCCGCCGCCGCGCCGGCCGCAGCCCCTGCCCCGACCCACGCCGGTGTGAAGGTCAGCTACGCCGAGCCACAACGCCCCGCGCATCGGGACACCAGGGACACCCGGGACGCCCGTCCCAGCCGCGATGCAAGGGACTTCCGGGAGTCCCGCGGCGACGCACGCGGACGCAGCGAGCACCCTCCCCGTCAGGAGCGCGGCGAGCGGACCGAACGCACGGCCAGCCGGCCGGCCCAACCCTGGGGCGACCCGGCATCGGCGGAGCGTGGGGATCGCCGGCCGGCGCCATCCGCGGACAGGCGCCCTGCCCGCCCACCCCGACCCGAGCGCAGCGCACCGTCCGCTGCCATGGAGCGCCCGCGACGCGAAGCCCCCGAGGCACCGCGCCCTCACCCCCCGGCCCCCGCCCGCGTGGCGCCCGCTGATGCTGGCATTCGCCTGTCCAAGGTGATGACCGAGCGCGGCCTGGCCTCGCGCCGGGAAGCCGATGAATGGATCGACGCCGGCTGGGTCAAGGTCAACGGACAGATGGCCACGCTGGGCCAGCGTGTCACCCCCGACGTGGTCATCGAGGTGGATCCGGCCGCACGCCAGCAGCAGGCCCGCCGGGTGACCGTGCTGCTGCACAAGCCGATCGGCTATGTGTCCGGTCAGGCCGAGGACGGCTACGAGCCCGCCAGCGTGCTGGTCACCCCGGGCAACCGCTGGGCCGAGGACCCTTCCCGCAAGGAATTCCACCCCGGCCACGCCCGCGGCCTGGCCCCGGCCGGCCGGCTGGACATCGACTCCACCGGCCTGCTGGTGCTGACCCAGGACGGTCGCATCGCCAAGCACCTGATCGGCGACGACTCCGAGGTGGAGAAGGAATACCTGGTGCGGGTGCAGTACACCCGCCCGGGCCAGCTGCCCGAAGAGGACCTGAAGCGCCTGAACCACGGGCTGGAACTGGACGGCGTCAAGCTGCGTCCCGCCAAGGTCAGCTGGGCCAACGAGGACCAACTGCGCTTCGTGCTGCGCGAAGGTCGCAAGCGCCAGATCCGCCGCATGTGCGAGTTGGTGGGCCTGAAGGTGGTGGGGCTCAAGCGGGTGCGCATCGGCAGCGTGGTGTTGGGCAAGCTGCCCCCGGGGCAGTGGCGTTACCTGCGCGACGATGAGCGATTCTGAATCCGGCGGCCTGCGCTGGGTGGGCCTGGCCGGCCCGACGGCCTCGGGCAAGACGGCCGCCGCCCTGGCCCTGGCCGAGCGCTGGCCGGTGGAGATCGTCAGCGTCGATTCGGCCCTGGTGTACCGGGGCATGGACATCGGCACGGCCAAACCCAGCCTGGCCGAGCGGGCCCAGGTGCCGCACCACCTGATCGACATCCTCGACCCGGCCCAGCGCTACTCGGCCGCCCAGTTCGTGGCGGACGCCAATCGCCTGATCGGGGAGATCCATGCCCGGGGCCGACTGCCCCTGCTGGTGGGCGGCACCATGCTGTACTTCAAGGCCCTGATCGACGGCCTGGACGCCCTGCCTCAGGCCGATCCCGCCGTGCGGGCGGCGCTGGACGCGGAAGCCGCGGAAAGGGGCTGGCCGGCCCTGCATGCCGAACTCGCCCAGGTGGACCCAGCCACCGCCGCCCGGCTGGCTCCGCAGGATGCCCAGCGCATCCAGCGTGCGCTCGAGGTCTGGCGGGTGACGGGCCAACCGCTGTCGAGCTTCCACACCCGGGACGGCGCCACGGCCGACACGCCCTCGGACCATCTGCTGCTCTCGCTGGAGCCCCGGGACCGCGCCTGGCTTCATGCCCGCATCGCCGAGCGCTTTGCCCAGATGCTGGAGGCCGGCCTGGTGGATGAGGTCCGGGCCCTGCGCCAGCGTCCGGACCTGCACCTGCAGCTGCCCTCAATCCGCTGCGTCGGCTACCGCCAGGTCTGGGAAGCCCTGGACGCCGGACTGGAGGGTTCCCGTCTGCACGCCAGGCTGATGGAGACCGGCGTGGCCGCGACGCGGCAACTGGCCAAGCGCCAGATCACCTGGCTGCGGAGCATGCAACGCACGGCCGTTGCGGCGGATCAGCCCCATGCCAGCGAGGAAGTGACAAAGTGTTTGGCTGATCGCCTCGGCAGCCCGCGCCACACTTAATCTAAGTCAAGTTGTGCAACAGGCTGCGTCCCTAGGATGCGCCATGCCTGTCACCCTCTTCAATCAGAACGGCCACGAGTGCCTGATGTTCACCGATTTGGCCGACGAGCACGCCGGCGAGGCGGTGCAGTCGAACCAGTTCCTGATCATCGACGACGGGACGGGCGCCATCATCGATCCGGGCGGCAACCTCGCCTACAGCGAGCTCTACCTGACGATGACCCGGCACTTCACGCCGCAGAAGCTGGAGGCCATCATCGCCTCGCACGCGGACCCGGACATCATCGCCTCGCTGGACCGGTGGACCACCTCGGCCACCCAGGCCAAGATCTACGTGTCCAAGATCTGGGAACGCTTCATTCCCCACTTCTGCAAGCCCGGCAAGACGGCGGGCCGCGTGGTGGGCATCCCCGACCCGGGCATGCGCATCAAGATCGGCCGCCACGACCTGATCGCCCTGCCGGCGCACTTCATGCATGCCGAGGGCAATTTCCAGTTCTACGATCCGGTGAGCAAGATCCTGTTCTCCGGCGACCTGGGCGTGTCCCTGGTGGGTGGAGAGGTCGCCAAGAAGCCCGTGACCTCGCTGGCCACCTTGCTGCCGGCCATGGAAGGCTTCCACCGCCGCTACATGGTGTCCAACAAGGTGCTGCGCCTGTGGGCCGACATGGTCAGCACGCTGGACATCTCGATGATCGTGCCCCAGCATGGCGCGCCCATGGCGGGCCCGGCCATCCAGGAATTCATCGCCTGGGTGCGGGACCTGAGTTGCGGCATCGATCTGGTCAGTTCGGCCAACTACCGCGTGCCGAACTGATCTGCCCAAGCACACCGGACAGGACGGTCCGGCCGAACGTGACGACGGCGCCCTCGGGCGCCGTCTTCGCTCATCGACCTGGTGATCAGCCCGGTGCCACCGACCGGGACGGATCGCTCTGCCGCGGCTGGATGGGGGCGGCACGCACGCAATTGCGCCCGGCGTCCTTGGCGGCACGCAGCGCTGTCTCGGCTTCCTGGATCAGCCCTTCCAGCGCCATCTGGCCTGCGTGCACATGGGCCACGCCCACGCTGACCGTGACCACCAGATGCGCCTTGTCCCAGCGGAAGGGGGTGGACGCCACCTGCTGGCGGATGCGCTCGGCGGCATCCAGCGCCCCCAGCGGGTCGGTGTGCGGCAGGAACACGGCCAGCACGGCGCCGCCGAAGCGGGCCAGCACATCGGACTGGCGCAGCGTGGCGCTCACCCGGCGGGTGACCTCCAGCAGCACCGCGTCGCCGCAGCGCTGCCCCATGGTGTCGTTGATGCGGCGCAGGTAGTCGGCGTCGATCAGCAGCATGGCGCCGTCGTCACCGTAGCGGCGGCAGCGGGCCCAGTCGCGCTCGGCCAAGCGCAGGAACTGGCGACGGTTGCCCACACCGGCCAACTCGTCGTCCACGCAGAGCAACTCCCGTTGCTCGCCCGACTGGGCCAGGGCACGCGCCAGGTTCAGGGCCACATGCCCGGTCAACAGCGCCGGCACGGCGGCCACCAGCCCGCCCAGCAAGGCACTGCCCCAGGAGGCATGGTCCAGGCTCAGGAGCACGGCGGCGACCACCACCCCCACCACGAGGGCAATGCCCACCTGAAACACCTGGGCGGACCGCCAACCCAGGCGGTCCAGGGTCAGCGACAGTTGGTGGGGCCATTGCCCCTGACGATCACTCATGCCCATCGTTGCCTTGTCGATGCTGTAGCCACATTCGACCACATTTCGGCGCCACCGTGCCCGGGCTTGAGGGCCGCGCCGACCCGGCGCCGTGAACTTTCGCCCATCCCCCGGGGGCACCGCGGGCCCGGAGGCTCAATGGGCGCCGCCGGCCTCCGCTGCGCCCGCCGCATGGGGCGCGGGTCGCCGGGTGATCCAGATGGCGGCGATCAGCACCACGAAGAGCACCGAGGACACCAGAAAGACATCGTCGGCGGCTCGGGTAAAGGCCTGCTGGTCGATCAGCCGGTTGATCACCCCCCAGGCCTGCCCGGACTGCAGCCCGCCCTGCGTCAGCCCGCTGGCCGCGGCATTGAGCGCCGGCGAGCCCACGGGCAGGTGTTCGGTCAGTTGGGCATGGTGCAGGGTGGCCCGGTTCTCCCACACGGTGGTGGCGATCGAGGTGCCCATGGCGCCGGCGGTGATCCGCACGAAGTTGGACAGACCCGCGGCCGCCGCGATGCGCTCCGGCTTCAGCCCGGCCAGCGTGATGGTCGTCAGCGGGATGAAGAAGAAGGCCATCGCCCCGCCCTGCAGCACCGTGGGCACCAGGATATGGAAGAAGTCGGTGTCGGTGGTGAAGGTCGAACGCATCCACAGCACCACGGAGAACACGATGAAGGCACCGGTGGCCATGATCCGCGGATCCCACTCGCTGACCTTGCGGCCGACGATGGGGGTGAGCAGGATGGCCAGCACGCCCACCGGAGCCAGCGCCATGCCGGCGTCGGTGGCGGTGTAGCCCATCCATTGCTGCAGCCACAGCGGCATCAGCACCACGTTGCCGAAGAACAGGCCATAGGCCATCGACAGGGACAGCGTGCCGAAGGCGAAGTTGCGGCCGGCAAAGAGCTTGAGGTCCACCACCGGGTGGTCGTCGGTCAGCTCCCACACCACGAACACCGCGAACGCCACCACCGCCACGATGGCCAGGGTGACGATGGTGCCCGAGGCGAACCAGTCCAGCTCCTTGCCCTTGTCCAGCATCAGCTGCAGCGAGCCGACCCACACCACCAGCAGGGCCAGGCCCACGGTGTCGATCGGCAGCTTGCGGGTGTGCGTCTCGCGGTGGCGGTAGATGCCCCAGGTCAGCGCCGCGGAGAGCAGCCCCACCGGCACGTTGATGTAGAAGATCCAGGGCCAGGAGATGTTGTCGGTGATCCAGCCCCCCAGCAGGGGCCCCACCACCGGCGCCACCAGCGTGGTCATGCCCCACAAGGCCAGGGCCATGCCGGCCTTGGCCCGCGGGTAGCTCGCCAGCAGCAGGGTCTGCGACAACGGGATCATCGGCCCGGCCACCAGGCCCTGCAGCACCCGGAAGCCCACCAGCATCTCCAGCGACATGGCGAAGCCGCACAGCCAGCTGCTGATGACGAAGAGCAGCACGCTCCAGGTGAAGAGCTTGACGGCGCCGAAGCGCTGGGTCAGCCAGCCGGTCAACGGCACCGAGATGGCATTGGCCACGCCGAAGCTGGTGATCACCCAGGTGCCCTGGTTGGGGCTGACCCCCAGGTCACCGGCGATGGCGGGAATGGACACGTTCGCGATGGACGAGTCCAGCACGTTCATGAAGGTGGCCAGCGACAGCGACACCGTGCCCAGCAGCAGGGGCATGCCATGCAGCGGTGTCGGTTCGTTGGGGGCCGAAGAGGCCTGACTCATGGAAGTCCGTCTCCAGGAATGGAAGGGGCGCTCAATGGGCGGCTTGGGAGGCCGGCGCGGCCGCACGGGCCGGCGCGCGGCCCAGGTTGGCGGCGATCAGTCGCTTGACCAGCGCGTCTGCGTCCCGGTCCTGGGCGTTGTAGACGTCGGTGGCGGACGCCGGTTGGGTGGGGGGCTGGTCCGACAGCAGCTTGCCGGACTGGTCCGCGGTGTCGACCGTCACGTTCATCGACAGGCCCACGCGCAGCGGGTGCTCGGCCAGCTCCTTGGCGTCCAGCGAGATGCGCACCGGCACGCGCTGGACCACCTTGATCCAGTTGCCCGTGGCGTTCTGGGCCGGCAGCAGCGCGAAGGCCGCACCGGTGCCCGCCCCCAGGCCGACCACCTTGCCGTGGTAGACGACCTTGGTGCCGTAGACATCGGCCTCCAGCTCGGCCGGCTGGCCGATGCGCAGACCCTGGAGCTGGCTTTCCTTGAAGTTGGCATCCACCCACAGGTCCTTGAGCGACACCACCGTCATGACCGGCGTGCCGGCCTGCAACCGCTGGCCCAGCTGCACATTGCGCTTGGCCACCTGGCCATCGGCCGGGGCCAGCAGCGTGACGCGCTGCAGGGCCAGATAGGCCTCGCGCACCTTGGCCGCGGCGCGCTGCACGGCCGGATGGTCCGCCACGCTGGTGCCATCGACCATGGCCTGGCTGGCGGCCAGCTGCTCGCGCGCGGCCTGCACGGCCGATTCGGCCGCCGACTCGGCATTGCGCGCGGCCACCAGTTGCACGCTGGCGTGCTGGAACTCTTCCTTGCCCACGGCACCGGTGCTGACCAGGGCGCTGCGGCGGGCCACGTCGTCCTTGGCCCGGCTCAGTTCGGCCTGGGCCCGGGACAGGTCCGCCTCGCGCAGCGCCAGCTGGGCCTGCAGGGCGGCGGTGCTGGCATAGAGCCCGCGGGTCTCGCGCACCGTCTGGGCCAGCTGGGCCTCGGCCTGGTCCAGCGCCACGCGGGCATCGGCCGGATCGAGCTTGACCAGGGGCTGGCCGGCCTTCACGAAGTCGGTCTCATTGGCCTGCACGGCCACCACGGTGCCGCCCACCAGCGGCGTGATCTGCACCACGTTGCCGGAGACATAGGCGTTGTCGGTGTCTTGCAGGTGGCGTCCGACCATCCAGTGCCAGATGCCCCAGCCGGCGCCGGCCACCACCACGGCAGCGGCAATCACGGTCAGGCCGCGGCGACGGGCGGCGGCGTTGTTCGTCGTTGAGTCGTTCATGTCAGGAACTCTTGAAGTTGTGCGAGCCAGGCTCGTTCAGATGCGATGCGGTCGTTCAGGACCTGCCGAGGATTCAGGGGGTGGGCGCGGTGGCCACGGCGGCCGTGGCCGCCGGCTCGGACTGCCAGCCACCGCCCAGCGCGGTGGCCAGGTCCACCGCCGCCGTGGCCCGGCGGGCCTGCAGGTCCACCGCCGCGCGCTGCTGGGCCAGCCACTGGCTCTCTGCATTGAGCACGCCCAGGTAATTGGTCAGGCCGGCGCGGTAGCGGTCGCGGGCGATCTGCCAGGCCTTCTCGGCGCTGGCCAGGGCCGCCGCCTGCTCCGTCTGCTGGCGTTCGAGCGACTGCACCGAGCCCAGGGCGTCGGCCGCTTCGCGCACGGCGGTGAGCACGGTCGCGTTGTACTGGGCCACCACCGCGTCGCGCTCGGCCTCGCGTCCGCTCAGCTGGGCCGTCAGGCGCCCGCCTTCGAACAGCGGCAGGTGCAGGGCCGGGCCGAAGCTCCATTCGCGGCTGCCGGCCTCGAACAGATTGTTCAGGCCGAGAGAGGACAGCCCCACCAGGCCGCTGAGCTCGATGTCGGGATAGAACTCGGCGCGCGCGCTGCGGATGTTGGCCCCCGCAGCCTCGACCCGCCAGCGCGCGGCCGCGATGTCGGGACGGCGCCCCAGCAGGTCGGCCCCCAGACGGTGTCCGCCTGCGCTCAGCCCCGCGCCGGGCAGGGCTGGGCTCAGCCCGTCCAGCGCGTTGACAGACTGAGCGGTGAGCGCCGCCAGCGCGTGGCGGGCCAGCATGATCTGCTCGTTGATCGCCTCGATCTGGTTGCGCGCATCGGGCAGCGCGCCCTCGCTCTGGGTCAGCTCCAGGGCGGTGTCCAGACCGGCGGTCACCCGTTGCCGCGTCAGGCCCAGCATCTCCTCGCGCTGGGCCAGGGTGCGCTCGGCCACCTTCTTCTGGGCAACCAGCCGGCCCAGCTGCAGATACACCCGGCTGACCTGGCCGGCCAGCGTCAGGCGGGCCGCGGCGGCGTCGGCCTCGGCCGCATGGGCCTGGTCGAGCTGGGCCGTCCACTGGGCATCGAGCCGGCCGAAGAAGTCGGGCGACCAGCTCAGCGCGGCATCCAGGGCACCGCTGTTGTAGACACCACCGCCGTAGGGCGGGGGGTAGATGCTGTTCTCGGTGAAGCGTTGCCGCGTGACGTTGACCCCGAGGTTGGCCTGCGGCGAGGTGGCCGAATGGACCATGTCGGCCATGGCCCGGGCCTGGGCCGCGCGGGCCTGGGCCTGCGCCAGGGTCGGATGGGCCGCCAGCGCCTGGCCGATCAGCCGGGACAGTTCGGCATCGTCGAAGGACTGCCACCAGTCGCCGGCCAGGGGCACGGCGTCAGGCTGCGCGGCCAGACCGGCACGCTCGGCGCCGAAGAGGGGCGCGCCCGCCTGCTCGGGGCCCGGCAAGGCACAGCCGGCCAGGATGGCCAGCAGGGCCGCAGCCGCCACGCGGCCGGAACGCGCAGCGCCATGACGGCGCCGGGAAGTGACGAAGGAAGGTGACCTGTTCATGGTGATGTCAGGAAGCGCCACCCTGCCCTTGGGCAGCAGCGGCAGACTGGGAGAGACGGAGGGCTTCGCCGTTGGCCAGGATGCGCTCCAGCAGGCTGCGCAGCAGCATCCATTCGTCGTGGGTGAAACCGCTGAGATGCCGGTTGAGCACCCGGCAGAGCACCTCGGGCACCTGGCTGGCGATCGCCTGGCCCTCGGGCGTGAGCGCCACATGCACGACCCGGCGATCGGAGGTCGATCGCTCGCGACGCAGCAGGCCCTTGCCCTCCAGACGGTCCAGCAGACGGGTGGTCGCCCCCGGATCCAGCTGCAGATCGCGGGCCAGGCCCGCCACCGTGGACTGCCCACAGTTGTAGAGCTTGAACAGCGGCATCCACTGGGCGTGGGTGACGTCCCAGGCGGCCAGTTCCTGGTCGGCATCGGCCAGGATGCTGGCCAGCACCCGACGCATCATGTAACCAACACTGATCTCCGGCCGGAACTCCGAGGCCTGGTAGAAGTCAGCAGGAATGGGAGGCGAATTCATGAGACAGATGATATTTGCCCAAGCAATGAATGACAGGGCAACCAAAAATGACCCCGAGAGGACATGGGGTCATTGCCGGGACATCCCTGCGGCTTGGCACCATGGTTCCGACCGGGGTGACTCCTGTCTGTCCAACCGTCGCTGAAAAGGAGAAGACACATGAACACGATGACCCAGGATCTGTCCCGTTCCCAGCGCCTGCTGCGGGGCACCGGACTGGCACTTGCCGTGGCGCTGGCCTTCAGTGGCTGCGCGGAAATGGGCCCGCGCGAGAAAGGCACGGCCACGGGGGCCGCGATCGGCGCGATCGGCGGCGCCGTGATCAGTTCGGCCACCGGCGGCAAGGCGGGCACCGGCGCCCTCATCGGTGGCGCCGTGGGAGCCGTGGCGGGCAACATCTGGTCCAAGCGCATGGAAGACAAGCGCAAGCAGATGGAAGCCGCCACCCAGGGCACCGGCGTGGAGGTGACCCGCACGGCGGACAACCGCCTGCAGGTCAACGTACCCAGCGACATCAGCTTCGATGTCGGCCGCTCGGCCCTGCGGCCGGCGCTGCACCCGGTGCTCGACAAGTTCGCCTCGGGCCTGGACGGCAGCATGAAGGTGATGATCGTCGGCCACACCGACAGCACGGGCAGCGATGCCATCAACGACCCGCTGTCGGTGGACCGGGCGGCCAGTGTGCGGGACTATCTGGTGATGCGCGGGGTCTCGCCCACCCGGATCTCCATCGAAGGCAAGGGCTCGCACCAGCCCATCGCCGACAACAGCACCGCCGAAGGTCGGGCGCGCAACCGCCGCGTCGAGATCTTCCTGAGCGAGGCGCAGCCCAAGGGCTGAACCCGGGCCGCGGCGACGGGCCCGCGCCCAGCCAGCGGATCGGCGGGCCCGCGCCTAAAATCCGGCGTTTCTGCGGTCCCCGGCGCACCGTGCGCCGGGCTTGCCGTTCACTGCCCTGCCGCCGTCGATCCGCCATGAGTTCCGTCCCCCCCACCAGCGCACCGCGCCCCGTCCGCCACCAGTACGAGGACTTCATGCGCCATGTCTTCGAGCATGGCGTGGCCAAGGGCGACCGCACCGGCACCGGCACGCGCAGCGTGTTCGGCCACCAGATGCGCTTCGACCTGAACGAAGGCTTTCCGCTGGTGACCACAAAGAAGGTCTACCTGCGGGCCATCATCGTCGAGCTGCTGTGGTTCCTGCGCGGCGACAGCAACGTGAAGTGGCTGCAGGAGCGCGGCTGCACCATCTGGGACGAATGGGCCCGCGACGACGGCGACCTGGGCCCGGTGTACGGCGTGCAATGGCGCAACTGGCCGGCCCCGGATGGCCGCCACATCGACCAGATCAGCGAGGTGGTGCGCACACTGCGCGGCAACCCCGATTCGCGCCGCATCATCGTCAGCGCCTGGAACGTGGCCGACCTGGACCGCATGGCCCTGATGCCCTGCCACGCCTTCTTCCAGTTCTACGTCTCCTCCGAACTGGGCCCCAACGGCCGGCGCAAGCTCAGCTGCCAGCTCTACCAGCGTAGCGCCGACATCTTCCTGGGCGTGCCCTTCAACATCGCCAGCTACGCCCTGCTCACCCACATGCTGGCCCAGCAGTGCGACCTGGACGTGGGGGACTTCATCTGGACCGGCGGTGACTGCCACATCTACGACAACCATGTGGAGCAGGTGCAGACCCAGCTGGCGCGCGAGCCCCTGCCCTACCCGGTGCTGAACATCAAGCGGCGCCCGGCCTCGATCTTCGACTACGAGCCCGAGGACTTCGAGGTGCTGGACTACCAGCACCACGCCCCGATCAAGGCCCCGGTGGCCGTCTGAGGGACCCCCGATGATCCGCCCGACGGTGCTGGTCCTGATCGCCGCGGTGGCCCGCAATGGCGTGATCGGCCGCGACAACCAGTTGCTCTGGCACCTGCCCGAGGACATGGCGCATTTCCGCGAGACCACCCGCGGCGCGCCGGTCATCATGGGCCGCAAGACCTGGGAATCCCTGCCTCCGCGCTTTCGGCCCTTGCCCGGGCGGCGCAACATCGTGCTCAGCCGCCAGGCCGGTTATGTGGCCGAAGGGGCGGAGGTGGTCGCCACGCTGGAGGACGCCATGCTGCGCCTCCAGGCATCCCCCCAGGCCTTCGTGATCGGCGGCGAACAGCTCTACCGCCTGGCCCTGCCGCGCGCCGACCAGCTCGTGCTCACCGAACTCGACCGCGACTACGAGGGCGACGCCCATTTCCCGGCCTGGGATCCGGACACTTTTGCCGAGGTCGAACGTCGCCCCGCGCAGTCGGCGCCGGCCGACGGCCCCCGTTACGCCTTTGTCACCTACCAGCGGCGCCCCGGCGCCTGAAGCTCCCACCATGTCCGGTCACGGTTTCCATGTCCACGGTCCCCACGATCACGAACTCGAACACGCCGCCCACGCCGATCCCGGCGGCATGGCAGGCCAGCTGGCGGTGGTGACCGCCATCCTGGCCACGGTGGGCGCGCTGTTCTCCTACATGGGCGGCACCGCCCAGGCCAATGCCGTGCTGGACAAGAACACGGCCGCCATCAAGAAGACCGAAGCCTCGGACCAGTGGAACTTCTACCAGGCCAAGAGCAGCAAGCAGAGCCTGGCGGAGTTGGCCGCCGTGCTGGCGCCGGAGGCCAAGCGGGCCGACTACGAACAGCAGGCCCAGCGCTACAAGACCGAGAAGGAGGCCATCAAGGTCCAGGCCGAGGCGCTGGAGAAGGAATCCAAGGACTGGGATGAGCGCTCCGAACAGCAGCTGCACATCCACCACCGCTGGGCCCAGGCCACCACGGTGCTGCAGGTGGCCATCGCGCTGGCCGCCATCGCCCTGCTGACCCGGCGCCGCTGGCTGGAATGGGCCACGATCGGTGGCGGCGTGGTGGGCATCGCCATCGGCGTGGCCGCCCTGCTGCACCTGTGAATCCGCCGGGGGCTCAGGCGGGGGCCACCGCCCCGCGGTCCTCGCTCCATCGCGCGAGCGCCTGCGCAGGCATCGGTCGGCCGTAGAGATAGCCCTGCAGTTCATCGCAGCGGGCCTGGGTCAGCGCCTGAGCCTGTGCCTCGGTTTCCACGCCTTCGGCCACCACCGTCAGGCCCAGCGTGTGCCCCAGGCCGATCACGGCGTGGATCACCGCCAGATGGGTGCTGTCCTCCAGCATGCCCAGCACGAAGGAGCGGTCGATCTTGAGCCGGTCGATGGGAAAGCGGTTGAGGTAGTTGAGGCTGGAGTAGCCAGTGCCGAAATCATCGATCACCAGTCCGACGCCCAGGGCACGGATCTCGCGCAGCACCGCCAGGTTGGCCTCCACGCTGTCCATGAGCATCGACTCGGTCAACTCCAGCTCCAGCACGCCCTGGGGCACGGCGTAGCGCTGCAGGCAGGCACGCAGATGGTCCAGCAGTCCGGGGTGGCGCAGCTGCAGGGCCGACAGGTTCACCGACACCTCCCGCGGCAGTTGTCCGGCCCCTTGCCAGGCCTGGATCTGCCGGCAGGCTTCCTCGATCACCCAGGCCCCGATCGGCACGATCAGGCCCGATTCCTCGGCCACCGGAATGAACTGGGCGGGTGAGACCGCGCCCAGGTCCGGATGCTGCCAGCGCAGCAGGCCCTCCACGCCCATCAGCGCCCCCGTGCCGGCCGCCACCCGGGGCTGCCAGTGCAGGGTCAGGCCCTCGCCGTCGGCCGCCTGGCGCAGTGCAGTTTCCATGGTCAGGCGCTGCTGGGCGCGCTCGGTCATCTCCTGGCTGTAGAACTGCGCACTGTCGCGCCCCTCGGATTTGGCCTGGTACATGGCCGTGTCCGCATGGCGCATCAGCAGGTCCAGCTCGTCGGCATCGTCGGGGTACATCGCGATGCCCACGCTGCAGGAGACATGCAATTCGTGCTCGTTGACCCGGTGCGGCGCCCGGATCAACGGGATCAGGCGCTGGTCCACCACATGCGCCACCTCGTCCGCGCCATGCACCCCGCTGAGCACGATGATGAACTCGTCGCCCCCGAGTCGGCTGACGGTGTCGCCGGCACGCACCGCGTCCGACAGGCGCTGCGCCACCGAGCGCAGCACCCCGTCGCCCACATGGTGGCCCAGGGTGTCGTTGATGTCCTTGAAGCGGTCCAGATCCACGAACAGCAGGGCCACGTGCTCGCCAGTGCGCTGGGCCTGCTGCAGGGCCATGCGCAGGCGCTCGATGCACAAGGTGCGGTTGGGCAGCCCCGTCAGCACGTCGTGGTGCGCCAGGTACTGGATGCGCTCCTCGCTCTTCTTGCGGTCGCTGATGTCGATGGAGGTGAAGATGTAGTGCGACCAGGCGCCCTGCGGTTCACGCACGCCGCTGACCATCAGCCAGGCCGGGAAGTCGCTGCCGTTGTGGCGTTTCAGGCGCAGTTCGCCCTGCCAGGTGCCGCGCTTGGCCACCACCTCCCAGAGGGTCTCCAGCGTCGCGGCGGGCACCTGGAACAGGATCTCGGGTGCCGCGCCGACCACCTCGCCCACATCGTGGCCGGTGGAGCGGTAGAAGGCCTGGTTGGCCGACAGCACCCGCCGGTCGGCATCGACGATCAGGATGCCCTCGGAGGAGGCTTCGTACACCTTGGCCCACAGTTCCAGGCGCCGCTCCATCAACTTCAGGTGGTTGATGGGGGTGAAGAGGGTCAGCACCGCATCCTGTCCCTGGTAGGCCAGGCGCCGGGCGGAAAGCACCGCCCAGGCCGTCTCGCTGCCGCCATGCCAGCGGACTTCGAACTCGTCCACCGCCCCCCGATCGGCCAGCTGCTGGAAGAAGCGGGCCCGCACCGAGGGCTCCAGCCCGGTGGCCCAGGGATCGCGCCGTCGCCCGGCCAGCCAGGCCTCGGCCGGCGCATTGGCGTGCAGCACCTCGTGGCCGGGAATGGCGGTCACCACGATGGCGATGGGCGTGGCCTCCAGCAGGGCCTGCTGGGCGTGGGCCGCACGCGCACTGGCGGCCAGTTCCTGCTGCTCCTCGCGGGCGCGGTCCAGCTCCTCCAGCATGCCGTTGAAGCCGTTGACCAGGCGTCCGATCTCGTCCTGGCTGGACCATTCGGCCCGCAGGCTGTGGTCACCCGTGCGGCCCACGGTGTCCACCACCTGGGACAGGCGACGCAGAGGAAAGCGGATCTGCTGCGCCACCATGTAGACCATGCCCAGGATGCAGCTGAGCAGGAAGAGCGCCGTGCCCAGGTGCAGCCACATGCGCGTGTAGAGCCCGGACACCCGCTCGTTCAGCATCATGTCCAGCGTGTCGCCGGCACCGTGCCAGGTGTCACGCAACTGCTCCAGCAGCGCCTGCTGCGCGCTCTTCAGCACGGCCTGGGCATTGGCGTCTTCCGGTGCCTCCACCCATTGGCGGGCAGCGGTGCGGAAGGCCTCGATCTGCGCCACCAGAGCCGCCTCGCGCTGGCCCTGAAGAGCCATCAGTGCCGGCCGGGCCGCCAGGGCCTCCGACCAATCCGACTGCATGCCCCTCAGGGTGGCATCCAGCTGGCCTTCCAGCACCAGGTACTGCGTGGCGCGCGAGGTGTCGCGGTGCCGGGCCAGGTGGGTCACGATGCGGTGCTGCACCTCCAGCAGTTCGGGAAAGCGCAGCACGATGAGGGACATCATGTAATAGCTGTCCAGGTCCGGATCGAGGATCAGGTTGGACTGGTTGCCCAGGCGGGTCAGCAGGGCGCGCCCTTCGCCGATGACGGCGGATGCCGTGGGCGAAGGCTCCAGTGCCGCCACCAGGTGCTGGTTGAGCTCACCGCTGCCCATGCCGGCGCCGTGCTCCTGCTCTTGCGCACGCAGGCGCTGGACATGCTGCGGCCAGCTCAGGCGGGGGGCGGCATCGGCGCCCAGGCGGGCGCCATCGATCAGCGTGTCCCGCAGGGTGCTGATGTAGGTGTTGCCCGCGATCTCCTTGCGGGCGAAATCGATGAAGAGGAACTTCTCGTTGACCAGGATGCTGGTGACGTAGATCACCGCGCAGAGATCCAGCAGGTAGATCAGCAGCAGCTTGCGCCCCACGCTCAGCCGCGACAGCAGGCGAGCGAAAGGGTTTCGGGTTGTATCAGGCATATCCGCAGGTTTAGCAAAGGCCATGCCGCTTCACGCCCGGAAACGGGCCGGATTCGCTAGCATGCGCGGATGCAATTCGCCACCTGGAATGTGAACTCCCTGGCCGTGCGCCTGCCCCAGCTGCTGGACTGGCTGGCCGCGCACCCGGTCGATGCCCTGGTCCTGCAGGAAACCAAGCTGACCGACGACAAGTTCCCGCAGGCCGAGATCGAGGCCGCGGGCTACCGCGTCGCCTTCCACGGCCAGAAGACCTACAACGGCGTGGCCCTGCTGTCGCGCGAGGCCGCCAGCGACATCACCAGGAACATCCCGGGCCTGGCCGACGAGCAGGCCCGCGTCATCGCCGGCACGGTGGGCGACACACGGGTCATCGGCGCCTATTTCCCGAACGGGCAGGCGCCGGGCAGCGAGAAGTTCGCGTACAAGATGCAGTGGCTCGATGCGCTGCGCGCCTGGGTCCGGGAGGAACTCGCCCGCCATCCGCAGCTGGTGCTGATGGGCGACTTCAACATCGCCCCGGAAGACCGTGATGTCTACGATCCGGTGGCCTGGGCCGGCCAGATCCACTGCACCCCGGAAGAGCGTGCGCATTTCCAGCAGCTGCTGGGCCTGGGCCTGAGCGACGCCTTCCGGCTCTTCGAGCAGCCCCCCAAGAGCTGGAGCTGGTGGGACTACCGCAACCTGGCCTTCCGCAAGAACCAGGGCCTGCGCATCGACCACATCCTGGTCAGCCCGGCGCTCAAGCCCCGCGTGTCGGCCTGCGAGATCGACAAGGCGCCGCGCAAGAACGAACGCCCCAGCGACCATGCCCCGGTGATCGTGACGCTGGACGCCCAGCCCTGAGGCGGGCGTCCGGGCACCGTCCGCTCAGTCGTCCAGGGACAGTTCCTGGATCTTGCGGGTGATGGTGTTGCGGCCGATGCCCAGCTTCTGGGCCGCCTCGATGCGCCGGCCGCGGGTGATGTGCAGGGCCGTGCGGATGAGCCGGGCCTCGAACTGGCGCGTGAGCAGGTCCCAGACCTCGGGCGAGCCGGATTCCAGCAAGCGCCGGGCCTCGATCTCCAGGTCGCTGAGCCAGCGCGGGTCGCTGCTCAACCCCTGGGACGCCACCTGTTCGGCAGCCGGCAGAGCACCTGGCGACGACACCGCCGGCGCCTCCTGCGTGGGCAGGCCCTGCGGCAGACCGCTGGCGACAGGCATCACCGTCGAAGGTGCGGCCGTGGCCGCCAGATCCCCCACGGGCGACTGGCTGAGGATCTCGGGAGGCAGGTCCTTGCTCTCGATCACCTGGGCCGGGGCCATGACGGTGAGCCAGTGGCAGATGTTTTCCAGCTGACGCACATTGCCCGGGAAGCTGAAGGCCTTCAGGCGCTCCAGGGCCTCGTCGGTGATGCGCTTGGGCTCGACCCCCAGTTCCTTGGCGCTCTTCTGCAGGAAGAAGCGGGCCAGGGCCGGCACGTCGTCGGAGCGCTCGCGCAGCGGCGGCAGGCGCAGGCGGATGACGTTCAGTCGGTGGAACAGGTCTTCGCGGAAGGCGCCATCGCGCACCCGCTGCTCCAGGTTCTGGTGGGTGGCGGCGATGACCCGCACATTGGCCTTGAGCGGCTGGTGCCCGCCCACACGGTAGAACTGGCCGTCCGACAGCACGCGCAGCAGGCGCGTCTGCAGGTCGAAAGGCATGTCGCCGATTTCGTCCAGGAACAGGGTGCCGCCATCGGCCTGTTCGAAGCGGCCGCGGCGCATGGTCTGCGCGCCGGTGAAGGCGCCGCGCTCGTGGCCGAACAGTTCGGACTCCAGCAGGTCCTTGGGAATGGCCGCCGTGTTGATGGCGATGAAGGGACCGTTG
This sequence comes from Ideonella dechloratans, assembly GCF_021049305.1. GTDB lineage: Bacteria > Pseudomonadota > Gammaproteobacteria > Burkholderiales > Burkholderiaceae_C > Ideonella > Ideonella dechloratans. The sequence goes on from NZ_CP088081.1 coordinate 2,535,231, forward strand.
CTGCCCTGCTCGCCGCGCGGGCTGTGGCGGTGCAATGCCCGGGCCACCAATTCCTTGCCCGAGCCGGACTCGCCGGTGATCAGCACCGTGACGTTGCTCTGCGAGAGCCGCCCGATGGCGCGGAACACGTCCTGCATGGCCGGGGCCTGGCCGAGGATCTCGGGCACCGGCAGGTTGCGCTCGTCGCTCACCTCCTCGCGCAGGCTCTCCTCCACCGCCCGGCGGATCAGTTCCACCGCCTTGGTCAGGTCGAAGGGCTTGGGCAGGTATTCGAAGGCCCCGCGCTGGAAGGCGGAAACCGCACTGTCCAGATCCGAGTAGGCGGTCATGATGATGACCGGCAGGTTGGGCAACTGCTCCTTGACCTTGCCCAGCAGATCCAGGCCCGAGCCGCCGGGCATGCGGATGTCGCTGACCAGCACCTGGGGCTCGTCGTCGGCCAGCGCCGCCAGCACCTCGCGGGGGTTGGCAAAGCTGCGCACCGGCAGCTGTTCGCGCGCCAGCGCCTTCTCCAGCACGAAGCGGATGGATTGATCGTCGTCGACGATCCAGATGGGTTTCATGGGGGCAGTCTTTGCGTCAGGGCAACGGGATCAGGATCTTGAAGACCGTGCGTCCCGGCTCACTGTCGCATTCGATCGTGCCCTGATGCTGCTGGACGAAGGTTTGCGCCAGAGTGAGCCCCAGCCCGGAGCCCCCTTCACGCCCTGACACCAGGGGGTAGAAGATGCGCTCCTTCAGGCTGTCGGGGATGCCTGGTCCGTTGTCCTCGACATGCAATTCCAGTGCCAGTCGATATCGCTGCTTGCCAATGGTCACTTGTCGCGCCACGCGCGTGCGCAGCACGATGCGGGCGTCGCCCTGCTCGATCCGCTCGCTCAGCGCCTGGCAGGCGTTGTGAACGATGTTGAGCAGGGCCTGGATGAGTTGCTCTCGGTCGCCTCGGAATTCGGGCAGCGAGGCGTCGTAATCGCGCTCCACGGCCAGCCCGCGCGAGTGTTCGGCCAGCACCAGCGCCCGCACCCGCTCACAGACCTCGTGGATGTTCACATCACCGATCACATGCGGCTTGCGGTGGGGCGCCAGCAAGCGGTCCACCAGGGTCTGCAGACGGTCAGCCTCGTGGATGATGACCTGGGTGTACTCGGTCAGCTCCGGCGAGGGCAGGTCCATGGCCAGCAGCTGGGCCGCGCCACGGATGCCGCCCAGCGGGTTCTTGATCTCATGCGCCAGATTGCGGATGAGTTCCTTGGTGATCTGCGCCTGCCCCATGGCCCGCTCCTCGCGGTCCTGGCGGGTCTGCTGCTCGATCTCGAGCATCTCGACCAGGATGCGCTGATGGGATGGCTCGGTCTGGCTGACGATCACATGGACGGGCAGCGGATCGGTGAAGCCCACCACGCTGCGGCGCAAGGCGCCTTCGAAGCGACGGGTGGCGAATTCGTTGCGGGAGACGGCCTGAATGGCCTCGTGCAGCTGGGCCGGTTCACGAAACCAGTCCAGCAGAGAGCTTTTCACCAGTGAGCGGCGCGACTGGCCGATCATGGTCTCCAGCCCGGCATTGGCATACAGGCAACTGCCGTCCGGGTTGACCACTGCCACCATGGTGGCCAGCAGATCGAAACTCTCCCAGGCGCGGGCCTCGGCAGATTCCTGGGAGCGGAGCAATTTCACCCTCACAGCACCGGCCGGCTCAGTCCAGCTTGCCCAGTTCGCGCTTGATGGCCGCCACATCGGCCTCCTTGCGCGCGATGGATGCCTTCAGATCGGCCGTGCGATCCAGATACTTCTGGTAGTTGCGCTCATCACCCCGACGCTCGGGCTGACCGTTGTTGTATTCCTTCTTGAGGGCATCGAGCTCGCCCTGCGCCTTGCTCAGTTCGTCCGACAGGATGCGCTTGGCATCGCTGTCACGGGCCTTCTGCTCGTTGCGGTCCACCCTGGCCTCGACGCCTGCGCCACTGGCCGGCGCGGCAGATGCCGAACGCGGCTTGGGGCCGGAGATGGTGGTGGGCTCCGTCGCCTCCTTGGCCTTGCAGCCCTTCTGGGCGGCCTCCTTGGCGCTCAGCGTGTTGGTGAACACATTGCCCGGACACACGTAGTAGACAGAGCCTGCCTGGGCCATGGACGGCAAGGGCGCCGACAGGGTCAGCACCAGCGAGCCAGCAGCCAGCCAACGCATGGCAATGGGACGAAGCGGAGACGGGGCGGAAGACGTCATGAGGGCATTGTCACTCGAAAAAAAAAGGGACGGCAAACGCCGCCCCCTTTCCGTTGAGCATGCCTGCCGTGCAGGTCACAGAGCGTAGTACATGTCGTACTCGACCGGGTGCGTGGCCATGCGGAAGCGGGTCACCTCTTGCATCTTCAGCTCGATGTAGGCATCGATGTAGGCATCGGTGAAGACGCCACCCTTGGTCAGGAACGCGCGGTCCTTGTCCAGGTAGTCCAGGGCCTGGTCCAGGCTGTGGCAGACGGTCGGGATCTTCGCGTCTTCTTCCGGCGGCAGGTGGTACAGGTCCTTGGTGGCGGCTTCGCCCGGGTGGATCTTGTTCTCCACGCCGTCCAGACCGGCCATCAGCAGGGCTGCGAAGGCCAGGTACGGGTTGGCCGAGGGATCCGGGAAGCGCGCTTCGATGCGGCGGCCCTTCGGGTTGGCCACGTACGGGATGCGGATCGAGGCCGAGCGGTTCTTGGCCGAGTAGGCCAGCTTCACCGGGGCTTCGAAGCCGGGCACCAGGCGCTTGTACGAGTTCGTGCCGGGGTTGGTGATGGCGTTCAGGGCACGGGCGTGCTTGATGATGCCGCCGATGTAGTACAGCGCGAACTCGCTCAGGCCGGCATAGCCGTCGCCAGCGAACAGGTTCTTGCCGTCCTTCCACACGGACTGGTGCACGTGCATGCCGGAGCCGTTGTCACCCACGATCGGCTTGGGCATGAAGGTCGCGGTCTTGCCGTAGGCATTGGCGACGTTCACGATGATGTACTTCTGCAGTTGCAGCCAGTCCGCACGCTCGACCAGCGAGCTGAACTTGGTGCCGATTTCCATCTGGCCGGCGTTGGCCACTTCGTGGTGGTGCACTTCGACCGGAATGCCCATCTGCTCGAGCAGCAGGCACATTTCCGAGCGCATGTCCTGGCCGCTGTCGACCGGGGGCACCGGGAAGTAGCCACCCTTGACGGTGGGACGGTAGCCGGTGTTGCCGTGCTCGTATTCCTTGCCGGTGTTCCAGGCGGCTTCTTCGGATTCGATCTTGAAGAAGCAGCCGGACATGTCGTTGCCCCAGCGGATGCTGTCGAACACGAAGAACTCGGGTTCCGGGCCGAAGTAGGCGGTGTCGCCCAGGCCGGAAGCGCGCATGTAGGCTTCGGCGCGCTTGGCCAGCGAGCGCGGATCGCGCTCGTAGGGCTTGCCATCGGTGGGGTCGATGACGTCGCAGGTCAGGATCAGGGTCGGCTCTTCGAAGAAGGGATCGATGTTGGCCGTGTTCGGATCCGGCATCAGCAGCATGTCGGAGGCTTCGATGCCCTTCCAACCGGCGATCGAGGAGCCGTCGAAGGCATGGCCCGACGTGAACTTGTCTTCGTCAAAGGCGGAAACCGGCACGGACACGTGCTGTTCCTTGCCACGGGTATCGGTGAAGCGGAAGTCAACGAACTTGACTTCGTTGTCCTTCACCAGCTTCATCACATCGGCGACGGTCTTGGCCATCAAAAAGGCTCCTGGCGGATGAGTTGTCAACAAGTTGCTCGGAGGATGTCGGGCTGGAAATGGCGCTTGTCTACAACCAGTCCGGGGGCATCACAGCGGGGAAAAATGTAGCAGAAACCATGCCCACAATTGGTGATCCCACTCATCCCACTCGGTCGAACAGGCCGTCCAGACTTGCGCCCCTGGGCGGCACATGCACCGAGGCAAGCCACCCGGCGGCGTGCCGGCCGGCGCTCAGCCCCGTTTTGGAATGTTTGTCACCAATTTGGTGCGTTTTGGGTGCACCGTTTTGGAATCATCCCGCGAGCTGGATGCGCAGACCCGCGCGCGCCGCCAAAGCCTGCTGCAGATGCTCGAACGCCGCCGCCGCCGCTTGGGGCGGGCCCTTGACGCCCAACTCGATGTGCAGCCCCCGTTCGGGGTGATCCACGCTGGGCAGGCTGAAGACCCGGACGCCATCGAACCGGGCCTCGATCTCCTCCATCAGCGGCGTGAGGGAGGCTTCATTGGCCCCGAACACATAGAGGGCCAGTTCGGCGTGCTCGGGCGAGCGCAGATCGGCGTAGCGCTGATCCAGCACCCACGCGATCATCGGATGGGCCATGACCGGAAAGCCCGGCACGAAGTGCACATGCCCCACGGAAAACCCGGGGATCTTGTTGTAGGGGTTGGGGATCAGCGACGCGCCCAGCGGAAAGACCCCCATGTTCAGGCGATGCACGTTGTCGGCCCGGTCCGGCTCGTAGGGCACACCCTGTTCGATGGCCACGTCACGCATGCGCTCCAGGATCAGGGCCTTGGCCTCGGGGTGCAGTTGCAGCGGCTGTCCGCAGGCCAGGGCCGCGCACTGGCGGGTGTGGTCGTCCGGCGTGGCACCGATGCCGCCACAGGAGAACACGATGTCACCACTGGCGAACGCCTCCCGCAGGGCCACGGTGATGCGCTCCCGGTCGTCACCGATGTAGCGCACCCAGGCCAGCGCATGGCCGCGCGCGGCCAGCAGTTCGATGACCTTGGCCATGTGCTTGTCCTGGCGGCGGCCGGAGAGGATCTCGTCGCCGATGATGATGAGACCGAAGTTCATGGAGACGGTGTGGATGAGGTGGAACAGAGGAACGCCGCTTCAGCCCTGGGCAGACCCTGGCTCGGGCGGCAGGGCGACGGACGCGACAGCGACCGCCTCACCCGCGCGCGCCCGCGCCCGCTGCAACGCAGCCAGCAGGTAATGGACGAACCACAGGCAGGAGAACGCGAACACCAGCGTGTAGAGCCAGATGGAGACGGCAATCAGCAGCGGTGCCAGGATCAGCGTCATGGCGCTGATGGCCCAGATCAGCGAGGGCGCGGCCCCCAGAAAGCCTGAAATCAGCCCGATCAGCAGCAGGGGCCAGCGGTGCTCCCGCTGCAGGTCGAGACGCTCCTCCCGACTGGCGTGCTCGGCCAGCGCGTCATAGGTCATGACCTGGGCCGTGAGCCAGCCCCAGATCACCGGCGGAATCACCAGCGCCAGCGGCGGCACGAGCCACAGCGGCACCGTGAGGACGAGCGCCACCATGGCCACCAGGGTGAAGAGCCCGGAGCGCCAGGCGCTTTCCCACAGACGCCCCTCCCGCTTGCGCTCCAGCCCCGGAAAGCGGCGTTCGGCCACCAGGCTCACCAGGACCGGCATCATCAGCAGCGCCACCAGCAGCAGGGACATCACCACCGCCACCGGCACGGCCAGGGCCACGATGATCATCGGCGCCATCACGGCCCGGAAACTGGCCCCCATGTAGGTGTCAAGCCACTGCAGGGCCGCGTCGATCAGCGACCAGCTCTCGAGCTGGCTGCGCACGGCGGCCACCGCCGGTTCCCAGAAGAAGTAGCCCAGCACCAGGAACAGGCCGCCGGCGATCAGCAGCGGCAGCAGGGTCAGCGCCAGCACCCGCGGGCGCATCAGGTAGGCCGCAGCCCGCCAGAAGGAGTCCAGAAGCAGCTTCATGTCATCCGGCGGGCCGCAGGCTCCGCTCCAGGCACCGGGTCGCAGGGGTCATTCGTCGTCGCCGCCCAGCACGGAACCGAGCAGGCCACCCGCACCGAAGCCGCCCAGCAAGGAGCCCTCTTCACGCGAGCCACCGTTCTGCGGGGCCGCGGCGAACACACGGCTGGCCAGGCGGGAGAAGGGCAGGCTCTGCAGCCAGACCGTGCCGGGGCCGGTGAGCTTGGCGAAGAACAGGCCCTCGCCGCCGAACAGCGCGGTCTTGACCTTGCCCACGTACTGGATCTCGAAGTTCACATCGGGCGTGAAGGCCACCACGCAGCCCGTGTCCACCAGCAGGGTCTGCCCGGGCTGCAGTTCCCGGCGCACGACGGTGCCCCCGGCATGCACGAAGGCCAGGCCGTCGCCCTCGAGCTTCTGCATGATGAAGCCTTCACCGCCGAAGAAGCCGACCGACAGCTTCTGTTGGAAATAGATGCCCAGCGACACGCCGCGCGCCGCGCACAGGAAGGCATCCTTCTGGCAAACCAGCATGCCGCCGAGCTGGCGCAAGTCCATGGGCAGGATCTTGCCCGGGTACGGTGCGGCAAAGGCCACCCGCTGCTTGCCGCTGGCCTGGTTGGTGTAGACGGTGGTGAACAGCGATTCGCCGGTGATCAGGCGCTTGCCGGCGCCCAGCAGCTTGCCGAACAGGCCGCCGGTGGACTTGGAACCATCCCCGAACACGGTGTCCATGCCAATGCCGGCGTCCATGAACATCATGCTGCCTGCTTCGCCCACGGCCGCTTCGCCCGGATCCAGTTCGACTTCGACGAACTGCATCTCCGAACCCTTGATTTCATAGTCCACCACATCCATGGCCATCGTGATCCCCTTCGGATTGAGTCAGAAGGGGCAGATGGTACCCAAGGCGCATGACCCCGCACCGCCCATGCGAACTCGGGATGGCGTTTTGCGCAGCGAACGGCAGACTGCGCCGGCATGAACAGCGCACCATCCCGTGGGTCGGACTCGTCGCACCGCAGCAAGGCCATCGCGGTGCTGGTCGTCTGCGCCCTGGCCGGGGCGGTGCTGTGGGCATGGCCCTCGGCGGAAGACCGGTCGCCCCCTTCCCCCGCTGCGCTGGCCGCCACCGCACCGCGCCAGCCCGCGCGGCAATTGTCCCTCTCGACAGCCCCGTCCGCCCAGCCCCCGGCTCCGTCAGCCGCCGCCCTGTCAGCCTCGTCGGTGCCAGAGGAGCTCACGCCACAGGAATGGGCGCAGCTGCGCCAGGCTCTGGCTGACACCCCCGACGCGGCCTCGGAGCTTCAGCGCATCGCGCGCTGGCTCGGCTTCCAGCGACGGGGGCAGCGCTTCCAGGACGCGCTGCACCGCCAGGACCACGGGCCCGGAACCCAGGCACTGGCCCGTCAGATCGACGGCGAGATCGACCCCCACCTGGCCCAAGGCGAGCTGAGCGGCCCCGAGGCGCTCGCCCTCAAATCCGCCGTGCTCGCCGAACTGGAGCCCGATGCCCAAGCCCGCGAGCAAACCCTGGTGCGCTGGCGCCAAACCCAGGTGGACAAGGCCGCCCCGGCGGCCGATCCACGAGACGCAGCCTACCTGGCCGCCCAGGCCCAGGTCCTGAGCCAGTGGCGTGCCCAGGCGGGCCATCCCCCGGACAACGCCGCGCTCCAGTCCCGGCTGACCCAGGTGCGCACGCGCGTGTACGCCGCCTCGGCTCCGGCGCCCTGACCCGTCTTCGCCCCCACAACACACACGAGAGGAGACCCCACCATGCACACGCTCTTCCTGCGGATGACCGGCACGCCCAGCGCACTGCGGCGCTGGCTGCTGTGTGGCGCCATGCTGCTCAGCCCCTGGGCCCAGGCGGGCTACTTCACCTGGGACATGGTGGAACTGCCGGCCTCCTCCGGCGCCTCCTGCGGCAACGGCACGCCCTACCGCTTCTTCGTCAACCGCACCCCGCTGAACCACGACGTGGCCATCACATTCGAAGGTGGTGGCGCCTGCTGGGATCAGAACGCCTGCGAAGGCAAGGGCGAGTACGCCGCCAGCAATCCGGACGGCATCCCGCCGGATTACATGAAGTCGCTGAAGTACATGGCGGCCCGGGGCCTCGTGACCCCGTTCTCCTCTCGCCTGGACCCGCTGCAGAAGGTCCGCACCCAGGACTGGAGTCTGGTCTACCTGCCCTACTGCACGGGGGATGTGCATGCCGGCCAGGCCCTGGTTGTCTATGCCGATGCCGACCCCGCACACCCGCGCGTCCAGCACCACCAGGGTCAGGTGAACATCCGCGCCGCCATGGCCTGGCTGCGCAGCCATTGGGGCCGGCCTGACAATTTGCTCGTGGGCGGTTTTTCCGCCGGCGGCGTCGGCTCCACGGTCAACTACCAGACGGTGCGGCAGGTGCTGGCCCCGTCAGGACAGAGCAGCCTGCTGGCCGATTCGGGCCCCCTGTTCAGCGCGCCCCGCGGCAACACCCCGCAGCAGTCGCCCTCCCTGCCGCTGCATGAGCGCATCCGTCAGGCCTGGGGGCTGGACGGTCCCCAGGGCTTGGTGACACAGCTGGCCCGCAAGATCCCCGGTCTGGACACCAACAACCTCGGATCGCTCAACGCCGCACTGGCCCGAAAGTACCCGCAGGACCGTTTCGGCTACCTCGTCTTCCAGACCGACGGCACCTTCTCCGGCTTCAGCTACACCGATTTCTTCCCGGACATCGCCAACGAGCCCGACCCGGACGTGCGCGCCCAGAAGCTCAACGCGCTGTGGCGCACCGACCTGGCCAACTGGCTCCCGCTGCTGGATGCGGCTCCCAACATCGACTATCACGTCCCCTTCTACCGCGACTTCAACGACAGCCACTGCCTGACCATCGTGGACTTCTCGGGCACGGGCATCCAGGAACAGGGCCTGACCGACATCAGCCCCTTCGTCGACAACCTGCTGGACCGCGGACCGACGATGCGCAACGTCGAAGCCGACCAAGTCAGCGACCTGACCCAGTGGCTCAGCCCCATCCTGCGGCTGCTGAACCGCATCCTCTGAGCCTCACCCTTGATCTGACCGGCATCGCCCGCAGGAGCCGGAGGCCACACTCACGGCCTCCGTCCTCGCTGCGCTGCCGCCGATCGCCGCCGGTGCATTGACCTACGTGTTCAACCCGGATGCCGGCCGCATCGGGTGGGCCGGATCGGCGGCCTTCACCTCGGCGGCACCGGTGGACTGGGCGGTCTTTTCGGCGCTGCGCGGTCCTTGGCTGCTGCGTTCGAACGGATCCAACGCCGCTGGAGCTCTGGTGGATTCGCTGGTGTTCCCGCTGGCCGCCGGCTTCTCCCTCGCCTACGTCCCGCTGATGTTTGTTGCCAAATTGGCCGGCGGGGCCGCATGGACCTTGGCACTGGCCCGGCTGCGCAAGCTCGACACACAGCCCCGGTGAGGCACCCTGATCCGGACGGACGAAAAAAAACGGGAACCCTCTCGGGTTCCCGCTTCTGGGAGACGCCCTTGCGGGGCTTCTCCCGGGTAGATGGTGGTGGGTGGCTGACCATCTGCCGACCGGCCTCCCGAGCTTATGAGCACTGGCGCGGGTTGCTGCAGGCACTGGCGAATTCACACCTCACTTCAAATCTTCACTGCTGATGCGATACCCCATCGCCCGGTAGCCACGCTGCCGCTTGTCCCACATCCGCAGCAGCGCCGGATGACCGGTGTCGACGAAGTCGATGATCCGCACGTCAGTCTTGCTGGCGTGCTCGCGGTGCAGGCGCCCGGCGTACTGCTGCAACGTGCCCTTCCAAGACACCGGCATCGCGAGAACCAGGGTGTCGAGCGGCGGGTGATCGAATCCCTCGCCAACCAGCTTGCCGGTGGACAAAAGGACGCGCGGCGCGTCGGGCGGTAGTGCATCCAGGTCCGCGACCAGCGTCGCTCGTTGCTTCCTGGACATTCTTCCGTGCAAGACGAACGGGGCCGGTTGCAGGCTGTCGAGTTCCGTCTTGATGGCATCGAGGTGTTCTGTGCGTTCTGTCAGGACCAGCACCTTGCGTCCCTGCGCGACGGCATCGCGCACCTCGGCGGCAATGGCAGCTGTTCTGGCCGAATCGTTGGCGAGGTGCCGGAAGACGTCCTGAATGCCAGCATCGGTCGGCACGTCGATCCGGCCGAAGCGTGAACGAGGCAGCACTTCCAGATCACGCGGTGCCCCGGCTGGCTTGGCGGCCGTGTATCGGATCGGCCCGCACTGCATGAAGATGATTGGCTGCTGCCCGTCGCGGCGAATCGGGGTCGCCGTCAGGCCCAGCACGTATTTCGCCTTGGTCCGCTTGAGGATCGCGTCGAAGGAGACTGCGCCGACGTGGTGGCACTCGTCGACGATCACCTGCCCATAGTCCTCGACCAGCGGGTTCACCTCACCCTGGCGGGACAGGGACTGCATCACCGCGATGTCGATCTTGCCAGTCGGTTTGGCCTTGCCGCCGCCTATGGTGCCGACCACGCCCTTGGCGACACCCAGAAAAGCTTGCAGGCGCTCCTGCCATTGCTTGAGCAACTCCGTGCGATGCACCAGCACCAGGGTGTTGACGCCCCGCCGGGCGATCATCGCGGCGGCGGTGACCGTCTTGCCGAAGGCAGTTGGCGCGCACAGCACGCCAGCATCGTGGGTGAGCAGTCCTGCAACAGCGGCTTCCTGATCGAGGCGCAGACTGCCGACGAAAGACACGTCCAGCGGCTGGCCGCCGAAGCGTTCGTCTCGCAGGTCACAGGCAATACCGTTCTCTCGCAGCAAGGACAGCGCGGCATCCAGGCAACCGCGCGGCAGGGCGATGTGCTGGGGATAGCTCTCGGCGCATCCAATGACGCGCGGCTTGTCCCACACCGACATCCGCATCGCCTGGGCCTTGTAGAACTCAGGGTTCTGGAAAGCCGCCAGCCGGATCAGCCGGTTGGCCAGAGCCTGCGGCAACTCGGCCTTCTCGAAATAGATCAGATTGGCCAGCGTGACGGTCAGTGACTTCGGCATCGGACCGGCCAGTTTCTTGGCCGATGTATTCTCGCGCTTCCAGGGCGTGGCCAGGTCCTCGTCGTCGATGAAGGTGACGTCTAGCGGATGGACGCCACCCGAGGCCCGGAGGATGGTCGGCTCGATATCGTGCGCGGCCATCGGCTGGATGGACGCGAGGAACGCCCATTGATCAGGGTACGGTCGCAGATCGGGATCGACAAAGACGCTGAAACCCTGCTCCCTCGGACCTTTCTGCAGCGGCAAGGCGATCAGGTTGCCGAACCCGCCTTTGGGCATGGTGTCCTGGTTCGGGAACAGTCGGTCATAGGATTCCAGCTTCAGTTGCCGGGTGCGAGCGCAGGTATGGGTGATGATGGCCGTGCCCAAGCGGCGGGCATCACGCGCTGAAACCCGGCTGGCGAAAAACACCCATGCATGCGCGCCATTGCCGGACCGCGAGATTTCCAGCGCAGCCGGAACACCCTGTGCTCTTCGCAGGACCGCATGAACGCTCGCGCGTCGTCGCTCCAGTCGGCCTCGTCGAAATCCACAGCCAAAAAATAGCAGGTGTCATCCTCCAGCAGCGGATAGACGCCTACTGTGTGCTCGCCGGCCAGGTGATCGTAGATCACCGCATCGGACAGTGGGGTCAGCAGGCGATTGCTGCAATCGCCGCATTTGATGCGCGGCTTTTCGCAGATACCGGCGCGCCACTCATTGGCGCAGGCTGGTGCGTAGCCCGACTTGCCTGAGGTCTTGCCTTCCCATCGAACTGGATAGACATCGGTGCGGCCTCGAAACAGACGGCGGAACAGCGCCACCTTTTCGGCAGTGGAAAGCCGGGACGGTTCCGGCTCCCTCGCCACAACGATAGCTGATTGCGGCGCACGCCACTCAATGCCGTGGGATTCAAGAAGCGCGATCAGGCGGGCGTTTTCGGCCTGCAAAGTTGAGAGAGCTGTCCGTTCAGTCATCGCCCCCGTACTCGGAAAGCAACTCATCCATATCGTCGCCTACGCCGTAACCAAAGTTGTGGCTGATGTTTCGAACCACGCACAGACGTCCCCAGAGCGTGGATCGCGCCGCATCGGGCAATGCAGCAATCGCCTTCAAGGCCTGTTCGAACATTCGCACCAGTGCGTCGAAGTACCCCTCGTCCTGCAGGCCAATGTCGTTGCTGAACCCGGCTGCACGCTCACAGTAAAACACCATCAGTTCCGCAAGTCCGTCGGGTTGCCCGACAGCTTTCTTGTAATCCGAAATAGCCTTTTTGGCCTTGGCTACCGAGGTGTCCTGGTTCTTGAACACGTCGGGCCAGAGCCAGCGGTCGATGGCGGCCTTGTAGGGCTTGAGCACATCTTCGCCGAGTCCGAAGCGGGCGTACAGGAATGCCTGGTTGTCTTTACTGGCGGCGTACAGGTCTTGCACAAGCCCCATCAGGCCAGCGCGGTCGAAGTCGGCCAGTTTGGTTTTAACGTCGCTCCAGCTGGGGGTCGATTTCGGAGTTTTCTTCGTTGCCACGCGCTTCACTCCCTGGGCCGAATCGTTGCGCTGTGTTTAAAAGTCGGGGCCAAGAACTCCGTCGCCAACATACGAACGAGAATCCAGTTCCCGCCCACCAGCTGCGGAGTCATGCTTTGATCCCATATGACCCGGCCAGACGATTCAGCAAATCCTTATGCCGCACCTCTAGATCACCCAGAGTGAAGGTACCCAAGGCCAGGAGACGCTGGGAGTTTGGCAAGCTTTCAACTCGGTCCTCGAAGTAACGCACCCGTTTATCGGCAAAGTCCAGGTTGCCCAGCGACGTGTTCTTACGTCGTGACAGAAGCATCAGGTTGCCGAGCCGGTGAAGCCATACCTCACGCTGCGCATCGGTGAAATCCTTGAGCCATTGGCTGGCTTTGCCCGGTGTCTGCGGCAGAATGTGCTCGACGCTGATCTCGTCGGGCAAGTTCAAGGGTGCGGCATGACTGGCCAGCAGATATTCCAAACGCAACAGCACATACCTGGCAAAGCGCCGCCCATAGATCGCACCGTCGAGCAGATCCATCAGCTGCTTAGAGTCGAAATCGAAAACCCTGCTGGCCAAGACCTCGTCTGGAGTCCTGGCTGACTCGATGGCCTTGAGCACCTCGTTCATGTTGCTGATCCGCTGGGTTGGTGTCAGCTGCACAATCCAGTCGGCCGAAAATTTGTTATCGATGCGCTCGATCAGGTCGAGCAGTTTCTGAGCCTTGAATTTGCGATACCAGGCCAGCACCGGTGGAATCCAATCGGTGGCAGGCAAGCCACGGCGCATCACGTTGATGCGGTTGCGGTACGCGTTGCCAAGGCTGGTTGGCAGGCCATCAAACTGGATTGCCTCGTCGAAAGCGTCCTTGTAGGCTTTGACAGCCTCAAAACTGTCAGTGCCCAGCGCCAGCAACGGTGGTTTGGCACCGTAGATGCGCTCGTCGAATTCCTTGAGCAGACCTTCGCGCGCCTTATCTTTCACGTAGATCGTGCGCACCAGGGATAGGAATCGGTCGAATTCATCACGACCCATCTCGCCCTCGACCTCCTCCCAGTATTCGGCCCATTTGGTGCGCTCACTGTCCTTGCTGATGGCGCCAAGGTTTTTGGCCTTGAGGATGTCGCTGTTCGACAGGGGGATGCCCCGGTCGTTAAGGATGGTGAACAGGCGGAAAGCGTCGTCCAGATCCTCGGTGGAGACATAGATGAACAGTGCGTTGTTCAGCAAATATCCGACAAAGCGGTCAAAGTCTGCCTCAGACGGAAAACGGGTGGTGTCATCAATACTGGCATGTATGGTCTGCAAGCCTGCGGCCATATTCGACAGCGACAGGTTCTTGCTGGCTGCGATGCCCACCAAATCCGGGCTATGAGAGCCACCATCAGTTTTGATGTAACTTTCGATGAAGGTGCCAACGTTATCGCGAATGTCATAGACGATGCGATTGCGACCGGGAATCTTCTTCCACTTGTTCTCTTCCTGGAACAGCATTTCACGGCAAGCGGCTTTAAGCTTGTCATCCGTCACTCGGTCACGGATGCAGGCCAGCATCAGCATTAACGTGGTCAGACGCTGCTGGCCATCCAGTAGTTCGTACTCTTCAAAGCTCACCCCGTCGGTGGTGCGAGTTGCCTTACGCAGCACCATAGAACCCAGAAAGTACTGCCCTTCCGGGTTGTGCTCGCTGGCGTAATTCACATCATCGATCAGCTCGGAAATCTCATCTTTGCCCCAGACATAGGCTCGCTGGTAATCCGGGATGCGGAACCAGAAACGCGAGAACACCTCGCCAATGACGATCTTGGCGCTCTCGATCTGCCCCTTTTTACTTGAACTCATTTCCACTCCCTGGGATTACTTGGATGCAACAGCAAACAGATCATCAAGCAGCGGGTTGTTGTCGATCAGCAGCAGCTTCTTGATCGTGGCGGCCTGGTTGATTTCCAGGCGCGCGAAATGTTCGCCACCAGCCGAAGACTGCTTGCGGATCAGTTGGATGCGCCCGAACAGCCCGCCGTGCTTTTCCGCAAACTTTGCCAACCCGACGGCTTTCTCAAAGTTGTCACTGAGGCTAGGGTCATGGGGCTCCAGAATATCTATGACGAACTCGCTGCCGCTTTTGCGTACCACGACCAGATCTGGAAACATCGGGCGCACGTCACCACCCGTTTCATACGGAATTTCCAGAGACCACGGCTTGCGATCCAGATTGCGCAACCAGCCGACCACTTCAGGCTTGGCCAGTTCCTCCTTCAACACCCCGGCCTCCCAGGAGCCCAATTCGGAACGGAACTGGCCACTGCTTTCTACGTACAGGTGGCGCTCCCAAATCGGATCGGCAGGCGAGCGCTTGAAGTCGATGGATGCCGGCAAATGCCATGGCACTTCGTTAGGCTTGGCCGTCGCCAGCCGCAGCTTCTCGTAATTGACGCGCCGCTGCTCCTTGAGTTTGTAGATGGCCTTCTTGTGCTGGTCGTAAAGACCATCGAAGGCAGCCTCTGCTAACGATTCGAGAATAGCCATTTCTGCCGCGTTGCGTGCCAGGACGATGGCCTCTACCTTGACTTCCAGCGCATCACGATCCGCGTGGGCGCGCCAATACTCCATCTGCAAACCGTGACTGAAGGCGCGCCCAGCCTCTTCGAACAGCCGATCAATGTCCACGTCCGAGGCATCAATGTGATAGTCCGCAGTCGGCTCAGCTACGCCAGTGCCGTTATTGACAGCCAAGGTCCGCAGGCCAACCTGCGTGATCGCTTTGGTCGCCGCGTCAAACTGGCCTGCCGCCTTGATCGCTGCAATGCGCTGCCCCATCCACTCAACGATCTGCTGCTTGGCTTGGCCCCAGGCATCGTCATCAATCTCATCGATGGTCAGACTGCGTGAAATGGCCATATACCGGCGCAGTGGGCTTTGCGCCCGAGCGGCATTCACACGGTACGTGATCAATTCGTCGAGTGCCGCAAAGATGGACTCGCAGCCTTCGCGCCGCTTGAGCACCACCAAATTGCGGCTGGAGCCGGTTTCGGCGGGCGGCACATCTTCCGCGTTGTGCAGCGAGGCCACCACGCTTTCCACGGCCCCCGTATCGAAGTAGGGCAAAAACAGATGCACATCGTTGAGCGCCGCATCCTTTTCGATGCGGCGTGCCAGCGGCGTGCGCACCATCCGGCCCAGCAACTGGGCGATGTAGGTGTGGTCCTCCGCACGGCGGAACGACATCATCACTTCGGCGCGCGGGCAATCCCAGCCGGTGGACAGGCTGGTCTTGAAGAACACCACACCGATGTTTTTGTCCGCATCAATCCGCGAGGCTTCGACCTTGCGCACCCGGCGGCCGCCCACGTCCAGGTCACCCGTGTCGTGCATCGCATGGGCAACCTCGCCTTCGTTCAGGCGACGGCCAATGGCACTCTCGATCACGGTCAGCGCTGCGCCAAGATCGGTCTTGGTGAGTTGACGGTCGGAACCGTTTTCGACCTGCACCACCAGCACCGGCCAGATGGTTTGCTCTTTTTCTTCATGGCAGTACGCGCCCCAGGCGGCCGTCATCTGCCCCCACCGCCGTGCCGCCTCTTCCAAAAGCGCCATCTCAGCCGTGGTGGCGGCTTCCGGGTGATGAATCAGGATGCGGTCTTTCAGCAGGCCGGACTTGCGCACTTCTTCTGCCGGTACGGCCACCTTGTGCGTGGTCACGGTGTGTTCGGCATTGGCAATCAAATCCAGAAACCGCTTGGGCGTAGCCGAGACGCCAATCACCATCGGCATCTTGACCAGGCCCACCTCGGGGTACCCCAGCAAGAAGCGCTGCATCAAGGTTTGCGCGGCCTGCGCTCCCTTGCCCGAGGTCATGCCGCGGTGCGCTTCGTCGATCACCACATAGAAGCGATCCGGAATCGCCCGTGCCGTATTGGTCAGCGTTTCCCAGATCAAATGCTGCCGTCCGTCGCCACGGTTGGTCAGCGGCTGATTGACGGCCAGCTTCTGCGTGTTGATGAAATAGATGCGCCCGCCATCCAGCCGGGGCGCGTCGAAATGCGCATCAATGGTGATGAGCTGATTAACCCGGTACACCTTGTCCGATTTGCTCTCGATCTTGAGCTTGGTTTGCTCGTTGAGCTCGGGCATGTCCGACACCCACAAGATCACGGCATCGGGCTGCGGCGCCCAGTCCAGCGGCCAGGCCAACTGGTCATCGGGCTCATCCAGAATCGCCTCGAACAGCGCCGTCATCATGATGGTCTTGCCGCTGCCCGTAGCGGCCGAGAAGGCCACGACTTGCTGGTTATCCGGCGACACGCTCTTGCGGGCGCTCACCAAGGCCTCGCGCAGTTTGCCCAGCGCGTCTTTCTGAAAATCGAACAGCGTGACCTTCATGCCCGCGCTCCCTGTGTGCCAGCCGGACCGGCAGCGCGGTCCTGATTCTTGTTGATCATGAAATTGAGCAGGTAATCGCGGTACAACTGCACCACCGCCAAGCCGGGGTTGGCCTTGCCCGCCACCTCGCGCACGTCCTGCGCCATGGTTTTGAAGGATTCGTCCGCGTCGGTGACGATGAACACCCGCGACAAGCCGGTGCGACCTTCCAGCGACTTCAGCAAGCGGCCCATGCGGGTTTCATCCAGCAGCACCACGAAATTGCTGCCCTCCGGCGCAAACAGCACCGGCTCCGGCTCGCCGCGTTTCAATTCGGGCCGCGGCCCCACGGCGCCCGCCTTCAGCCACAGCAGCGGCAGTATTTCGCGGAAGGCGCGGCGCAGCGACACGCGCTCCTTATCCAAAAAATCCAGCTTGAAGTAGGCGAGGTTGGCGGCAAAGCCCGCGCTCATCGGGCGCTTTTCTTCCTCCGGCACCAGGATCGGGCCGAGCAGTTCCACCACCTGCGCCTTCAACTGGTCGAACACACGCTTGACGGGCGTGACGATGTAGAAGTCGGTGATGTGTTCTTCCCCGTCGAGTGCTTCCAGCCAATCCTCCGCGGCCGCCGGGTCAAACAGCACGCTGGCCTTGTGACCTTCCGACACGATGAAGGGGCACGGATCTTTCACCAGCGTCTGCGACAGGTCATCGATCAGTGCCACCACCTGTTTCTTTTTGGCCGGTGTATTGAGTTGTGCCGGATCGACAAAGCCGATCTGTGTGAAGCTGCGCGCTTTCTCGCGCTCCACGGTTTTGCCGGTCAGGTATTCACCGGTCAGCACCGAGCCATTGTCCCGCCGGCCCAGGATGGTGTACTTGCTGCGCGGCCAGGTCACCGAACGGCAGATGCCTTGGGCCTCCCACTCTGCATCGCCGGGTTGCAGGCCGCGTGCGCTCAGTGCCGCAGCCTCCTCGGCGGAGACTTCGTTATTGGTGACCAGAATGCAGCGGCGCTGGCCGCCGTCGGTGGCGTTGAGCAGGTTGACGGCATTTAGCGTGGTGCCGCTGCCTGCGAAGAAGTCCACCGTCAAAGCGGTGGGTTTGTCTTCGAGATAGAACCGTAGCGTGTCCCTTACGGCATACAAACTTTTGGGGAATGGGAAGCGGCGATCTGGAAGAATGTCGCCCAGTAGCCGAGAGCCATACTGAGTGGCATCGTGACTAGCGATTCGCCATTGACTACCGGGTACGGCCAGCACGAAGCTGGCGTCGGCATCCTCAACAATTATTGAACCATCTGCCGCGCGTCCGGCCTCTTGGAACTCCCCGCGTTGAATCTTGGCGTATTCACCGTCCTTCAAAATGTAAATTACAAAACCGCGTTTTTCGTTACCCCCAACACGTACACGTCCAAGCCGCATACGCTCTTTGAACGTTTCAGGTGACCATTGCCAGTTGCCTTCTGTTTTGTTTTTGCGAATTGGCAGAACAGCAACGAGACCTGGGATTTGTTCCGCAACGGAAACACCTTCAGGCAATGCTGAACCGACTTTTTCGATTGCCTTTGTCTTTGGATTAACGTAGATCGGATAAAAACAGCCAGGGGAGTGACTCCTCTCGGCATTCGTGCCCGAGCGCCGAAGTAGATCCCAACGAATATTTCCTGTGTGGGTTCGCCCCTTTCCTGAAACCCATTCGCGACTGAGTCGAAGTCGATTTGGTGCTGCTTGACCAAACATAACCACAAAGATGTATTCGTCTGCCCGACCGAAGCCTCCAGCACGCGCAACTACTGCAGGGTTGATCATGGTGCTGATCATCTGAATTCGAGCTTCTGGAAACTGCTGTTCGAGCAACATCCCAAGGTGCAAATACTCTTTTTCGTCAATCGTGACGATCAGCACCCCGGTATCCGGCTTGAGCAGGCGCTTGGCCAGTTTCAAGCGCTTTTCCATGAAGGCCAGCCACTTGCTGTGCCGCCAGCCATCGTTGCCGTCCACGTAGTCGTTGTTGTATTTCCAGTCCCGCGCGCCGGTGTTGTAGGGCGGGTCGATGTAGATGCAATCGACCTGACCGGCATACAGGTAATCCAGCAACTGCAGCGCGTGGTAGTTATCGGCCTCGATCAGCGTGTGCCAGGGGGCGTCAAGCGGGCCGTTGGCCACGGCATCCACCGGCACCAGCGCGGGGAAGATCGGCTCGCCAAACTCCCGCACCACCAGCAGTTCATCCACCGGAAACTGCACCGGCTCTGCCGCTGCACGGGTCGGTTCGCTAGGGTGGACCTCGTTGCTGGGCTTGACGCAGGTGGCCACGCCCGCGTGGATGGACTGGATTTGCCACACATCTTTCAGCGCACCCTGACGGCGACACACCAGATCGCCCTTGCGTGGCTTGGCGCCGTGCAGCGGCAACAACTCCGGCAGGTGATCTTCAAACACCAGGCCGAATTTCTTTTCTTTCTTCGCGTTGTCCCACTCTGCGGTGAGTCGCTCGCGCAGTCGGGGATCGCTGATTTGGGCGATCAGGGTATCAATGGCGGACAAACTTCCCTCCTTTTGGCCTACCAGCCCTCACGGGCTGCAGACTCGTGTTCATTCAGCAATTCGATGGGGCCGGTCATCACGAGCCCTTTTCTTCCGGAGCCGCATGCTCATCGGCACCACCGGCGCGCACCCAGTCATCCACCTCGGACACCTGGAACTTCCACAACCGACCCACGCGGTGCGCTGGCAGGCCTTTGCGGTCGATCCAGCGGTAGATCGAATCGCGCGTGACACCCAGATGCTCGGCAATCTGGTCCACGGAAACCCATGGTTCAGCGGTCATGGTAGGGCTCCGGCAGCAGCGGTTTTGGCGGCATAAAGTCGGTGTAAATCGCAAAGGATGCAATTTATCAGGTTGAAGGGCGGCAGACGAGGGTTCGATGCCGTGGGCATCATCTTTTTCTTGGCTTCTTGATCGTTCAGCGCGTGAATGGTGGCGTCATCCATCAACCAAGGAGCCCCGCGATGAACACCAAGACCACCGCCATCGACACCTATCTCGCCCGCACCGCAGCCATCCACATCAAGGTAGCCCGGCTGCGCCAACTGGCCGACAACCACTTCGGCCACAACCTGGACGCCATCCACTGGGGCCACGCCGGTGACCTGGGGCGGGTGGATCAGGCACTAGATGATCTGCTGGCGATCTTCGACGATCAGGCTAAGTAAGGGAGGCCACGATGGAGGCACTGCCGAAACTCTCCCCAGCCCAAGCCCTGTTGCTGCGTACCGCCACTCGCCGCGCTGATGGGCGCGTGATTCCGCCCGAAACCCTGCGCGGCGGCGCGCGGGTCAAGGTACTGGCCGCGTTGCTGCAGCGTGGCTGGATCGAGCCTGCCGACGACGGCCACGTGATGACCGACGCGGGCTACGCAGCCATCGGTCTGCAGCGCCCCGCACCGCTGGATGACGTCCAGTCGATGGACACCACCGACGACCTCCAACTTCTGGAGGGCATCCCGGTGCGCCCTGGCACCAAGCTTGCCGCACTGGTGATGGTATTGCGCAGCCCGCAGGGGGCGACCAGTCTCCAACTGATGCTGGCCACCGGCTGGCAGCCCCACACCGTGCGCGGAGCCATCTCCGGGATGCTGCGAAAGCAGCTCGGCCTGAACGTGGTGCTGGCGCACAACGACATCGGTGAACGGGTGTACCGGGTGGTCTGATTGGCTGCCAAGGGTGTCCAGTTTCTGGAGGCCCTTGCACATACCCCGGCGCGCCTGACGCATCGGACACAGGTTGTCGTAACTTCCCGTGAGGCACGCGCACGCGTGCAGAGAGTTACGTAGAACTGTGTCTGTTGCGTCAGACCGTGCGCAAAGGCTCGTGGGCCGATTTCTGCAATCCAGGCAGCGAATCAGCCGCAAACCCGCGCCAGCATTGAGTTTTTATCCCTGGCCGTTTTTCGCATAGCCTGGGTGCAAACCTGCAAACCGGGTACGCACCCAGGTTCGCACCGTCTGCGTTGCCGCCATCCCCCACAGGCCCGCGTTCATCGGACATTCTTCCCACTGCCCCGCACCGCCGGGTGCGAACCGCAAACCCTGCAAACCTTGTTTTTGGGTCGGACGGTGGCGAGATGCTGCGCTCGCGCCCCCCGTATTGGAATATCGCCAGGAAGGACCCCTTTTGCCTGGGGCATGTATGCGTGCGCCGACCATAACAATAGACGCTGACCATCACCATCGTCACAACCATCACGGTCGATTGCCCGGCGTGACAGTGGTGATGGTTGTGACGGTTGCCGCCTGTTGTTTACACCGGCGAGCACGCAGATATGCCTGGCGATCCGACCGTCACACGCCGTCGGGCTCCTGCATCCACGCCGGGATATCCCGCTGGCCGTGCAGCACACGCCAGATATCGATGTGGTCCGGACGCTCGACGTAGAACACGAGGTGCGGGTAGCGCGTCAGCGGCCATGTGCGCAGGCCCGGCAAGTTGAGTTCATGGGCATAGCGAGGAGAGCCGGTGGCCGGGTGGCGACCGATGTGCCCGAAGGCCTTCTCCAGCGCATCGACGAAACCCAGTGCCACGGCTTCGCCCGCCTCACTCAGGTAAAAGGCCACAGCCTCATCCACATCCCGGTTGGCCTGCTCACGCGGGATGACTGGCTTGGCCTTCACGCCTTGGCTGCGGGTTTGGCGGCCTTGCGCACCCGATCCCGCAGCCCCTCGAAGTAGCTGGCATCGGCGGGGGCCGCCGGGGCGGATGCTGCTCCGGCCAACAACAAGCCGCGCAGCTGCAGACGGTCCTGGTCCTTGCGGATCAACTCGCGCACGTACTCGCTGCTCGTGCTGTAGCCGCGCTGGCTAACCTGTTCGTCCACGAAGGACTTCAGAGTGTCGGGGAGAGAGATGTTCATCGTGCTCATGGCGCAAGTGTGGGTTCTT